>JACDZG010000306.1 GCA_013426805.1 Chromatiaceae bacterium
AGAGGGTTTATCATATTGTTTATAAAGGGAAAAAATTTTCGCCGGGAATTGCTGACTTTGTGTCTTTGTGAGAGCAATTCTTTGTGAGAGCAATTCCCGCAGTTGGGTCGAAGCGCTTGGCCGATCCGCGTCGGCAAGCATCGCTGCAACCCTGAGCCGAACGGTCTTATCATCTGCGAGCGAGCAGGTCCGCGGCGCGCCGGTCGCGCCCCGGACCTGGTCGCGATCGAGGCTTCACCTTGTCCCCCCACAACGCAGGAGCATCGCCATGGCCAAATTCGACTTCGTTCCCACCGCCGACAATGACTTTCTCGCCTGGCTGGACAACTTCATCGCCTAGGCGCAGGCGCGCCGCCCCGATCTGGGTCTGTCCGAGGCCGCGTTGAGCGCGCTCCAGGCCGTGGGCCAGGAGACCCGCGCCAAGTCCGCCGCCAATGCCCAGGCCCAGGCGGCGGCCCGCCACGCCACCGAGGAGAAGAAGGCCAGCCGCCGAGACCGCCGCCCGCGCCATCGCCCGGCAGATCAAGGCCGGCGGCGCGTACACCGAGGCCCTGGGCGCCCTGCTCGGAATCGTCGGCGCCGAGGACAGCACCGACTACGCCAGCCTCAAGCCGGTCCTGACCGGCATCGACCAGACCCGGCGGCGTGGTGGTCCTACGCTTCCCGAAGCTGCGCACCGACGGCATCAACATCTACGAGATGGACGAGGCGACCGGCAAGTATGCCTTCCTGGCCCGCGACACCGTGGCCCCCTACATCGACAACCGGCCCCTGCGCGACCCCGCCAAGCCGGAGCTGCGCCGCTACACCGCGGTCTATGTGGTCAGGGACGAGGAGGTGGGGCAGTTCAGCGACGAGTTGGTGGTGAACTGCGCGCCCTGAGGGGGGACCCCGGGCGGGAGGGGTTTGCAGCCCGTCCCGCGTCGTTGATGCCCGGCAGACGACGGCCTGGCGATCAGCCCCCGGGGCATTCAGGGCGTTCAGGACGGGGTCCATGCGCGCTGCGGCCCAGGACCATCGACATCGCCGAATCACCCGATCGAACTATTGACCGCACGGAGGTTCCCCATGCGCCGCACCACCCTGATCCTGCTCGCCGCGCTGGCGCTATGCGCACCGCCGCCGGGCCTGGCGGATACCGCGTCCGATGATCTGGTCCGGCAGGTCACCGAGGCACTGCGCGAGCGCGACGGGCGGGAGCCGACGGATGAGGAACTGGTCGGGGCGCTGAACCGCGTCACCGTCGCGCTCCTAGATGCAGGCAGGTTTGCCGAGGCGGAACTGGTCGCCGGGATCGCGCTCGAGCGGGTTGAGCGGGTGCTGGGGGCCGAGCATCCGAAGACTCTGGCGAGCCTCAACAACCTGGCCGTCCTGTACAAGTCCCAGGGGCGCTACGCCGACGCCGAGCAGCTGTACCGCCGGGCGCTCGCGGCCAGCGAGCGGGTGCTGGGGGCCGAGCATCCGCAGACCCTCGCGAGCGTCAACAACCTGGCCTTGCTGTACCAGGCCCAGGCTCGTTACGGGGAGGCCGAGCCGCTATACCGTCGGGCGC
>JACDZG010000307.1 GCA_013426805.1 Chromatiaceae bacterium
GGGGTGAGATCACGCATTCGCCCAGCATACCGCATCACCCCGGATGAAGATGCACTCACACAACAGACCGTCGTGGCTTCCGCCGGACGCGGCGGCGGCGCCCGCTACAGGGTCGGCCTCCGGTCGCGTCGCCCCGGTCACTGGCGGTTGAGCCGGCGTGGTACGAAGTTCTTCGGAAATAGCCTAAGGAAAAAATGGTCGCGGATAGACGCCATCTCCTTGTCGGCGATGAAATCGTGCACTGGGTCGTAGTTGAAACGTCCGGTCACCGGCTCGAAGGCCAGGGTGAAGACCCGGATCAGCATCAGCGCGACCTCAGGGTGGCATGCACCGGTGCGCCATCCCCGCGGCTGCGCACGCGGGGACTGCGCCGCGGTGCTGCATCGGAGCGGCGCCGGGCATCCCGGCGCGGACAAGGGTAAGAGGGTAAGAGTGCCAAACTATACGGTCCTCGAAAGGCGGAAACCGAGGTAGTCGTAGCGGTAGGACGGATGCCCGAAGTCGCGGTACGCCGCGCGGCAGTAGTCGGCGTCGAAGTCCCAGGAGCCGCCCCGAATCACCCGGCTGGAGCCCGTCTCGGGGCCACTCGGACTCTCACTGGCGGACTGCTGCACGCCACTCGCGGCTGCTGCGTTTCCACTGGCATCCACTGCAGCATTGTTGGCACCGAACCCAAACGCCCTAGCAATGCGTCGCCAGCCACTCGCGGGCTGCGGGCCGCCACTCGCCGCCTGCTCGGCGCTGCTCGCGGTTGCTCGCGGTGCCTCAGCGAGTTGTTGGTAGTAGTCCGACGCATACCAGTCCGCGCACCACTCCCACACGTTGCCGTGCATATCGTACAACCCCCAGGCGTTGGCCCGTTTCTGCCCGATCGGATGGAGTCGGCCACCCGCATTCTCGCTGCACCAGGCGTAATCGGCCAGCCCGGCTGCGGTGTCACCACAGTACCAACGGGTCGCGGTCCCGGCACGGCAGGCATATTCCCACTGCGCCTCGCTGGGCAGTGCGTAACGCTCGCTGGTCTGGTCGCTCAGCCACGCGCAGTAGGCGCGGGCGTCGTCCCAGGAGATACCGACCACCGGCAGGTCCAGAGCCTCGCGGCCGACACCGATCTTGGCGTAACGGTCATTCTTACCCGTCTCCACATGATACTCATTGCCCAACTCCAACCATTTTGGCCAGTGTTTGCCGGTTGCCTCGCAATAGCGCAGGTAGTCGCGCCAGGTGACCGGGGTGCGCCCCATGGCGAAGGCGGGAACGCGGACCGGATGGACCGGCCGTTCGTCGCTGCCGCCTTGTTCGTCGCCCATCTGGAAGGTCCCGCCGGGGAGATAGACCATCTCCGGGGCCGCGAGCGCCGGCGCGGCGCCGTCCCGGCCCGCGTTCTCCAGCGGATCGCGGAAGACCTCATAGGGCGCGAAACGGGGATGGGTGGCCGGTACCGCCGGCGCAGGCGCCTGGGGCGGTGGCGCGCCGACAAGGGTAAGAGGGGAATGGCGCGAAGATAAGCCGAAAGCATTTTTAGATCATCGGGTTACCGTTGCGG
>JACDZG010000308.1 GCA_013426805.1 Chromatiaceae bacterium
CAAGGTCATTGCCTACCAGCAACCACCACGCGGGCTGAGAGGCCCAAGACGAAGATGTTTTACGCCAGAAAAGGGGCGCGGCATCTGAGGTATCCCCACGAACTTGACCGAGAGATCAGTAGGTTAGCGGAATCCCGGCGTCAGGGCCTCTGCCAGCCATTCAAAGCGTCTCTATCTCGCTGATAGAGAGAGTTATTTCGTGGGGATACCTCAGGCGCGGCATCTGTCTACACCTGGGCGGCAAGCTGGTCCGCGATCCGGCGATAGAGGGCACGGGCGGCCGTGGTCACACGGGCGCTCGGGGTGGTCCAGGGTGCCCGGTCCGACTCGGTGAAGCGATCCGCCGCGGCGGACTCCCCCAGGCGACACAAGACCCGCTCGCGGGGCAGTTGGGCGATGTACGCCTCGGCCTTGGGGCGGCGCGGATGCTTGGGCAGGGTCGGCCAGCGGTTGACGATCAGCCAGGCGGCGGGGATCTGCTCCAGATCGGCCAGGGCCAGCGGCGCATCCTGCCCGCCGATGCCGCAGGGGATCAGCACCAGGTCGGCAGCCTTGGCGAGGGTGGCCGTCAGGCCGGGCCGGTTGCCGGCGCCGTCGATGACGCACAGCCCGGCCTCGGTGCCCTTAGCGCGTTCGAGCAGCGCATAGAGCCGGCCGGGGTCGCGGCCGTCGAAGTAGTGATAGGGCCGGCCCTGGTGGCGCTCCGGCTCGCGGGCGTCGGTATGCACCACCAGCGCGGCCTGGCCGTGGAGCGACGCTCCGTAGGCCAGCAGGTGACTCAGGGTGCTCTTGCCGGTCCCGCCCTTGGTGCCGAAGAAGGCGACGATCTTCACGCCGCCCCCCGTGCCTGGTCGATCAGCTCGCGGACGATCCGCGAGGCGTCGTGTCGTTCGCCGCTCGCGAGGGTCCGCCCCGCTGCTTCGCGCAAGAGCCAGTCCCGTTGCGCGGCCGATAGGCGGACGCTGAACGGCTGCGCGTCGTGGGCCAGGGTACGCGGGCGGCCAAGCGGTGCCGCGGCCTCCTGGGGTCGTTCTGGGGCCTGTGGCGGGCCTTGGTAGTGGTCGACCTGGGCGGTCAGTTCTGCCAGGTCGAAGCCGAGGGCGGGGGCCGACTTCGGTTTGGGCATGTATGACAAAACTACTTTAGTTAAAGACTACAAAAATACTTAATCCGGCAATGCCGCGCAAGGGATCTGCCCCCTTTTCCTGGCGTCCAACCCGCGCCCATACTCCGGGGCGCGGGGGCCAGGTCGCGCCCTGGCGAGGCTTCGAGCGGCCAAAGGAGGCGACCAGGCCGGGCGGTTGTAGTTTCGGGGCGGTCGTTCGTTGTAATTTGTAGTATGTTGTATTAAAATACTATCTACTACAACATGCAAAAGGCTATTGACATGGCGATTACCCCTGAGCAGATCATCGAGACCGCCGAGGCCCTGGTGGAGCGGGGCGAGTCCGCGACCCTGGCCGCAGTGCGCCGGGAGTTGGGGGGCGGGTCCTATACGACCATCAGCGAGGCCCTCAAGGGCTGGCGCGAGCGGCGCCAGGT
>JACDZG010000309.1 GCA_013426805.1 Chromatiaceae bacterium
TCTTTTTTCTACTCATTTTTTGATCGAAGTACGCTTAATCCTGAAGAACCATAAAATCAATATCACCCACGCACTTTCGACCATGCGAGATACCATCGTGTTGCTCTTTCACAAAACAGGAGACTCGCTACAATCTCTTATATCTGAATTGCTTGATACGCTTGCCTCAGCTATCGAACCGATAAGACCAGGAAGAAGCAACCCTCGAAACCATAAAAGATCAAAGAGAAAATTTTACCAAACTTACAAGCCGACTCTTTAAGTTAATGACATTGCTGCCGAAATTGGGGATTCCATTGCCAGAATTGCTTGCCACACCGGGTATTCTTTGGGTGGGAGTGTTTTCCGTTTTCCTGATGGCGATTGGAATAGTTGGTATCGCGACGACACTCTTTCCGATAGTGCGCCTCCAGAACGAAGCGATTGCCATTACGTATGTCGCGTTCAGGGTGGTTGAATGCTTTCTTCTTATTTTTGGTTCAATCCTGTACTTGTGCTTGCTCTCAATGGACTCAATGAACTCGACCTTCATTGGGGCGAACACAGAGCTACCAAGACTGGCAGCAAAACTGAAACTCGACGCCTTCCAGTTGAGTATGGTCACTCTCAGTGTTGGCAGCACATTACTTTGCTATTCGTTTTTTCGGTCTCAAGACATACCCCGATGGCTCTCAATATGGGGGATGATAGGATACGTCTGTTTGCTGTTAAGCGCAATCCTGGACCTGCTGGGACTTGTGAGCACCACCAGTGGTCTTGGTTCACTTCTATACGTTCCGGGCGGATTGTGGGAACTCCTGGTGTTTCCGATCTACCTTTTTGTCAGGGGATTTAGTGTTGATTTAGGCGCGGGAAATACGATCAAGTAGAGTGTTGAAACCTGGCGTCCATCATAACCTGTAAAATCCCGCCGATTTTACAGGTTATGATGGCGCTAGGTAATACAAAGAGAGAGGAAGCATATGAACACGATTCAAGAAGCAATCACCGGCAAAGAAAGCCTGGGAGATATAATTTCTCCGTATCAGGCACTTATTCAATTTTATTGCGCCTTTAATGCAGGCAACATGCAAATGATGTCGGAGAACTGGGCGCAATCTGACGAAATTGCAATGGACAATCCACTTGGCGGAATCAAACGAGGTTGGGCTGAAATTCAGCCGGTTTACGAGCGCATATTTAACGGCTCCGCCGAAGTATACGTTGAGTATTTTGACTACACCATCCACGAAACAACGGAAATGTTTTACGCCGTAGGAAGGGAGCGAGGGTATTTCCGCTTGGGGGGCGAGGAAATAACTCTTGCCATTCGCACGAGTCGAATTTTCCAAAAAATCGCTGGCCGTTGGAAACAAGTACACCATCATGGCTCCATCGAAGACCCACAGTTATTGGCTCGTTATCAATCGGCGGTTTTGGGCCAAAAGTCATAAATGCCTATCGCGACCATGAGCGGACCGGGTGAGCATTATTCTAGCTTGCATACAAGTTGATTCTTTTTATCCACGGCCAGTTGGTTAAACTCTCCATGGCTTTCCGA
>JACDZG010000140.1 GCA_013426805.1 Chromatiaceae bacterium
GTAGCCTTCCAGTGCGCGGCGGTAGAACGGCTCGGCCTCGCCGTAGCGGCCCTGGCCCCGGTACAGTCCGGCCAGGTTGTTGATGCTGCCCAGGGTATCGGGATGCTCGGCCCCCAGCACCCGCTCGCGGGCGGCCAGTGCGCGGCGGTAGAGCGGCTCGGCCTCGCCGTAGCGGCCCTGGGACTCGTACAGTCCGGCCAGGTTGTTGACGCTGGTGAGGGTATCGGGATGCTCGGCCCCCAGCACCCTCTCGTAGCCTTCCAGTGCGCGGCGGTAGAACGGCTCGGCCTCGCCGTAGCGGCCCTGGGCGTCGTAAAGGGCGGCTAGGTTATTGAGGCCGCGGAGGGTATCGGGATGCTCGGGCCCCAGCGCCCGCTCGCTGGCCTCCAGTGCGCGGCGGTAGAGTGGCTCGGCCTCGCCGTAGCGGCCCTGGGACTTGTGCAGGCCGGCCAGGTTGTTGACGCTAACGAGGGTCTGGGGATGCTCGGCCCCCAGCACCCGCTCGCGGGCCTCCAGCGCGCGGCGATAGAGCGGTTCGGCCTCGCCGTAGTGGCCCTGGGCATCGTACAGGAAAGCCAAGTTGTTGACGCTATCGAGGGTATCGGGATGCTCGGCCCCCAGCGCCCGCTCGGCATACCGATAGGCGATGCCCGCGATCTCCTCGGCCTCGGCATAGCGGCCCTTTCCGTACAGTCCGGCGGTGATGCGATTCAAGCCATCGACCGTGGCCAGCGTATCCGGCTCGGCCCCGCCCTGCTTCCGCAGCGTTGCGATCACTGCATCGATCCACGCTTGATCGGCCGGCGTCGGCGTGTCGGCGGTCTCGGCCAGGGGGTGTGTGGCCGGCAGGGTCAGGCCCAGCGACAGGGCCAGGCACAGGATCAAGGGGCGGGTCGACAGGGCCATTCTGAACTCCATGACAACGCAAAGGGCTTGATCGGGCCGCGCAACGCCGCGTTACTGCTGGGAAAAACGCGCGTGGCACTGGTGCAGTCGGGTCCAGTCTACCCCGGCCCACACCCCGCCGGCACCGGCACCAACTCCATCGCCCGCACCTCGCTGACCGGCACCAGGAGTCCCGGCCGGCGGGGCTTGAGCGGGGCCTCGGCGGGCGGCCACGGACGGATCAATGCCACAAGGCCGCCGCTTTGAATCAGCAGCCGGTAACGGCCTTGCGCCAGTGCCTCGGCGGTACCGGGCAGCACCGCCGCCAGCCGCTCCGGGTAGGTCAGCGCGACCCGCACATAGGGCCGGTCGCAGAAGCCGTTGGCCTGGTCCCGGTTGAACGCCTGGTCCGCGGCCAGCCGGCCGAATGCATAGGCACCCCAGAACAGCAGCAGCACGGCGGCAAGCAGCAGCACCGGCAGGGCCACGGGCAACGCCTGGCGCATGAACCGCCAGGCCATTGACCAGGGCCAGGACCGGCCGCCGCTGTCCGCGTCGGCCCCGACATAGATCGCCGCGCCGCCGCGCGGACGGTGCCCAAGCCAGTGCAGCGCGACGGCGACCAGCGCCGCCGCCGGTACCAGCCACCAGGCGAAGGCGGCCAGAGTCCAATAGCCGTAGATGCCGAAATTGGCGGGCGGGATACCGAGCCCGACCAGCCCCAGGTCGAAGTGGGCAAACCAGCGCTCCGCGTAGCCCCAGCCGGCGACGAACAGCAGGGCGGTGCCGAGTGTGATCAGCAGGGCCGCGTCCAGGGCGATGACGGCGGGCCTGGGTGCGGTCGTCGCTTCAGTCATCGTCGGCCTCCGGCTTGTTCCCGGTCGCGCTCCTGGTCCCGTTCCCGATCAGGGCCTCGGCACCGTGGCGGATGCCGGGGCCGGTCCCGCGCTCGACGACCGGGCAGGGGTCGCAGACCGAGGACTCGCCTTCCGAGATGGGCCGCATCGCCGTGCCGCCGTCGACCGGAACTCGCTCCTGACCGGGCGCGAGCCGGCAGTCGATGCGCGTGCCGGTGACGCCGGTCCGGACCTTCACGCAGTCACGATAGAGCGTTCGCTCCTGGTCTTCGAGACAGAAACAGGGGGCGGCCGGGAGCGGCGCGGCCAGAATCAGGCCGAGGCCAGCGGCCGCCAGGACGGCGGGGAGGGGTACGAAACGCATCGGACGAGTCCTGTAGCGGTCATCCGGGCGAGCGGCCGCGTGCGGAACCGGCCATCGGCAGCGATCCCAAAGCGAGCCTGGCAACGCCCCGGCAGCGTCAGCGGATTATCCGGCAGATCGCCGGATGGCCGCAATCCGCGTGGCCGCGACCATTCCGGTGCCGGGGCTCGGCCCCGACATCCCACCTTGGCGGCTCTGCCGCCCGTGCCCTTCTTGAGTTGAAGCGCCCTCATGGCGCTGGATGATCGGAATTCGGGGAACGGGCGGATCGCCACCGGCATGCACCGGCGCTAACCCTGGTGCGCATCCGTATTCGACAGGTACCTCTCGAGCATTTGCTTCAACACAAAACAGAACGGCCGCAAGTGTCCCTCTGCGTTTGGCTTTTCAATTTCCTGCAATAACCGCCGTGCATCTGTCTTAGTGATCGAGTTCGCTGAAGAAAAACCGAAGAAGCTATAGATCGCCTGCCGTCGCAGCTTACACAGAGCCTGCCGGTCCAGTCCAAGCCGATCGATCGTTTCCGTGGCTACTTGGTAGCCGTCAGGAAACGCACGCACATGACCGCTCCAGGCAAAAGTAAAGCGCTGCTCGCATTCCATCGACAGCGGTGAGACGAACAGGGCCGCGTCCCACCAGGAACCCTTCACCGGCGCCCCGTATCCATATGAAGTATCGCCTCCATCCTTCGGAAAGCACGCGACGAGGTTGCGGTAATCCACATCCTCGCCTTGACGGCAACGGCTTTGCGGTTTCAGGTGCTCGACATGCGACGTTGCGTCGTGAATTTCCAGCCCCGTGTAGGCGCACAAGAACCCTTGCTCTTCGAGCAATCGATCTTTCAGACATTGCTTGACAGGGCCAGGCATGGCAGCGTAGCTATAACCCGGCCCGGCCGCGTTGTGCCGCACCCAGTGCCGGTATACGGCGGGGGCGTGGGTCTTAACGATCTTCCTCATCGCCCGCCAGCATCTCCAGTCGGTCCAGCATCGACTTGGCCCCTTGCAGCTCAGGGAAAAGGCCCACTTGATCCTCGATGTCCCTGATGCGCGCTCGCGCCTTGGTGTAATCCCCCTCGTCGATCACATCGAATACTGCCGATAAGCGATCCGCAGTCGCGGATTCGCGCTCCGGCGTATCCATGATCTGCTCAAGTATCCAGTTGCTGTCCATGCCCAGCGATTGGCTGACGGGCACCTGGACAATCTGTCCCGCTTGATCGCGCTGCAAGAGATGCAGCCAGCGCGGGGGCAAATGCCCGACGATTTGCGGAGAATGGGTGCTCGCAAAGAACTGCACCTCGGGAAACAGCCCTTGGAGGTCCTGCACCACACGTCGCTGCCAGCGTGGATGCAGATGCAGCTCCAACTCATCGATGAGGACGATACCGGGGGTCTTGGCGAGGACCTCCGCACCCAGGTGCGGGTTGAGTTGGGCGGCGCGGTAGGCCATGTCGCCGATCATTGCAACCATGTTGCGTTGACCGTGACTGAGCGCACTGAATGGGAGACGCTGTTGCCCCTCGATATCCAGCAGCAACCCGAGGCGCAGGTGGTAGTTCACGCTGATACAACCAGCGACGGACTGCCGGATGGCATCTTTTACGACTTGGAACTGGATCGACTCGCGCCGGTCTTGGACCGAAAGCTGTTGCTCGAACTTGAGCCAGCGCAGCAGTTGGCGCGGGCTGCAACGCGGGTCGAGGCTATCGCGATAGCCGGCGAGACTTGAAGCAAAGTCATCCGCGAGATCGTCCGGTTCGTCGTCTTCATTGACCGGTTGCGGCGGGTCGGGGAGAGCCGTTGCCAACTGCCCATTGGACCCTGCGGGTTTGCGATTCTTCATCATTGATGTCCTAATCGCAGCAATCTCAGCCCTCGTCATCTTTGGGCGCACCGGACTTCGGGGCTCCTGCCACGACCGACCGGTACCATAGTAGACGATCAACGGCAGCGTCTCCCGGCGGCCTTCGCGCACCGCTGCGACGACCCGCTCGGCAACTCGCTTCAGGGATTTGGCACCCGCGGTGTCGGTGCGGCTCCAGGCCAGGATGCGCTGCCAATGGATCGACTGGCCCATCGCCTCGCCCTTCACCGTGACGATGACCGGCAGTTGCCGTTCGATGCGCTGGGTATCGCCGAAGTCGATGACCTTCACCCGAATGTCTTCGCCCCTGATCGTCCGACTGACCGCCTCGGGCACCCCGAGAAACCAGGCACCGGCTGCCACTGCCAACGCATCGAGCGCCGAGGTCTTGCCCGTGGCGTTCCGGCCGATCAACAGATGGAAGGAGCCGTTACTCCCCGGTGCGTCGGCGGATCGCGGAAAGTCGAATTGGCTGTCTTCGAAGCCCTTGAAGTTGCGAAGGTGCAGATGATTAATGCGCATGAACTCATCAGAGCGAATCAGGGACAGGCAACGCTTTCAAAGGTTCATTGAACACTTCGTCGAAGAACGCACCCCTGTCCAATGTCGCCTGCCAGGCCCGTTGGTGGATTTGAAATACAGTGTATCTCATGCGTCGGGCAGCGTGGACGCGCTCACAGCAGTTCCTCGGCACGCTCCAGCCCGCGCGTAGCGCGTGTCCACCATTGCGAGAAGCTCGCGCAGTGCCGCTCCACGGGCGGGAACAAGGTCGGCGCGGCTTCCAGTTGCGCGACGGGCTGGAGCCGGCGCGTCACGTGCGGGTCATCGACGCTGCGCACGCGCGCGGGCCAGCCAGGCCGGCGGCGTCGACGTCAGGCGCCACGGCGGCCATCGCAGCGTCCACCCGCCGCCAGCGTACTGGTGGCCAGGGCCAAGCCTGGTGATGTTCGCGCAGATACCGAGGGCTGATCCTGGGTGGCCCGGCACCGTGGCGCACCGGTTCCGCGCCAACCATGCAGCCGTTGCGGCCTGCCTCCCATCAAGGCCCCGGTCTGGGGTGAGTGATGCCCCTCGCGGTCAGGTACTGGTGTCGCCGTAGCTCCTTGTTGGTCATCGAGCGGGCCATTGGTCTATTCGCCTCATGCGTCGGGACCTGCCCCCGGCTGGGCTGCGCGCTCCCGGCAGCAATACCACCAGGTCGGGTGGTTCGGGTTCGCCGCACCCACCACCGGCGAGGCGTTCGCCAGCGCGCGCATCTGGTTTTCGGGGGCCGCCGTGAACGGAAAATCCGCCCGCTGCCGCGGCGGCAGCGCCCAATAGCCAAGGCCCTGATCAAGGCGCACTGACCACTGTTCGCCATCCGGCCAGATCAGTTGCAGCATCCGCGCGTGGGGCAGGTCGCGCGTCGGCGCCTCGGCCCAGACCAGGCCGGGCCAGGTCTCCCGATACCAGGCCGCGATGATCTGCTGGCGCTCAAAGCCGTCGCGCCAGTCGTGGAACAGCAAGCGCGGCTGGCCCGGTGCGGGCCGGTCGAGGGTCGCGGTATCGATACGGAGTTCAGTCTCCGGTCCGATACCACCGCTGTAGTCTTGGAGGGCCGTGAGGAACCGATGGAGCAGGATCACCGCGAGCGGGGAGCGCAGATAACGATCCACATAGCGCACGGACCCAAGCGCAACAGCCCCCCGCAGGCGCTGGGCTAGGGCCGGCACCTGGGATGCCAGCAGTGCCCAGGCGCGGGTGCCGAACGCCCGCGCCGGGCCGTCCAGTTCCGTGGACAGAGACAAGGCCACGACGCCCGGTGCCGTGTGCCGCAGCGACGCCGGCAGCACCCGCCGCCAGGCCGTGGGGAGTGTCGGCAGCGCCGCCCCACCGGGTGCACGCACGAACGGCCCGCCGGGCTCGCCGTAGCCCCAGGCCGGCCCCGGCACCAAGGCGTCAGCGGTGGCGGCGGCCCAGCGCAGGCTGTGATCGTCGCCGCCAAGTTCGAGCACCAACACCTGCGCGCCCGCTGCCACCGGCTCCGGCTGCGTGGTCTCGAACAGTTCGGCACCCAGCGCGCCGATCAGCACGGCCAGTTCATCGCGCTGGCTGTCGCCGAGGCGCGCCGCGAAACCGGCCGGCATGACCAGACGCACCGCCACGCCCCCGGCCTGCCAGCGTTCCAGCAGGCCGCGGGCGCGCCAGGCCAGGGGCTCCCAGGCATCCGGTTCGCCGCCGAGAAAGACCCGCAACTCGCGCGCCGCGCGCCGCTGCGCCTCCCGCTCCAGGGCCAGCGGCAGGGGCTCCAGTTCCAGTTGGGTCGCGGCGCCAAAGGCCCGCAGGGTTGCGGGCAGATCGAGGGCGGCCAGGAACGGTTCGGACAGCAGCGCCAGCGTCCTGTGTCGATCCAGATCAGCCAGGTGATGCTGGGTGTCGTGGGTCAGCAGGCAGGCCTGGCAGGCCGCGTCGCAATCCCGCGGGCAGGTGAGCACCTCCGCCGCCCGGCGCAGCAGTTGCGGCAGCCGGGCGGCGGTCTGACTCACGTAGCCGGCCCCGCCGGTGGCGGTGTCATACAGGCACAGCGACCAGCCCGGCTGCCCCGTGGCGTCGCGGCTCGGGGCCGCCAGCGCCCCGACCTCGCCCTCCTCGATGCCCAGGTGCTCGCACAGGGCGCGGCGCAGCGCTACCGCGAGGGTATAGGCGGTGACCTGATCCACCGGACACTGCGCGGCGTCGCGGGGCTGCAACTCGAACAACTCGGTCGCGGCCTCGACCCCAAGGCGCACATTGCGCAGAATTGCCCAATCGGGCGCGTCGTTGGCCGGGCAGTGTTGTTCCCGGTCGTTCAGGCGTCCGCCGCGCAAGCGCTTGTGGGTGAGCGGGGTCTGCCGCTCCACATCGCCAACGAAAGTGGCCGGCAGCCGGTCATCCGGCAGCATCGAGTCCGCCATGCCGCAGCGCAGGCATAGCGCATAGCCACGGCCATGCAACCCGGCGCTGTGATGAATCAGGCTCGCCTCGGCGCTGGCCCGATAGCGGCCCAGGGCGGCGCTCGGCAGCGGCATCCAGTCCGCCCCCGCCATGGACACGAGCGGGTCACGGACCGGGATGTATTGCGGCACAGTGATGTCGTTATGGGGCTTGCAGCGGATGTCCACCGCGAAACCCGCCGGTTGCAGCAGGCGATGCCGGACCAGGCGACCATCGCCGCACTGCGGGCAGCGTTCCGGGCGCAACAAGCGGGTGCCGTTCGCCCCGCAGCCTTGGGGGCCTTGGCAGCCCCAGACCCAGCGCAGGTCCTGAATCTCCGGGGCAGCCTGCGCATCGGCCGGCACCTGCCAGTTCAGCGTCACGCCACCGCTGCGGTAGACCCGCCCGTCGAGGACCGTATCGGTGCCGGGGGCATAGTCGCGGATCGCGATCGTCAGATGCCGGCTCGGAAAACCGGCGCGCCTGACCCGGTCATCCTCCCGCTTCTCGGTTGGCTGGCGATTCAGATCATCCATGGTTGTGGTGACCAGCGGCACCACGTCGGTCGGGAAGCCATAGCCGGGCAGAAAGCCGAGGTTGGCCAGTTCGCCCAGCAGATACTCGCCGCGTAGGCGTTGCAACTGGATATTGATCGCCCGCTCCGCGACGCTGGTGCTGTCCTGGGTCTGCACCAGTTGTTGCTGGGCCAGCAGGGCATCGAGGTCAGCCCGCCAGCGTTCCGCCGCCCGGTGCAGCGCGCCCGCGGTACGCGCAAGCAACCAGGCGGTCGGGCGACCGGCCAGGATGGTGCGCGCGATCAGGCGCCCGATGCCCGTCTGGAGAACGTCGAGGTCGCCGGCCTCGCCTTCACACCAGTCGGCAAACCGGTCGCAGGGGGCGGAACTGGACTCGTCAGCGGCCTCGAAGAACCAGCCGGTGCGCAGCCGGCGGATATCCGGCGTGCGCTCGCGCAGGAAGGTTGCGAGCGCCAGCGCGTTCAGGTGCCGTTGCACGATCGGCGCACTTTGCAGGGCCACCCGTGGCAGGCCAAGGCTGGTCTCGAACGGCCACAGTGGGTTGCGGAATACCGCCTCCCCCTGGGGCGTCGCCTTGCACAGCGTGAAGCTCAGCGCCGCGGTCTCACCCCGCCGCCCGGCGCGCCCGGCCCGCTGCAGGAAGTTGGCCGGATGGGGCGGCACATTGTTCATCGCCACCGCGGTCAAGCCGCCGATATCCACGCCCATCTCCATAGTCGTGGAGCAACTGAGCAAGTTGACACGTCCGTCCTTGAAATCCTCGGTGCGGCGGTGCAACGCGGCGCTGCCGATCTGCGCCGAGTGCTCGGCGGCGCGCAGGAAGCGCCGATAGCGTGCCAGGCGGTCGCTGAGGTCGGGCCAGGCGCCCAGTTCCCGCAGCGTCAGCACCGCGGGGTCGGTCTCCAGCCAGGTATCAAGGGCGTCGGGGGCCTTGCCGAACAGCACCTCCTGGGGCAGGCGCGGCATCTGCACCGACAAACCGCGGGCCATGGCCTCGGGGACCGGTGCGGCCGGCAGATAGGGCGTGATGCCCCGCAGGCTGATCGGCAGCAACCGGCGGGTCACCGGGCAGAACCAGGCTTCGCGGACCTCGGTCAGTTTCGCGCGCTGGTCAATCGGCAATTGATAGCCGTCCGCGCTCTGCGCAAGCAGCGGACGCAGGGCATCCCAGATCGCGATCAGCAACTCATCGACCAGCCTCGCCTGCTGCGGGTCGGCAAGGTTCAACGAGAAGGTGTAGCACAGCAGGCGGATCAGTCGATTTCGGTCAGCGAACGGCGCGCGGGTCGACGGCCAGGGACGCTGGACGCGGCGGTTGGTGACCGCATCCCCCGGTCGTACCAAGGCGCTTGCCCTTACCGGGAAACCGACCCAGCGCAGGACGTCCGGCGTTGCCTGCACCGCCGGCCTGCCGCTGCGCAGCACATAATCGACTGTGATCCGCAACAGCGTGCGCCATTCCGCATCGGTAACCCCGCGCTGTTGCATCATGGCCGGCGCCTGCGCCTGGGTCAGGGACGGGTAGTCGAGCTGCACGAGCCCGAGTCCTTCCAGCGAGAACTGCCGCCGCGGGCGAAGCAGGAACTCCCGCAGCAGGCCCAGACGGGCCAGTTGGCGATCATCCAGACTGCCGAAGGTCAGCGCACGCAACTCCGGCGCAAGCCAGCGACCGAACTCATCGGCACCGAGCAGTCGGTTCTCAGCTTCAGACCAGGGCAGACTGCCCACCGCCGGCGCGCGCAGTTGTTCAAGTTCCTGCCGTTTTTGCGCGAGGACGCTGGCCAACGCGGGATTCGCCTGCGCGACCGCCTCCAGACCTTGAACCTCCCGCTCCACCAGGGCGATGCGCGCCGGATCAACGGCCGGGGCACTGGCCACGACCTGGTGATACAGGAAGCTGCGCACGAAATCCCGCTCGGCCTCCTGTTGCAATTTCGCGGCGAAGCGGGCAGTGCCCTGGCGGCTGTCGGTGAAGGTGATGAGCCGGCGGCCATCCAACGGGCGGGGCTCCGCCGGGGTTGCCCGCGCCGGCATCGCCTCCAGCAGGGTCGGGATCGCAGTGGCCAGCATGAAGGGTGCCCCGATGCGCATTGGCCGGAACAGCGCGCGGTCCCGTGCGTGCGCGCGGCAGACCGCGCACTCCAGACCCCGTTCCCCCGGCACGCGCAGATGTACGGCAACGCCCTGCCCTCCCGCGGGGTCGAGGCGCCCGTCGCTGGCGAGCCCCCAACCCTGTTGGGTAGCCAGCCCACTGCTGGTCAGCAGGCGGCGGTGACTGGCCGCATCCCGATCCGCGGCCCGGTCAACGTCGGCGTCATCGTCGTCGGTCAGGGGCTCCAGTTCCTGCTGGAACTCATCCTCGTCCTGAACGGATTGCTCGGGTTCGAGCCAGCCATAGCCGTCCCGAGGGGTCTCCTGGGCAGCCAGATACTCCGTGCCACATTCATCACACTGCACCAGTTCGAACACCGGTGTGTCGCAGTGCGGGCATTGCAGCCGGCGTTCCAGCAACAATGCGCCAAAGGGCCAGTCCGGGCTGTCGAGGCTGGTGCTGGTGATGGCGCGGCCAGGGCAGGCGCCGTTCGCGCAGGCCCAGAGGCCGTTGATGCCGCGTTCGAACAGGTGTGCCCGCAGCGGCAGGAAGGGTTCGCCCCGGTCGTCCTCGGCCTGGGTGCAGAGGTCGAGCCAGGCGAGCGTCTCCGCGCGGGCGTCCGGCTCGGCATGACCGAGCAGGCTGGTCCCCAAATCTACAAGGCGGGTCGGTCGCGCCACGAGCCGGGTGCGCAGGTCGCGGAACCGGTGGTCGCTCGCCAGGCTCACGAAGCGTGCTGCCGTTGACTGCGCCCGCAACTGGTCGAGGTCTGCAATGGGGTCGTCGCAAGCGACCAGCGCCGCAGGCAGGTCCGGCACCTCGCGCCGGCCTTGCACCACCGCGACCCGCTCCGGTGCGACGCCGGCCACATCGGCCAGAAACTCCGCGAGCCGGGCCTTAACGTCTTCGCGGTCATCGCCAATGGTCGCCGAGGTCGCGATAAAGCGTACCTCGGACGGGCGGGCGCCGAAGGCGTGCAGCACCCGCCGCAGCAACAGCGTCAATTCCGCGGCCTGGGAGCCGACGTAGTTGTGCGCCTCGTCGATGACGATCCAGCGCAGCAAGCCCTGGGACTGGTCGATAATCGGACGGTCTTCGTTGCGTACCAGCAGGTATTCCAGCATCGTTGCATTGGTCACCAGCAGCGGCGGCGGGTCGGCGCGCAGCGTCGTTCGATCCGGCACCTCACAGGGGCGTTGGCGCTGTGCCTGTTCCGGAGTGTCGCCGTTGTACAGACAGAACCGGACGCGGCCCTGAAACGGGCCGATCCAGGCGACCAGGCGCTCCTGCTGACTCTTAATCAGCGCGTTCAACGGATACAGGAACACCGCGCGGACGCCGGTTAGGGGCGCCTGCTGACGTGCTTCCAATTCACGGGCCAGAGCGTCGAGGATCGGGATCAGAAAGCACTCGGTCTTGCCGGAGCCGGTACCGCTGCTGACCAGTACCGAACGGCCCGCGCGGGCCGCCTGCCAGGCCTCCAATTGGTGTTGGTAGGGGTGGCGTTTCGCCGGAAAGCAATAGTCCTCGCCACCGGGCAGGCGCTCCGGGTGCCCCAGAGCCCGAATCAGGTCCGGGTGCAGTAACGTGCCTTTCAGTGCCCCCAGCGTGACGTCCGCCGGGCGCCAGCCGAAACTGGCCTCGAATACCGGGTCGGCCAACAGCGCGTCGGGCGATCCTGGCTGCTGCCCGAAGTGTTCGCGCAGGTGCGCCCGCAGCGGGGCGTTGCGAATCCCACGCAGGCCCAGGACCGCGCGGGTCGCCCGGCGCGCGAGTTGCGTGGTCAGGTCCGAGAAGAAGCGATCCGGGTGACTCATAGCCGATCCTTTACGGTGCAACGGGGGTGGGCGGGAGCCGGGCCAGTTCGATAGTCAGCGCGATGGCGTAGACCTGATCGAACCACTCGCGGTCGAAGGCGCGCAGCAGACGCAGTTCATAGACGACGGACGCATCCGGTTTGATGCCATGCCGACTGAGCCAGGCGGCGACGAACGGGGCGCAGCGCACGGGCCGATAGAAACCGGCAAGGTTGGCGAAGGTAAAACCCTGCATCCAGCCGTCGGTCCGGGCCATCAGGTCCATGACGGCGCTGCCGGTCGGCCAGCGCTCTTCGGCATTGTGGCGGCCCATCAATCCTTTCTCAAAGACAACAATCAGTCGCTCGTATCGGGTTGCGTCCGAGCGCGCTATGTTCAGATCGCTGTTGGGCGACAGCGGCCGGTCCGGAAAGACCCATTCCTGCAACCAGTCACACAGCGGGGGCCAATAGGGCCGAACGCCGGTGACGCGCTCGCGAAAACCCTGCCATAGATCGAACACCAGATCGTCGCCGGATTCCATGTCGGCCAAAGTCCCGCGCAACCAGCCGAACCAGGTCTGCGCCGCCTGGCGCCAGTCCTCCAGCGGCAGGAGCATCCACAGGAACGGCAGCTTGGCGGATAAGGACCAGACCCCATCGAAGCCCTGCTGATCCGCCCGCAGCAACGCCTGCGCCAGGGTCCGTGGCTGATCGACCAGGGCGCATAGCGGATCAAGGGAGGTGGGGGGAAAGATCTTCCCAAGTTCGATGAATTGGGACAGCAGCAGCCAGTCCGGGCTGTCCGGTTGGGATGCCAGCTCCGCGAGGGTCCGCTTGATCGCCACCCGTCGCATCGCCAGGATTGCCTGCCGGATCGCGGCGGACAACGGCGTGAATGTCGCCGTGGGCGCGTCCTGGGGTACCGGCACGGACCAGAGCAGCGGACGGAAGCGCGCCCAATCCCCATGCCGGGCGACCACCCACCAGGGGCCGGCATCGAGCCCATCCGGTATCGACCACGCCGCCGGGTCATCCGGGCAGGGGGCCAGCGCCAGCGCCTCATCCCCCGGTGCCCACAGGCGCAGCATTTCGACCCGCACCCGCGCCGCGTCACCGTCGCCAAGCCGCGCCAGGGAATCGGCTGGGATGCGCACCAGGGACCGCTCGCGGTCCGGCGCCAGAATCGCGTCGAAGCGCGATACCCGCGCTTGCGCCAGCCGCCGGCCGGCGCTGGTCTCGACGGTCAGGCGGACCTCATCCTCCAGGCCGCCACCGCTGGCTAGCAAGGTCGTGATCCGTTCCTGCCAGCGATACAGCCCGCTGTCCAACCGGCCTTGCGCCAGCGGAGGCAGGCGTTCCTGCACCGGTGGAAACGGGGCACCGAAGAGTTCGATCCGCAGCCAGTAACCGCCGCCGCCGGGGTCCTGGATAACGACTCGCAAACCGGCCATGCGATCCAGCACGATGCATTCATCAAGGGGCAGCGGGCGCCCCTCCAGATCAAAAAAGGCCCCCCGTTGCGGATAGGGCAGCGTCAGGAGCAGCGGCGACGAACCCGGCCAGTGCAAACTGATCGAGACCGGCGCCGGCAGGGTACCGGCCAAGCTCGAACATAGCACTGATGCGCTGTCGGCGTCGCGCTGCACCGGCAGCGGGCGCCCATCCTGAAATGCATCCACACTCGCAGCCGCGAGAGCGGATAACCGGATGCTGCCAGGCTGACGTTCCAACCCGACGATCGTGTTGATCGCAAAGTCTCGCGGCAGTACCCGCACCTGACGCCGACACCGCTCCAACCCGTCCGGGGCCAGCAAGCGCAGCCACAGTTGCCCTTGACCGCGACTGGTGCGCGGCTGCCAGGGACCGCTGTCGCCAACCTGGCGCCATTCGATGCGACCGTTGACATCGATCCGCCGGCCCGTCTCGTCGATCTCATCAAAGGTCGGCAGGCCCAGGAACAGCCGCCGCCCCTGACCCGGTAACGACAACTCTTGTCCGGCCAGGACGAAGTGACCGCCTGAGTCCTCATCGGCGCCGCAGTCGATCCGGTAGCACTCCGATCCCTCACCGCAAAACGCCACCCGTCCCGAGATCGCATAGACGTCGCAGTCCAGGTCGGTCAGATGCCCCAGCACTGTACAGCCGTCGGTGGGCGTCCCATCCGCCGGGGACAACCCCCGCGGCACCACCACCATCGCGCGTTCGGCGCGGGTCCGCGCGGGGCCTTCCGCCAGCCAGCGCCAGTGTCCGGCGCTAGCGCGTTCGATGAAGAGCCAGGGCAACGGCCCCCAGGGGTCTTCATCAAGGGTCGCGAGCGGGTATTCGTGCTGGCCATCGGACATCAGCAACCGGTGCTCGCCCCGCACCGCGAGCCCCTGGCGAACCACGCCGCCGCGTTTGAGCCATTCGCGCCGGTAGCGGGGAGTCTGGCCGCCGTCGCCGCGGGTCAGCCAGGCGACCGCCTCGGTGCCGCGGGCGGTGTCAAGCAGCAACCGCAGCCTTGGCTGATCCGGCGTGACCCCGGTCCAGCGGGTGATCTGCGTCGCGGTCAGGCTTTCGGGAATATCGAGGCGTCTTGCCACTTGCCAGCCGTCAGCCGCAGAGCGCAGTTCACCGATCCAGCGGGGTTGCCCGCGGGTCTCCGCCGCCAGTTCGCCGGTGCGCGCGATCAGGCCACACAACAGGCGTTTGGCGATCTGGTCATCCAGGCGCAGGGGCAGCGTCCGGCGCCAGCCATCCTGATGGGCGTCCAACCAGGTGATCGGGTCGGGGACGCCTTCGACCAGCGGTTGCAGGTCACAGATGCCGGCAATCAGCTCGCCGGTCAGCTTCAGGACCGGCTCCTGGCGCAGGCTGAGCGGCAGTCGCTGTACCTGCTGACCGGCGATGGTCTGGGCCGCTGCCGGACCGACTTGGCCGCTCCGGTAGTAGGTCTCCAGCACCATGCGGAAGAACCGGGTCAAATCGGCATCCTGCTGTTCCAACAGCCGTAACGGCAGCCCACCTTCGCAGGCGATGGTGAGCAGGAGCATGCGACCGTTGGGATTGTTCAACAACGGCCGATGCCACCAAGTCAGGCCGAGCGCGACCCAGGTCGCGAGTTGCGGGTGGGCTGGCCGCGGAACACCAAGCGGCTGAAAGATCGTCTGCCAGGCCCAAGGGCCGCCGGAATGCTCCCGGCGGAAGGTCTCGGCCGCGTACAGGCAGAAGGCTGCCGGGAACTCCCCGCCATCGCGCCGGGCCGCCAGGGCGCTTCGCAGGCCGTCGAGAAGGCTCCGGTAGGCATCCGGGCTGGTCCGGTAGGCGTACAGGGGACGACCGTCCGGTTGCGTCAAACGGGCATGGGTGACAAGAAAGTGCGTCATGCCTGGCATCTGGCCTCCTGGTGCGCGATGCGTTCCTATAAATACTCCTGATCCGATGTAGACCACCCGCCACCAGAGTACACACGATGGCGCGAAAAGCCTGCAAGGTCCGAGGACGCGGGGTCATCCGAGGAGCTAATCAGGAACAGACCACGCTTTCGGAGGTTCATTGAACACTTCGTCGAAGAACGCATCCTTATCCAACGTCGCCTGCCAGGCCCGATGCCGCTCAACCGATTCTTCGTGCCCGCGCGTCGTTAGGGCCAAGAAGCGAAGCGTCTCTACCAAGCCGAGTTTAGACATGAGAACCTCGGTCGCTTGCTGGATGAGTTGCTCTTCCGTCAAGATACTTTCAGCGATCATGGCGTTAGTGAAGGTTCACTAACAAGTTACTCAATTTAGCTCAGACGGTCTCTGTCTGG
>JACDZG010000310.1 GCA_013426805.1 Chromatiaceae bacterium
TGGCCTGCTTGAGGGCGCGGGTCTTGTCGCGCCTCTGCGTAAGCGCCGCCAGCTCTGTGTCCATATCGGAAAGCACCTCGGCGATGGCGATTTGTTCGGCTTTAGAGGGTGGACACTTCAACTCCAAGTCTCGCAATTCAGTTAATCCAATTCTCTTCCTAGTTGATCCTGTGCCAGCATTTGCAGCCCGATTCCGAAAATCTGGAGCGTTGATCTGTGCGAACACAAAATTGTTGGCGAAACGTGAGGAATCGACGGCAAGGCGGATGCCGTCGGAACACATCAAGTAACGATTATGTCGAGCTGGAATGATGCAGGCGCGGGCAACCGGATCGCCCATCTTGGAAAGGATGATCTCACCAGGATAGATGTTGCAGCTCAGCAGTTCATCCGCCTTCGCGACAGAGGTGTAGATCTCATAGTCGTCCTTAAATTCACCATCACCGATGTTCTGGAGCTGGATAATTCTCACTCCACTCTCGGTGTAATCTGAGGACTTGAGGTTCGACCCAAAAGGACCGCCCGTGAACGACCAGCCTTTACTCGGGTCTGCGACATCTCCCAAGCGAACGGACTCCCACTCGCCGTGGAAGCCGGGGAGGCGGGTTTGGCCGGTGAGGAGTTGCTGCATGGCGGCCTGTTTGAGGTCGCGCTTCTTGGCGATGAGCCGGTCCAGCCCACCCATCAGCCCATCCACATCGCTCAACGCCTCCGCGATGGCACGTTGTTCGGGGAGGGGTGCGACTGGGAATCGGAGCTTCCGGATCTTCTCCAGCGTGAGACGGGTGATAGCATTCCCGGACATTGCGTCCTTCATGCGCTGCTGTCCCTCAGCAGAAAGACACTGCTGGAGAAAATATGCCGCTGAGTGTTGTTTCGGGTCGAACCGCAATAGTGCGACACTGGACAAGAGGCTGAACTGATCGGTCAGAGTATTTAGCGCCGCGTTGCCAGTATTTGCTCCATCTTTTGTCAGTAACAAATCACCATGCTTTACGTCACATCGCTTGTAGATGGCTTCGTGTTGGGCGGCGTCGATTCGGTCTGCGGTAGAGATGTCGAGGTAACCGAAACGAACGTTTTTCGAGGTCAGATAAAGGTAGTCGTTCCCGCGAATTGTCGGGGAAAAATGCGTTCCGTCCTGAATCTTCGCGCACAACTTACCGCACGGTTCGGCTTCCCACTCCACCGGAATCACGCCCACCTCGGTCTGCTTGTAGCCGGGTTTCACTGCCATACCCGTCCCCTTTGCAGGATTTCACGCGGAGGCGCGGAGGCGCGGAGAAGAAGAATTAAAAAATATTCCTTCATAGTTTTTCCTCCGCGTGCTCCGCGTCTCCGCGTGAGCCCATCGCTCCCATCCGCGCAAGATGCCCCTCCACCCGGCGAGCCAGCTCCGCCACCTCATCCACCAACTGCGGCAACGGCACAGCATACCGCTCAGCCAACTCCCGAATCCGGCCGGTGAGGGTTTGCGAGACGCGGTCCAGCTCGCCCTGCACGGCGGCGGCAATGGTGGCCAGCCATT
>JACDZG010000025.1 GCA_013426805.1 Chromatiaceae bacterium
TCACCGCCAGGGCCTATCCCAAAACCCCCGCTCCCACAAGCGGGGGTTTTTTTTGGCCTGCAACTGCGGGTGGATCTTGCGGCCGGCCACGTTCTTTCCAGGAGACTGTTATCCCCGCTGGGGCCGAGTGCCGCCACCGTGCTAAAATCAGGTCCCTAAGAAGTACCCCCCTAGCCGCTCCGGACCGAAAGCCGGAACGGCCGTTGCGCAGCCTGGAAGCCCGCTTTTCCTATGCCTGATTTTGCCCGCGAAGTTCTGCCGATCAACCTGGAAGACGAGATGCGCCAGTCCTACCTGGATTACGCGATGAGCGTGATCGTGGGTCGGGCGCTTCCGGATGTCCGCGATGGCCTGAAACCGGTGCATCGCCGGGTGCTCTACTCCATGAGCGAGCAGGGCAACGTCTGGAACCGTGCTCACCGCAAATCGGCCCGCGTGGTCGGTGACGTGATGGGTAAGTATCACCCGCATGGCGACTCGGCCATTTACGACACCATGGTGCGGATGGCCCAGCCGTTTTCGCTCCGCTATCTGTTGGTCGACGGGCAGGGAAACTTCGGTTCGGTCGATGGGGACCCGCCGGCGGCGATGCGCTACACGGAGGTGCGCCTGACGCGCATTGCCGATGCGCTGCTTGACGACCTTGACAAGGAAACAGTCGATTTCCAGGCAAATTATGACAACACCGAGCACGAGCCAACGGTGCTGCCGGCGCGTTTTCCGAACCTGCTGGTCAATGGTTCTTCCGGGATCGCCGTGGGCATGGCCACGAACATCCCCCCCCATAACCTGCGTGAGGTGATCGATGCCTGTCTGGCGTTGATCGAGAACCCGCTGGCCTCGGTCGAGGACCTCATGGCCTTCATACCAGGTCCGGACTTCCCCACCGCGGGCCTGATCAACGGTGTTCGCGGCATTCGCGAAGCCTATCGCACCGGGCGCGGACGCTGCGTCATGCGTGCCCGCACCGAAGTCGAGACCCAGAAGCGCAGCGGGCGCGAGGCGATCGTCGTCACTGAACTTCCTTACCAAGTCAATAAGGCGAGGCTCCTGGAGCGCATCGCCGAGTTGGTAAAGGAGAAAAAGATCGACGGCATTGCGCACGACGGGCTGCGCGATGAGTCGGATAAGGACGGCATGCGGGTCGTCATCGAGTTGAAGAAGGACGCCTACGCCGAGGTGTTGCTGAACAACCTGTTCCAGCACACGCAGATGCAGTCGGTGTTCGGCATCAATGTCGTGGCCTTGGTCGACGGGCAGCCGCGTACGCTCAACCTCAAGCAGATGCTCGAGTATTTCCTGCGCCACCGCCGCGACGTAGTGACGCGCCGGACGCTATTCCAACTGCGCAAGGCGCGTGAACGTGCCCACGTGTTGGAAGGCTACGCGATCGCGCTCGCCAATCTGGATGAGGTCATCGAGTTGATCCGTGCCTCCGGCAGTCCGGCTGAGGCGCGCGAGGGTCTGATGGCGCGTCTCTGGCCTCCTGGGGCAGTCACCGGCATGCTCGCGCGTGCCGGTGCCGATCAGACCCGACCGGACGGATTGGACGCGGTCCTTGGGCTCAGTGAGGCGGGCTACCGGTTGAGCGAGCGGCAGGCCAAGGCGATCCTGGATCTGCAACTGCATCGGCTCACCGGGCTGGAGCAGGAGAAGATTCTGGAGGAGTTCGGGGAGATCCTCGACCAGATCGCCGCGCTCTTGCTGATCCTCTCGGACCCGGACCAGTTGATGAAGGTGATCCGCGAAGAGTTGATCGCCATCCGTGAACAATTCGGTGACAACCGACGTACCGAGATCCTGGTTGACCATACGGATTTGACGCTGGAGGACCTGATCGCTCCCGAGGACGTGGTGGTCACCTTGTCGCATCATGGCTATGTCAAGGCGCAGCCGATCAGTGATTACCAGGCCCAGCGCCGCGGCGGTAAGGGCAAGAGTGCGACCTCGTTCCGGGAAGAGGATTTCATCGATCGGATTTTTGTCGCCAACTCACATGATACGGTTCTATGCTTCTCCAGTCGGGGTCGGGTTTACTGGCTCAAGGTCTATGAGTTGCCGCAGGCCGGCCGCGGCGCCCGCGGGCGGCCCATGGTCAACCTGTTGCCCCTGGAGCAGGGTGAGCGCATCAACGCGGTCCTGCCGGTACGGGCCTATGAGGAGGGTCTGTTCGTCTTCATGGTCACCAGCGCCGGGACGGTCAAAAAGACCCCGCTGACCGAGTTTTCCAGGCCGCTCTCCCGCGGCATCATCGCGATCGATCTGCGTGAGGACGAAATTCTGGTGGGCGTGGCGATCACCGATGGCCGCCAGGATCTGATGCTCTTTACCTCCGCCGGCAAGGCGGTGCGCTTCAGTGAGGACCATGTGCGCGCCATGGGGCGCGGCGCTCACGGGGTGCGCGGCGTCATCCTGGATGAGGGCCAGCGCGTCATCGCCCTGGTGGTGCCGGAGCCCGGCACCATCCTCACCGTGACCGAGAACGGTTATGGTAAGCGGACGACCGTCGATGAGTATCCCACCAAGGGTCGCGGGACCAAGGGCGTCATCGCCATTTCGACCTCCGACCGTAACGGCGCCCAGGTGGGCGCGGTGTTGGTGCGGCCGGGGGATGAGATCATGCTGATTACCGAGGGCGGCACCCTGGTGCGTACCGGGGTGGATGGCATCCCGGTGCTCGGTCGGACGGCGCAGGGTGTCAAGCTGATCAGCCTGGGCTCCGGGGAGCGGCTGCGCTATGTCGAGCGCATTGTCGCCCTGGATGGCGATAATGGCGCCGACGCGGACACCAACGGCGAAGGGACGATGGAGCTCGCCCTGGATGCGCAACCGGATGACATGGACCAGGCCGAGGATCCGGACAGCGGCGAAGACGCACCGGATGATCCCGACGAGAATTGAGTTTCAGACGTATTAGCGGAGATTGACGATGCCACGCATATATAACTTCAGCGCCGGCCCGGCCATGTTGCCCGAGTCCGTGCTCCGTCAGGCGCAGGAAGAACTGTTGGACTGGCAAGGCAGCGGCATGTGTGTGGC
Organism: Chromatiaceae bacterium; assembly: GCA_013426805.1. Lineage (GTDB taxonomy): Bacteria > Pseudomonadota > Gammaproteobacteria > Chromatiales > Chromatiaceae > Thiodictyon. Next base: position 3,040 of record JACDZG010000025.1, read on the forward strand.
CGAGATGAGCCACCGCGGCAAAGAGTTCATGGCGATCGCCGCCGCGGCCGAGGCGGATCTGCGTGAGCTGTTGCAGATTCCGGCAAACTACAAGGTCCTGTTCCTGCAAGGCGGGGCTTCCATGCAGTTCGCCATGGTGCCGATGAACCTCCTGCGTGGCGGGGCCGCCGCGGACTATCTCAACACCGGGTCCTGGTCGAAGAAGGCGATCGCCGAGGCGCGCCGCTTCGGCAGCGTCAATGTCGCCGCGACCACCGAGGACACGCGCTTCAACCGTGCACCGACCCAGGCTGAACTCAAGCTCAACGGGGATGCCGCCTATGTCCATTACACCCCGAACGAGACCATCGAGGGCGTGGAGTTCCCCTATGTGCCGGACGCCGGCGGCAAGCCGTTGGTGGCGGACATGTCGTCCACGCTGTTGTCCCGGCCGGTGGACATCCAGCGCTTTGGTTTGATCTACGCGGGTGCCCAAAAGAACATCGGCCCGGCGGGGCTCACCATCGTCATCGTGCGCGAGGACCTGATCGGTCAGCCCCTCACCGGCACGCCGACCATGCTCGATTATCAGGTCCAGGCCGATAATGAGTCCATGTATAACACTCCGCCGACCTATGCCTGGTACCTGGCGGGGTTGGTGTTCCAGTGGCTGAAGGGACTCGGCGGTCTGGACGCCATGGCGGCGATCAACGCGCGCAAGGCACAGCAGCTCTACGCCGCCATCGACGCCTCAGGTTTCTACACGAATCCGGTCAGTCCCGAGTCCCGGTCCTGGATGAATGTCCCCTTCACGCTGCCCAGCCCGGATGTGGACGACGCCTTCATCAAAGGCGCGAAGGCCGCCGGGCTGACCACCCTGAAAGGCCATCGCTCGGTCGGTGGGATGCGTGCCAGCATCTACAATGCCATGCCGGAGGCGGGCGTGCAGGCCCTGGTCACTTATATGCAGGAGTTCGAGCGCAAGCACGGCTGACCAGGCCTTGGGCGATTGCCGGAAATCGCCGAAGGCTCGCACCGCGTCCCCCATCCATTACAGAGTCAACCCATGTTCAAGATCCAGACCCTGAACAATATCTCCGTGGCCGGGCTCGACCGGCTGCCGCGGGACCGCTATGAGGTGGCCTCCGAGATCACGCACCCGGATGCCATCCTGGTGCGCTCGGCCAAGATGCACGATCTGGTCATCCCGGACTCGGTCCAGGCGATCGGCCGTGCCGGCGCGGGCACCAACAACATTCCGGTTCCCGCCATGACCGCGCGGGGTATCGTGGTGTTCAATGCGCCCGGTGCCAACGCGAATGCGGTGAAGGAACTGGTGATTGCCGGGATGCTGATCGCGGCCCGGAATATCGGTCAGGCCTGGCACTTCGCCCGGGGGCTGCAGGGCGACGATGCGGCCATCAATCAGGCGGTCGAAGCGGGGAAGAAGCAGTTCGTCGGTTTTGAGCTGCCGGGTCGGACGCTGGGTGTCATCGGGCTCGGGGCCATCGGGGTCAAGGTGGCCAATGCCGCGCGCGCACTCGGTATGAAGGTGGTGGGTTACGACCCGACCATCACCGTCCAGCGTGCCTGGCAGTTGGCGAGCGACGTCCAGCCGGCGCTCAGCATCGATGACTTGCTGTCCCGCTCCGATTTTGTGACCTTCCATGTGCCGCTCACCAACGAGACCCGCCACATGATCACCGCCGAGCGGCTCAAGATTCTCAAGAAGGGCGCGGTGCTGCTCAATTTCTCCCGTGACGGTATCCTGGACGACGACGCGGTGGTCACCGCGCTGGACCAGGGTCACCTCTACGCCTATTGTTGCGATTTCCCGAGCAACCTGTTGAAGGACCATCCGCGGGTGGTTACCCTGCCGCATCTGGGAGCCTCCACCGCCGAGGCGGAAGACAACTGTGCCGTCATGGTCGCGGATCAGGTGCGTGACTACCTGGAAGACGGGACCGTGGCCAACTCGGTGAATTTCCCTGAGATCAACCTGCCGCGCAACAGTGGATACCGGATGGCGATCGTCAACAGCAACGTGCCCAACATGGTGGGTCAGATCTCCACGGATCTGGCCGCGGCCGGGCTCAATATCCTGGATATGCTCAATCGCTCCCGCGGCAACGTGGCGGTGACCCTGATCGACGTCAATGACCGTTGTCCGGACGCGACTGTCGCCCAACTGCGCGGCATCGCGGGGGTGCTCTCGGTGCGTTGTCTCGGAAACTGAAGCCGGCTGACCACCCATGAGTACCGTCGGCAACAGCGGGGATGAACTGCGACAGGTGCGCGAGCGCATCGATGCCGTCGATATGGAGATCTTGCGTCTGATCAGCGAGCGTGCCCGTTGCGCCCAAGAGGTCGGGCGGATCAAGCATGCCGTGGTCGGCACCGGCGAGGAGGGTTCGGTCCAGTACTATCGTCCGGAACGCGAGGCGGCGATCCTGCGGCGGATCAAGGAGCGCAACCCCGGTCCCTTGGACGGCGAGGAGGTGGCGCGGCTCTTTCGCGAGATCATGTCGGCTTGTCTGGCCTTGGAGCAGCCGATCAAGGCCGCCTACCTGGGGCCCGAGGGCACCTTCACCCAGGCCGCCGCGCTCAAGCAGTTCGGCCGCTCGGTGCGCACCATCGCCATGCCGACCATCAGCGAGATCTTCCGCGAGGTCGAGGCGGGCTCCTGTGACTATGGCGTGGTGCCGGTGGAAAACTCCACCGAGGGGGTGATCAGTCACACCCTGGATATGTTCTTGTCCTCGCCGCTCCTGATCACCGGCGAGGTCAGCCTGCGGATCCATCATCACCTGATGAGTCTGGAGGCCGATACCAGCGCCATCCGCATCCTCTATTCGCACCAGCAATCACTGGCCCAATGCCGGGGTTGGCTGGATCGCCATCTACCGCACGCGGAGCGCGTCGCCGTGGGCAGCAACGCGGAGGCGGCGCGCCTGGCAAGCCGGCAGGCCAGCAGCGCCGCGGTGGCCGGACTGCCGGCCGCCGAGATCTACGGCTTGGCCGTGCTGGCGCAACGCATCGAGGATGAACCGGGCAATACCACCCGTTTTTTGGTTATCGGTGCCAACGATGCGCCGCCCAGCGGCCAAGATAAGACCAGTCTCCTGCTCTCCTGTCGCAATGAGTCCGGCGGCCTGCACGGCCTTCTGTCGCCGTTTGTCGAGCACGGAATCAGCATGACCCGGATCGAGTCCCGGCCGTCCCGCCGGGGGATTTGGGACTACGTATTCTTCATCGACATTATGGGCCATCAGCACGAGCCCAAGGTCGCTGCCGCCCTGGAAGCCCTCAAGCGCAGTGCTCTGCTGTTCAAGCTGCTGGGGTCCTATCCGGTGGCTGTACTCTAGGATCAACTGTCCGTAAATGAGCGCACTATGACGTACCCAGACGACCCTTTTCTCGCCATCGCCGCGCCCGGTATCGCCGGTTTGACCCCCTATGTCCCCGGCAAGCCGGTCTCTGAACTTGAGCGGGAGCTGGGGATCACCAATTCCATCAAGCTCGCTTCCAACGAAAACCCGCTGGGCCCAGGCCCGCGGGCGCGCGCGGCCATCGCGGCGGTGTTGGGCGAACTCGGACGCTATCCGGATGGCGGCGGCTTCGCGTTGCGGCGCGCGATCGCGGACCACCACGGGGTGTCCCCGATGGCGGTCACCATCGGCAATGGGTCCAACGATGTGCTCGACATGGTGGCGCGCGTCTTCCTGCAACCGGGAACCGAGTCGCTGTTCTCGCAGCACGCCTTCGCCGTCTATCCCATCGCCACCCAAGCAGTCGGTGCCACCGCCCGCGTGGCCCCGGCGCGCGACTACGGTCACGATCTGGAGGCCATGGCCGCCATGGTCACGGACCGAACCCGTGTCGTGTGGATTGCCAATCCCAATAACCCGACCGGAACCTGGCTTGCTGCCGACCCGCTGCGCACCTTCATTGACGGACTGCCCAAGTCCTGCGTGGTCGTCCTCGACGAGGCCTACACCGAATATGTCAATGAGCCGGACTTCCCGGATGCCAGCCAATGGCTCGATACGCATCCCAACCTGATCGTCACGCGCACCTTCTCCAAGACCCACGGACTGGCCGCATTGCGGGTGGGCTATGCACTGTGCGATACCCGTCTGGCCGACCTTCTGAACCGGGTACGTCAGCCGTTCAATGTCAGCAGCCTGGCGCAAGCCGCCGCGACCGCGGCGATCGGCGACCAGGAGCACGTGCGCGCGTCCGTGGCGCTGAATCGCAGCGGTATGGATCAGCTCACGGCCGCCTGCGAGCGGCTTGGTCTCGGCTACATTCCCTCGGTCGGCAACTTCATCACGCTGGACTGCGGCCGGCCGGCTGGTCCGATCAACGAGGCCCTGTTGCGGCGGGGTGTGATCGTGCGGCCGGTCGCCAACTACGGCTTGCCCAACCATCTGCGAGTGAGCATCGGTCTGGCCGAGGAAAATGCCCGCTTCATCGCCGAACTCACCGATCTCTTGAAATAATGATCGAACGACTCGCCATCATCGGGGTTGGCCTGATCGGCGGTTCGCTGGCGCGGGCCTTGCGCGCGGCCGGCGCGGTGGGCGAGGTCGTTGGCTGCGGCCGTGCGCTGCCCAATCTGGAACGGGCGGTCGAGCTGGGTGTCATCGACCGCTTCGATCAGGACCCGGCCGTCGCGGTGGCGGGGGCGGATATGGTCTTCCTCGCGGTGCCGCTCGGCGCGATGCGCGATGTGCTCGCCGCCACGCGCGCGTCCTTGGGTCCGGATGCCGTCGTTACCGATGGGGGCAGCGTAAAAGGCAGTGTCGTGGCGGATGTGGCGGCGGTCTGCGGACAGCTGCCGCGCTGGTTCGTCCCTGGCCACCCCATTGCCGGAACTGAGCGCAGCGGGGTGGACGCCTCCTTCGCCGACCTCTATCGCAACCGTCGGGTGATCCTCACGCCGGTCGCAGAGACTGACCCGGCGGCGGTCGAGCGGGTGGAGTGGATGTGGCGGATCTGCGGGGCCGAGGTCAGCCGCATGAGCGTCGCCCATCACGACGAGGTGCTGGCCGCCACCAGCCATCTGCCGCATATGTTAGCCTTCGGCTTGGTCGATGCCTTGGCGCGCATGGACGAGACTGAAGAAATATTCCGCTATGCCGCCGGTGGTTTCCGGGATTTTACCCGCATCGCCTCGTCCAACCCGGTCATGTGGCGGGACATCTGCATTGCCAACCGCGAATCACTGTCCGCCATGCTCGCCCGCTTCGGCGTCGAATTGACTGATCTGGCTCAGGCCATCCGGTTCGGCGACGGGCAGTACCTGCTCGAAGTCTTCGAGCGCGCCAAGGCGGCGCGCGATCGGCACCTGGAGGGGTGAACGTCATGCCAGTGAAGCCGCCGCTCGTCCGGTCTGTTGCCACCGCGGCACTGACCCTGCTGTTGCTGGGCTGTGCGGGCGGGCTCATCGGCTATTTGCCCGTGGTGACCCAACCGCGTCAGGCGTCCGCTGTGACCGTTTTCCGGGATGGCTCGCTGCCGGGGTTCATCGGTCCGATCACGCTGCGGATCGATGACCGGAAGACCTTCCGGGTCTGGCGCAATCAACAGTTCAGCTTCCAGCTCGACCCCGGCGAGTATCTCTTCTACTACACCATCGGACTCAATGAGTGTCGGCGTGTCGCCTACATCCAACCCAACCGCACCTACCGCTTCCGCTTAGCGCCGAACTGTGACCGCTTCGATGGGCCCTTCTGACGCCTGATCGGTCGCGTCCGTCGGCAGCAGCCGCCAGTGCGCGAAGGTCGCCGCCTGACCCTGATGCCGCCCTTGCTGATCCAGCAAATTCCATACACAGGCACGTTCGATCAGGAAGCGTTGTCCGCGCGCGCTGATCCGCACCCCGCGGTAGTCATCGACAAAGCCGTGCACCGTGACCTCATGCAGCAACCGCGCCCGCTCAGCGCGATCGGGTGCCTCCGCCGTGTAACGGGAAGGCATCCGCGTGAGCTGGTCCCAGGTGACCGTGAAGAGGCCGAGCACTGTTCGATTTCCGTAGGTCAGGATCGGATCGGCCTGAGTGTCGTGTGAGAGCAGTGCAAAGGGGGCATCGAACAGCGCTTTGGCGGCATCTGCGTCGCCCAGTGACGGATCGATCAGGTCCCGTCCGGTCAGGCGGCGATAGCTGTCCCGCAACAGCCGGAGATGATCCGCCAGGAAGGCGTTGGACTCGGTCGGAGCGGGGAAGGGGGGTGGGTGATTGGTCATGAGTGTGATTATCCAGGAACGCGCGGTCAGCGGTCAGCCGACCCGCGCGTTCTCTCGTGCCGCGCTATTGTAGCGAATCGATCGACTGCAGCAGCCCATAGAGTTCCGATAGCACGTCCGGAAACAGCACCGGGATCAGGATGACCACCGCCGCGATGAGCTTGCCCCAGAGCGCGCCGACGACCCCGCCGATCGACAGACTGTCGCCACTTTGCGTGAACATGCGGCCCAGCAATGGATGTTGTTCCAGCTTGATGACGATAAACATGACCATCGCGAAGGCGACGAAGATGAGTACCACCGACGCAATCGTCATCATGCGTTCGTTGAACGGCGGATAGAGACTCATACCGAGCAATAAGGCGGTCGGCGCGAGAATCGCCGACCAGGCACAACTGCGGATGGCGACGGCACCATAGCGCATGTCGGCAACCAGCCGGTCTTGCCAGGCTCGGAAGTCCGCGCCGGGGCCGGACCCCGGCTGGAATGGCCACTGGCCGTTCAGCAAGGCAACCGTTTGGTCGCGCCATTGTCCGTCCGGATAGGCAAGCAGCGCGGCCAGGTCGTATGTACGGAAGTGCAAGTTGAATGGAGACGCGGGTAACGCTTTGAGCCGCAGCGGGCTTGCCCAACTCTCGCCGCGGGCGGGCGCGGCGAGACGATCGGGATCCGCCGACCCTGAGTCTTGGGTCCGTTCGGCGGTCGGTGCCAGCAATTGCGCGAGCCAAGCCAGGCGTTTCGATGTCGCCCATAGTGCAACGAGGAACGCGATGCCGATCGCGAGCAGCGTGAGGTCGACAAGCATGGCCGGCCACACCGGATCGACTGCGGTCGGCGGGCCGCCCCGCCAGATCCAAATCAGCAGCAGCACCGCCACGAAGACGAAAACGCTGACGAAGGCGGTTGGGATAACACGCGCCGTCACGCGACTGTGACTGCCGGCCACGAACGCCGACACGGCGTGGCCGGAGCCGAGCAGCGTGTCCAGATGCCCGTGGCAACGCCGACGCCACAGGAACAGGCGCCACCCGCTGATGATCGCCGCGCAGGCATAGAGTAGAAACAGGCAGACCAAGGCCCAGAGATCGCGGCCGTGGGCAAGGTCCCAGGTGCAGGGTTTACAGGACAGCATCTCGTAGAGACGGGTGCTGGCTGCGACGACGACCACCAGACCAAGTACCCCGAGTAGCGTGGACAGCCAAGAGTTCAGTACCGGCGTGATCCCGGCGGCGTTTTCCGCGTGGTCAGGTTGATTGTTGGCCGGCTGCAATGCCGCCTCCTGCACGCCGCGAAATGGGTTCAGATGGCGTAGCGGCGACATCATCACTAAATGCGCACGGCCGTATACAAAGAGCCACGAGGCGATGAAAACGATCCCGATGCCGCCAACCAGCAGGAAGAATGTGACAGGGATCTCCAGCAGGAGACGTCCGTCGGCGGCCAGCAGTTGACTGCGCGGCTTTCCCGTACACTCTTTCTCCTCATTCTTTTCCTCGCCTTTCGTGTTCTCTTGCACGTCCTGGAATCCCGCCAGCGTGATGACCTGCAAGCGCGGCTTGGGGGGATCAAGAGTGGGGCATGGGTGGTCCGGCTCCGATCCGATCAAGTTGAGTGCGGCGCGGAACATATTTGCCGCATAATCGGAAGGGAAGGAGATGCGAGTCTTTGGGTCAGGTTCATCCTTATCCTTATTATCCTTATCTGGACACTTATTCCTGACACAGGATGTCAAACAATTGTTGCGGTCGAGACAGATCCGCGTTTCGCCATTGGGGATGACGAGAGCGCCGCGACTGATCTTACGGTAGTCCGGGTGTGCACTCAGGGCGTCCATCTCCATCTCCATCAGCACCGGCAGCGCGGTCGGGAGTGCCTTGCGGACCTCGTTCAGCAGGAACAGGCGGTCGCGGATATCGGTCGCAACGATGACCACCATGGTCGGATTGACCCAGACGCGCAACGCGTCGAAGGTGCCGTAGAGCATGAGTTCATCGGACCTGGAGCTGAGCAAGCGATGATAGGCCGGCGGCCGGTCGGCGATCTCGCCGATGCCGGACAAGTCCAGTTCCAACAGTTGACTCCGGGAATTGATCAGCTTACGCAAGGTTTCCTGCTGCTGTTTGTCGATGCTGACATGCTCCGTGCGGATCGCCGCGATGTTCTGTGGGAAACGCGCCACCCTGGTGTGGTTCTTAAACCAGGTCCATCGATCATCCGCAGGGTCCCCGTCCTTTGCGGTCGATGGCTTGACAAGCGCGTGGACACCGTGTCCAAAGGTCGAATCCTCAGCCAGAATCACGATGTCTCCTTCAGCTTTTTCGCTCGCATAATCCGCAAGGATCTCCAATTGCTTCTTTAGACTGATCGCCAGTGATCTGTACTGTAGCCTGCCGGATGGGCCGGCGATGCGATCGATCCAGGCCCCGATCCGCTGATTACTTTCCACCGTGGCGGATGGCGACCGCAGGGTGACAGTAATCTCCTTATTTTTCTCCAGCAGTGGCCCGAGCACCAGCGCCACGGAGTCCATCGATCCGGAGAAACCGGGGCCAATGATCTCCAATGTCGGAAAAGACGGGTGGTCCGTATCACCGTTGCAGGGCAGGGTCTGGTCGTCGACGCCGTTGGCGAGCAATGCCGCGCATTGCGTAGCGGATCGGAACGCTTGCGGATGGACCCCGAACGTTGGTGATTCGCCGACGAGAAAGACCACGAAATATCGGGAACCCGCGGCGCGTCCATCCGTTCGCCAATCATCCGTTCGCCAATCATCCTTTCGAAAAACTAGCACGCTTGGTGTTCTGCGATGTTGCTTGACGAACGCTACGGTGCTGTCTTTGGGGGTGTTTCCGGCGAGTTGCGCGGATGCCGCGCTCAGGTTCCAGTTCAATGCGAAGCCGTCGAGGACGTAGTCTTTGCTATGAAAGGCGCCGATCAATGCCGACACCTGGCTATCGAAAGCGCGCCCGAGATGAGTCTCCAGAGGGTCCGCGACCGTGACCACCGCGGTTCGGACATCGATCTGCTTGCTTGCGGGTTGCGCATGGGCCAGTGGACGCAGCGGATCGACGATTTGTGGCGTCGACAACAGGTAATCGCTGCGATTGACCTCGACTGCGGAGGGATTCGACGCAACGGTCGCGGCGGCTTCTGCGCCGACTGATAGCAGCCAGGCAACCGCGGCCAGAACGATCCCTAGCGCGAATGACTGTCGCCGTGCCCGTCCTGCGTTTCGGTGTGGGTGCTGACCTAGAGGTGGCCGATGCAAATGCGGCGCGACGCACGCCTCCGGCAGTCCCCGGCCGGGTCGGTTCGCCGACAGTGCATGGCGATGCTCGGTTAAAGTGCGAGTCATAACCCCCTCCGCAATTGTCCTGCCGCGTAACACGCGGTATCGTCGAGAGTCTAGCGGACGGCAGCGAAAGTACAACCCGGTATGCCGATGTGGCGTTCGATGCCCAGCGGCCGCATCGGGCTGCGGTGCAGGTTCCACCGCTTGACTTCGCCGCCCCCATCAGCAACAGCACGATCGCTTTCAGTGGCGTCTCCTGAACGCGCTGGGCGGCGATCGCCGTCATCAGACTGTCTACTCAAGCCACGTATCCCTATGGCGAATTTCTCCACGCACCTCAAGATCGGCGTCTTCGTCAGCGGCGGGGCCGTGCTGGCATTGGATGGGTTGGGCCTGGTTGCGTCGGACCACACCTTCGCCTTATTCGGTCTCGGGGTGTTGGGCAGTCTGTTGCCGGACATCGATGCGGATGCCTCGTCGCCGGTGCGTGCCATCTTTGGACTGCTGGGTGCCGCCCTGGCCTTTGGCTGGACCCTGCCGATGGTGGGACGTTATCCGCCACTTGAACTGGCTCTGGTTTGGGGCGGGCTCTTCGTGGCAACACGCTATCTGTTACTCATCGCTTTCGCCCGCTTCACTGTCCACCGGGGTATCTGGCACTCGTGGCTGGCGGCCGCCTTCGTCGCGCTGGCGACGGTCAATCTGGCACATTGGGTGCTGCATCAACCGTCGAAACCAGCCTGGGTCGCCGGCCTGATGGTCGGTCTGGGTTATCTCACCCATCTGACCCTGGACGAGATCTACAGTGTCGACATCTTCAACAGCCGCTTGCGTCGCTCCTTCGGCACGGCGCTCAAACCCTTGAGTTTTTCCGATCCCAGAAGCAGTTTCCTGATGGCCGCCGCGGTGGCGCTGCTGTTCTGGCTGACTCCCGCGGCGGACTTCGGTCCGCTTCCCGCCTGGTCCGGTGCGACCGCCTGGGTAGAACAGGCCCTGGAGCGGTTGGCCGACTGGTCCGGGACCGGCTTTGAGGTGGCGCGCGTTTGGTTTGAACAGCATGTAGGCATGTAGCAGGGCGTTGCGTTGATCAATGTTGCTTTTTGCAAAAAATCGAGCTGTACCCCTGTTGGCCCATAATTGACCCTGGCATCGCCTGCGGCCTGCTCCAGGCGGTGTCGGGGCGATGTAGGGGCGACTTCAGTCGCCCCGACAATCTCGCGTGAATCGCGTCACCCGAGATGATTCCGAGATGATTCTTGCGGGTGGTAGGCGGATCAGGGGCGACTGAAGTCGCCCCTACAGGGAGATTCAGGCGGACGAACGACCTTATGAATAGCCACCCTTGCAATTGTTCGTGTCGGTCGGTTAACGACTCCACTCGATTGTGCCGCGCGACCCGGATCTCGGCGCGCCGATCAGATCGGATAGCCAAGGGTGCAGCAGGTCCGGGGCGAACAGCCAGAGTGCCCAGAAGCCCGCATGGACCAACACGATGAGCCAGAAAACTACCTGATAGCTTTCTTTGACCGTTTTGTGGCGCATAGTCTGTTGTGCAACGTAGGCTCCGGGCCATCCGCCAAGTGCCTCGACGAGGTGTAGTGTGGATTCCGGGATTCTCCAGGCTCCACGAATCGCTCTGAGCTTATCGCGTGCATACAGCAAGAAGGCAGCCAGGCTGAAGAGCGGATAGGCGAGCAATGCAAGCGGGGTGAGGGGCACGGCAGTGACGGCGCCCCAGAGGCAGAACAGCGTGGTCGTCGCGATCAGCAGGGTGCCGGGACTGAGCGGCATGGTACGCAAGGTCTGATTGCGAGGCCGCGATTTTGACACGGCGGGTCGGGAGGGGCGGGCTGGGTTTGCGGGGACTGGCCGTGTGGCACGGCGCCCGGCGGCTTGCTCCGGCCCGGTGTATACCGACGCCGCCGGGCTCGCAATGGTGCCTTCGATGATCGCTTTCAGCGCGCGCTGTCCGCGGCCTTGGGCATCATCCACCGCGCTGAAGACCATGGGGCAACCGATTTCCGGGGCTCGCCCCTGAGGGATGACGCTGATGTGTACGAACACATCCTTGCCGCCGTCGGCCGGCCGGATGAAGCCGAATCCCTTATCCAGGTTCCAGCGCACCAAGGTCCCCTGGCGCAACCGCGTTCGATCGGTTTGATAGGTCATCGGCCTCACCAGCAAGGGGTCAGAACACTCGACATCATGCCCATGGCATCGCCCGGCAGCGGCATGGGCATGCCGCCCCAGCCGCCGCCTGACTTCAGGCGGATCACATACTCGACCCACTGCAGCGGCCGCGGCAGGTAGCCGGTCCGGGCGGCGAGCTGGTGCAGTTCGCCGACGAAGGCGCGGTCACAGACGGTTTCCGGAAAGGGTCCGGCGGTGCAGTAGTCGTGGCGCATGCAGGCGGCGTCGAAAACATCGACCGGCGGCAGGGCCGCCGCGGACGGGTGGCCGGGTCCGCACCAGTTGCCGTAGAGCGGCAGGCACTTGAAGGCGCGCGCCTCCCCCGCGGGGAGCAGCAAGGCCCCCAGTAAGGGCAGAAGCGCGGCGGTCGGCGGGATAACCCCGGTGACTTTGCTCATGGGTCTGTATCCTGAGGTTGGGTTGGGCTATTGTGCCGCACTGGCGCGCGACGGCAAGTCCGTCGGCGGCCGTCCGACATTCCCCGACGTCTCGATGATACTACTGCGGCTATGGATCTGAACTTTCTTGATTTCGAACAACCCATCGCCGAGCTCGAGGCGAAGATCGAAGAGTTGCGCCTGGTCGGGCACGACAATGAGATCAACATCCAGGAGGAGATCGAGCGGCTCCAGAAAAAGAGCAGGGCACTGACCGAGTCGGTCTTTGCCGGCCTTTCGCCCTGGCAAATCTCGCAGCTCTCGCGTCACCCGCAGCGCCCCTACCTGCTGGACTACGCGCGCCGCCTGTTCGACGAGTTCTACGAATTGCACGGGGACCGCGCCTACGCCGATGACCCGGCCATCATCGGCGGCCTGGCGCGCATCGACGGCCGCCCGGTGATGGTGATCGGACATCAGAAGGGGCGCGACACCAAGGAGAAGATCTACCGCAATTTCGGCATGCCCCGCCCCGAGGGCTATCGTAAGGCCTTGCGGTTGATGCGGATGGCGGAGCAGTTCCGGCTCCCGATTCTCACCTTCATCGACACGCCGGGCGCGTATCCCGGGGTGGGCGCGGAGGAGCGCGGTCAAAGCGAGGCGATCGCGCGCAATCTCCAGGTGATGTCGCGGTTGCGCACGCCGATCTTGTGCACCGTGGTGGGCGAGGGCGGCTCCGGCGGAGCGCTGGCCATCGGCGTGGGCGATCGGCTGCTGATGCTGCAATACAGTACCTATTCGGTGATCTCGCCGGAGGGCTGCGCCTCCATCCTCTGGAAGAGCGCCGACAAGGCGCAGTTGGCGGCCGAGGCCATGGCCATCACGTCCGACAAGCTCAAGGAGCAGGGGCTGGTCGATTTGGTGATCCCGGAGCCTTTGGGCGGTGCGCACCGTGACCCGGATGCCGTCGCCTTGGCGCTCAGAACGGTCCTCCTGGAGCAACTCGATCTCCTCCAGCCGATGGACCCGGACGTCCTCGTTGCGGAGCGCTACGCGCGCCTGATGGGCTTCGGCAAGTTCAAAGAGTAACCCGCGTCCGGTTGCTTGATTCAGTCTGGGCGGTGGAGGGCACATGGCGGTTTTCGATCCCGAGTCCTTGGCGGCGGCGCTCGCCGGCTATGCTCCGGTCGGGCGTGTGTGGATCGCGTACAGCGGCGGGCTCGACTCGACCGCGCTGCTGCGTGCCGCCGCCGCGGTGCGCGAGCGACTCCCCGGCGCCCTCTGGGCCGTGCATATCGATCACGGCCTGCATCCGCAGTCACGACGCTGGAGCGCGCATTGTCGGGCGACCTGCGAGAGCCTGGCCATCCCTTTTCTGGCCCGCCGGCTGGACCTGAGCCCCACGCCTGGCGAGAGTCCGGAAGCGCTTGCCCGGGTCGCGCGCTACGGTGAGTTTTCCGTCCTGCTGGCGCCGGGCGATCTGCTGCTGACCGCCCATCACCAGGATGATCAGGCCGAGACACTGTTGCTGGCCTTGATCCGCGGCAGTGGTGTTCACGGACTGTCCGCCATGCCCGTGGCGGCCGAGTTGGGGCTGGGCCGCCTGATCCGCCCGCTGCTGGACCGCACGCGGGCCGAACTGGAGCACTATGTCCGCACCCTCGGTATGACCTGGGTCGAGGATCCGACCAACGGCGAGCCGTCCATGGATCGCACCTATCTGCGCAATCTGGTCATGCCGTTGATGCGCGAACGCTGGCCGGCAGTCTCGGCCACCCTGGCGCGCAGTGCCGGACACTGCGCCGAGACGGCCGTGTTGGTAGACTTGGTCGCCGGGCACGCACTGGCCGGCTTGACCGGTGAGCGGCCGGGAACCCTGTCGGTCACGGCGCTCAAACGCGTGGAGCCCGTGCTGCGCAAGGCGGTGCTGCGGCTGTGGCTGCGGCGGCGGGGGTTCCGCTTGCCCGATACCGTCCACCTGGGGCGTATCGTCAACGAGGTCCTGACGGCGCGACCGGACGCCGATCCGCTGGTGGCCTGGCCGGGTTGCGAGGTGCGCCGCTACCGTCAGGACCTGTTCGCGCTGCGTCCGCTGCCCCCGGCACCGATCGATCTGGCGTGTCGCTGGGAGGGGCCGGTGCTCGATCTGCCCGCGGGTCTGGGGACCTTGGAACGGTTCCCGGATGACGGCGGGGCCGGCTGGCCCGCTGCTCAACCCGAGCCCTTGCTGGTCCGCTTCGGGGTCACTGAACTGACCTGTCGGCCATGCGACAGTGGCCACAATCGGCCGCTCAAGAAGATCTTTCAGGAGGCCGGCATCCCCTCCTGGCTGCGGGCTTACGTTCCGCTCCTGTTCGCCGGGGACCAATTGTTGGCGGTCTTGGGGGTGTGTCGTTGCGAGCCAACCGGCGCGATGCGGCAGTCCGTGATCGCATCAGAGGACGGCGCCCCTCCCGTGCGTGTCCCGCCGCTCCCGCGGGTGCGCTGGAGCGGTCACCCCTGGGAGTCTCTGGGCTTTTTTCGGTGACGATCGGCGTCGGCATCAAACGAATCGCGCTGGTGACCGACTTCGGTGCCGGCATCTACGTGGGTCAAGTGATCGCGCGGCTCAGCGACGGCGTGCCGGGGCTGCCCATCATCGACCTGGTCCATGATCTTCCGCCATTCCGGCCCGATCTGGCCGCCTATTTGCTGCCCGCCCTGGTCCGCGATCTGCCGCGCGGCACCCTCTACCTCTGCGTGGTCGATCCCGGCGTGGGCGGCGATCGGCACGGGTTGGTGCTGGCGGCCGGCGGTGATCTGTTCGTCGGTCCGGACAACGGACTCTTGAGTCGGGTCGCGCGACGGTCATCGGGGGCGCGCGCGTCCTGGATCGACTGGCAGCCGCCCGGTCAGTCACCCAGCTTTCAGGGCCGCGATTGGTTCGCGCCGGTGGCCGCGGCCCTGTGCCGCGGCGAAGCCCCGACGCTGCGCCAGGTCGCCATCGATCGCCTGAGCGGCGCGGACTGGCCGGACGCCCTGCCGGCCGTGGTCTATGTCGATACCTACGGCAACCTGATGTGCGGTCTGCAAGCCGCGTGCTTCCCCGTGGATGCGCGTATGCAGGTGGGAGAGTGCAGTCTGCGCCGCGTGCGGACCTTCTGCGAGGCGCTGCCGGGCGAGGCCTTCTGGTACGAGAACGCCCTGGGTCTGGTGGAACTGGCGGTCAATCAGGGCCGAGCCGATCGGGTGCTGGGGCTGGTCCCGGGTGATCGGGTTGCGCCGCCGGAGGCGGTGCAGGCGGATGTCGTCGGCTGACCGCGCGTGTCGGCGCGGAAATCATTTCCGGTTCCCGGCCGCTGGAAATCCGCTGACGCGAGCGCCATGTTTCCGCGCGGGCCGGGACAGCGATCTCTGGCCCCTGAAGGTCCCGACCGGGCCTCACCGAATCACCACACGAGAGCGAAGCGGAGCAACCCATGGCCAATCTGAGCGACACACTCGGTACTTTCATGCAGAACATGATGTCCCAGTCCGGTGAAAACCGGGTCGGGAACGTGCTCAAAGACCTTCAGGCCAATCTCGGCAACATGGTCAACAGTCAGGGCGGCGCCTCCGGCATCCTGGCCAACGTCATGGACAAGGCCAAGAGCACCCTGGGCAGCGCCGCGCAGAACCCGGCCCAGGCCGCGGGTCTCGGAGCCGTGCTGGGGTCATTGCTCGGCGGGGGCAGCAGTGCGGTCTCGGGGGCCGTCAAAGGCGGTGCCATGGCGCTGCTGGCCGGTGTCGCCTACAAGGCGTTCACCGAGGCGGGAAAAGGCCCCGCGGTCGCGCAAGGGGGCGTCCCGCAGTTCACCGGCGGTGCCGTGCCGGTCGGGATGAAGACGCCGGAGACCCCGGCCGAGGCGCAGGTCCTGGCGAACAACGCCGAATTGATCATGCGGGGCATGATCAATGCCGCCAAGGCCGACGGCGAGGTGAGCGCGGAGGAAATCATGCGGATCGTCGGCAAGCTGAAAGAAGCGGGCATGGACGGTGATGCCGAGGCCTGGATCATGAAGGAACTGCGTCAGCCGCTCGATCTCGATGCCTTCGTCGCGCAGATCCCCAACCAGGAAGCGGCGGCGCAAATCTATGCCGCATCGCTGCTGGCGATCGAAGTCGATACCCCCCAAGAGCAGGCCTACCTGGCGGACCTGGCCAAGAAGACCGGGCTCGATGCCGCGGTGGTGGCGAATATTCAGCAGACGTTGGGGGTCAAGGTCTGATCTGGTAGTGGTTAGTGGTTAGTGGTTAGTGGCCACAGGCCACTGGCCACTTCCAACATTGATGACTCGCGCAAAGCCTCCCGCCGCGCGACAATGCACGGCTTTGTGATCCCCTTCACGGCCGCCTGAGACATTCCCCATGAACCTACGCCCGCGCCTCCTGACCACCCTCTCCGCGCCCCTGCGCCTGCTGCCGACCCTGGCCCATAGCCAGGCGCTCGCGTTGACGCTCAATCAGGTCATGAAGGACGCGATCACCGATGGCGAGCTCGATTTCCTCAAGGGCCGCACCGTCGGTATCGAGATCAGCGATCTGGGTATCCGCTATCGCCTGGGGTTCGGCGCCGGGCGCATTCGCGGTTTCGGCGAAGGCGCGCCCGCGGATGCCAGCATCTCCGGCGGGCTCCACGAGTTCCTGTTGCTGGCCGCGCGGCGGGAGGACGCGGACACCTTGTTCTTCCAGCGCCGACTGCGGATGGCGGGTGACACCGAATTGGGACTTTATCTCAAGAACTTCCTCGATGCGTTCGAGCCGCCGGCGCGGGTCGCGCCTCTGATTCGCGGGCTGGATCGGCTGCTGGGGCGCTGAGCCGGTGGGCCTGGGTCATCAACCGCCATGAGCGAATATCAGTACTACGAATTCCTGGCACTCGACCAACCACTGACCGACGAGCAGATGGCCCAACTGCGGCGCTGCTCCACCCGCGCCGAGATCAGCTCCACCCGTTTCTTCAACGAGTATCACTGGGGCGATTTGAAGGGCGATCCCAGACGTTGGATGGAGCAGTATTTCGACGCCTTCCTCTATTTCGCCAACTGGGGCTCGCACTGGCTGATGCTGCGTCTGCCGGCCGCGCTCTTGCCCCCACACCAGATCCGTGACTACGCCTCGGAAGAGGCCCTGGAGATCCGGAAGGCGGGCGATCACACCATCCTCTCCTTCACGTCGGAGATCGAGGAGCCCGACTGGGAGGGCGAGTCCTACTCGCTTGGTTCACTCGCGGCGTTGCGCTCGGCGCTGATTGCGGGCGACCGGCGCAGTCTTTACCTCGGCTGGCTGAGCGGCATCCATGATGCGGAGGACCTGAGCCCGGAGCCTCCAGTCCCGCCCGGTCTCGCGGAACTCGATGCAGCGCACCGCGCGCTGGCGGACTTCCTGCGCATCGGGCCGGACCTGCTCGCCGTCGCGGCCGAGCGCAGTGCCCCGCTTCAGGAGGCCAGGCCGGACCAGGCCGCTTTCGCCGGCTGGGTCCAGGCCCTGTCGCCGACCCACAAGGACGCCTTGCTCACCGAGCTGCTGGTCGCCGCTGGTCCCTACCCCCTCGCCGCCCTGCGACAGCGGGCCGAGTGGGAACTGGGCGCGGCCAACCCCGCCCACTCCGGACAGGCCGAACGCCGCACTGCCGCCGCACTGTGGCGCCGCGCCAAACAGCTCGAAGGTGAACGCCGCGCGCACGCGGCCCGCGAGCGCGCCGCCACCAAGGCCCGCCAGGAGGCCGAGGAGGCGAAACGTCGGCGGCTTTATCTCCAGGGCTTGCGCGGCCGTGAGGACGCACTGTGGCAGACGATCGAGACCCTGATCGAGACCCGGCAGACCAGCAGCTACGGGCAGGCGGTCGCGAAGCTGCAGGACCTGCGTGACCTGGCCGCTCTGGACCAGCAGACCGCCGCGTTCAGGGAGCGGATGGCCGTGCTGTCCGCCAAGCACGCGAAAAAACAGACGCTGATCCGCCGTTTCCGCGAGGCCAAGCTCTTCGATTGAGGCGTATCGGTTGGCGTATCGCATTCGGACGTGATAACCGGACGTACATACAAGGGGCGGGTTTCAAACCCGCCCCTACACCAAGGTCTGTCTGGATATCAGGCACGAAGGCGATAGCAGAGGCGGTCAGCGGCAGTTCAGGCCGGGAGTCCATGGAGTAACCGCCGCAGGAGTTTGCCGGTTAAGGGGCCTCGACACGCGACCATAGACCATCGTGGAAGCACGCAACGACTGGTATCACTGATGCAGCGGGACGACGACAAGCAGGCGGAGCCGGCGGACCGCGCCAGGCGGCTGCTCGCCGACTGTTTCACCGGACTCACGGCGGAACAGCGCCAGGCCATCCTGGACCGCGCCTTCCAGGGACTGACGCATGACCCCAGGGGCCGGCTGAACAACGCGGGTTCGGCCGATGAGTTCGCCACCCACTGCGTGAGCCGGTTGATGGACTTCGGCTGTACCGACGGCCGCCGCCATGCACTCTCCCGTCTGCTCGTCACCCTCCGCGAAGAGCGGGGCACCCACCCACCGCCGGACCTGATCGACCTACCGCCGCTCCTGGATGGACGCTGCGCCCTGCCGGGCCGGGAAGAGGAGCACGCCTACCTGCAGGCTCTGCTTGCCGACTGCCGGGCAAAGGCCGCCAAATACGCCTCGCTGCGCGGGGTCGCCCGCTGTGCCGCGGCCATCCCCGTCGCGGCAGACCTGGAGGATCAGGACGACATCGCCCTGTTGAGCGGACTGCGCCGCAGGGCGCCAACCCAGTGCGAGCCGCCCGTTGAGACCCGCGACTATCCCCACATCCTGGAGGCTTTCGGCCAGGTCCCGCGCGCCGCCCTGCTCGGTCAGCCCGGTGCCGGCAAGAGCACCACCCTGAGACGGCTGGCCGCCGACCGGGCCGCTGCGGCCCTGGAGCAGCCTGCCGCACCGCTGCCGATCCTGGTCAACCTGGGGGCCTGGACGGGCGGCGAGGACCTGGCCGCCTTTCTGGCTGTCCAGGCCCCTGGGGTGGGCGCTGCCGCCGCGGCACTCGCTCAGGCCGGGCGCCTGATCCTGCTTCTGGACGGTCTGAACGAAGTCCCCACCGCCCAGCGTGCCGCCAAGGGAGCGGCCCTCCGCGCCTTTCTCGGGACTCTGCCCGCAGTTAGCCCGGTGGTAGTCTCCTGCCGCGCCGACGACTATGTCGACGACCTCGACCTGGGGTTCGACACCCTGACCCTTCAACCCCTGAGCCCCCAGCGGGTGCGCGACGTGCTTGTCCACTGGCTGACCCGTGCCGACCCGGTGCATGGCAAGTCTCGCGCCCAGGGGCTCTTCTGGCAACTGGCCGGCGACCCGGCCCTGGAATCCGTGCTCGCCGCTTGGCGTGCCGCCGGCGCGGACGAGGACCTGTTCTGGAACGCCCCCGACATCCCGCGGGAGTCGCCCGATATCTCCGGCAAGACCGGCCCGGCGCAGGATGCCCTCTGGCGTCGCCACGTCCGCGACCCTCGCGGTCTGCTGCGCCTCGCCGCCAATCCCTTCATGCTCACCATGCTCTATTTGGTATGGCACGACCGGGGCGGGATCCTGCCGCGCAATCGCGGCGATCTGTTCGATCGTTTCGTCGAAAACCTGCTGCGTCGGGAAGGGCTGGCGGCTGCCGGGGGTGACCCTGATGGGTCGGCGCGCTACACCCCGGTCGGGGAGCGCTTACTCGCGGCACTCACCGGGCTCGCCTGGGTCATGCAGGGGCGGCGCAGCGCGGAAGGCGGCGTCGACGCGGTAGACCCCGGCGTCCTGACCCTCGTCACCCGCACGGAAGCCCGGTCAGCCCTGGGCGGCGAGTCATTGCTCAAGAAGGCGCTGGATGCCACCCTGCTGGAGGGCAGTGACGGGCTGCGCTTCCGCCACCAGCTTCTGCAGGAGTATTTCACCGCCCGCGCCATGCAGGCGCGTTTGCGCGACGGTACCCTGCACGCGACCGACCTCTGGCCGGCCGCGGCCTGGTGGAAACGCAGCGGCTGGGAGGAGTCCGCGGCGCTCCTGGCCGGGCTCCATCCGCAGGACTGTGCCCCGATCATCCGCTGGTTGCGGGATGCCCAACCGGAGCTTGCCGCCCAGTGTCTGCTGGATTCGGGTGCCGAGGTGGCCGAGCGCCCGGCCCTCCTCGACGAACTGCGCGCCGCCTGGTTGCCCCGTCTCACCGACGTGGTGACCGACCCCGCCCCTGAGGCTCGCGCCGCGGTGGGCCGCGCGCTGGGGCAACTGGGTCTGGATAACCGCCGCGGCGTCGGGCTCACCGCTGCGGGCCTGCCGGACATCGATTGGGTACCTATTGACGGGGGTGAGTTCCTCTACCAGGACGGCGAACGCCGCCGGGTCGACCCCTTCCAGATCGCCCGCTTCCCAGTGACCAACGCCCAGTTCCGGGCCTTCCTCGCTGACCCGGAAGGTTACGCCAACGATCGTTGGTGGCGGGCGCTTACCGATCCGCAGCGCAATCCCGCCGCGCCCGCCTGGGACCTCCCCAATCACCCCCGCGAGACGGTCAGTTGGCACGAGGCCATGGCCTTCTGTGCCTGGCTTGGCGAGCGGTTGGGGTTTCCCGTGAGCCTGCCGACCGAATGGCAATGGGAGCGTGCGGCCCGCGGCACCAGCGGACGTGAATACCCCTGGAACGATGGCTACCGGGTCGGCATGGCCAATATTAACGAGACCTGGGTGCATGACGGACCTCACTCTTTGGGTCGGACCTCGGCGGTGGGGATCTATCCCCAGGGGGCATCCGTGGAAGAACGGGTGCTGGACCTCTCCGGAAACGTCTGGGAATGGTGCCTGAACGAGTATGCGAAACCGCAGCGCATCCAGCTGGGCGGCGTCGTGTCGCGCGTAGTGCGCGGCGGTTCCTGGTTTGACGTCCGGTCCCTCGCGCGCGCGGGCTACCGCTTCCCTTACCATCCGCGCAGCCGGGACCACGACTTCGGATTCCGCTTGGTGTGCGCGGCCCCCATCCGCTGATCACTGGATCGCTAGTCACCCTGGAAACAGCGGTGAGCTGTGGGCAATCTTTTCGGACCCGCTCTATCGGTCAAACAGACGCTGATCCCAAACCACGGACTGGGGAGCACTGGCATCGATCAGGCTGAAGTCGGGGTGCCCCGGATTGATCAGGACATTGAACTCCCGCCGCGTCACCACGGACGGGACGAACAAGGCGGCGCTGCGCCCCGTGCGCAGCCAGGCATCGCCGGCGCACCGCGGCACGGACCAGTCATCCCCATCCCATCCGGGCAGTCCATCCGGCTCAATGCGTTCATATGCGACACCGGACGGGATACGGATGGCAATCCACTGAAAGTGCCGCGGCACGCGACCGCTGCCGGCTCGCACCAGGACCTCCAGCATGGCTCCCGCGTAGGTCGTCGCCGCGTAGATCACCGGTTTCCCCGGTGAATTCCAGCGTGCGCCATGCAGGGCGGCACCCGTGCCATCGAACAGCGGATGGCGTCCGTCGGCGATGCGGTAGGCGGTCAGCGGCAGTTCAGGCCGGGAGTCCATGGAATAAACGCCACAGGAGATCCTCCACCCGCCGGGCACCCAACTCGGTGAGCGCAAGGTCGAGCGGTGCGCGGCCCTCGAGCATCGGGTGCGGTTCGTGCAGGAAGCGCCGGGCCGCGTCCGTGTCATCCCAGATATAGTCCGCGGTCGCCACCACGCGTGCCAGCCGCTCGGTCCGCTCGCTTTCCTGTGGACTCAGGACCCGGCGGCGCTTGTAGGTCGCTTCAGAGACAATCCCGTGCAGCAGCCGACGGCGTTCGCCGGGGTCCGCCACCGCGCGCGCGACGACCTGTGTGAGAGCGGCCTTGGGCAGCCCCCGATGCACGGCCGCCTCCAGCATGCTCAGCGAGCCAATAGCCTGCCCGAGCACCGCTGCCCCACCCATGGCCTCGGCAATGCGTTGTGTTTCGATCATTTCGTCACGTCCGTATCAATTGATCCCAAGGATAGCACCAACTGCACCTTGCAGCGGGCGTCGGAACGCTCAGTCCGGAAGCTCAGTTTGGATGGCGATAGTCACCAGATCCCCCCTGGGGGTTTGGACGGACGGATCGACACGATCGTGCCCGATCCTGGCGGCCGGGTCATCCGCGATCGGTCGGCCGACGCGACAAACCTCAGCCGGTTCCGGCGGCGACGGCGGTCCGACCGCCGACCTGTTGATAACGATGTAAAAAAGAATGGCGCGACCGCGCTGCGCGCGGTCGGAGTGACCAGAGGATCAGTGTCCAGTGATCAGTGAATGGGGCACGCACACACCACACGGAACCCAACCGTGCCGCTACGGTTCGCCGGGTCGCGCCAGTAGCGGTAGACGACACGCGCGTTGGCTGGGGAACTATTCCAGGAGCCCCCGCGCAAGACACGGCCTGCATCGCCGCCCGGCCTGGCGAACTCCGGCCGGTAGAAGCGGTTCAGACACCACTCCCAGACAGTGCCGGCCAGGTCGATCGCCCCCTGCCGGGAGGCGCCCTCTGGATAGAGCCCCACCGCGGTCAATCGGCCAAGCGTGCTCTCGCTCGTGTTGGCGCGCCCGTCCAACCAGTCAGGTCCCCATGGATACTGCCAGTCCGGCTTGCCGCTGCCAGCTGCCTGCTGCCATTCCCACTCGGTGGGAAGCCGGATGGTGTCGGCGGCGGCCTGACCCAATTGCTGGTTGAGCCAATGGCAATAGGCCATCGCCTCCACCCAGGCGACATTGACCGCCGGGTGGTTGTCGCCCCCGATTTGGCGGCCGGGTTCGACCCCTTAGGGCTTGCGAATCAGCGCAGCGAAGCCGTCCGAGTCATCCAGAAAGGCCCGCCACTGGCGGACCGTGACTGGGTATCGGGCCAGGCGGAAGGGGGCGACGGCGCATCGCGGGCGGCTCCGGCGGCGCAGCCTGGACCAGAACCCGTATCCCGCGGTATCGATCTCCAATGTCACCGTGCCGCCTGGGACCGCGCACCACTGGATGTCCGGTACGCCATCGGGGCGCAGTCCGGTCCCGGGGCGGGGGTCGTCGCTCGGCAGGAGGTTCAGCCGGTCGCCGATCCGGGCGCGGTCGCCGTGGTCGGTGGCGGGGTCCGCGAGGCGGGCGAGCAGGTCGTCCGGCGTCATGGGTCCGAGAAAAGCGCGCTCCCGCTCGCCCAGTGGAAAACGGGCCGCCATCCGGGTGAGCGCCGGGGCGGCCTCCATCACCCTGGAGTCGGGCCAGCGGTGGTCGGCGGCGCGGCCCTTGTTCGCCCAGACGGCCGCGGCGCGCTCGATCTCGCGGGTGAGGCGCAGCCCGTCGCGCGCGTCCGTCAGCCAGTCGCGCAGGCGCGGCCAAGTGCGGATCAGGGCCTCGTGAGCGACCTCCAGGGTCTGCTCGCCCGCGGCGTCACGGCCGGTGACCAGCAGGCGGGCGTCGGCCAGCTGGGTCACCAGCGACCAGGCGGACGCGCCGACCTCCGCCAGAGTGGCCCGGCGGCGGGTGTCGGGGGCGGCCTTGTCGAGCTGGACGAGCCGCAGGAAGAGATCGCGCGCCCGCTCGTGGTCTGTCTTGGGGTGGTCGATGACCGCGTCCGCATGTTGGACGATGGCGCCGCCGACGGCCCCGATGGCCTGATAGGCCGCATGGGACAGGCACCCGTCCTGACGTCTGGCCCAGAGTCGGGAGAGACAGAACTCCAGCAGTGGGAGTTGCCCCGGTTCCCGGCCCGCGTCATTGAGGATGCGCTCGACCAGTCCGCCCTCGAATTCCAGGCCGACCGCGTGGGCGGGGCCGACGATGGCTTGTTCCAGTTCGTCGCGAGTCATGGGGCTCAATGAAACCAGACCGGCGCCCCGAATGGCGTCGGCCAGGGGCCGATGGGCCAGCAGCAGGTGGTAGAAATCCGCCCGCAGGGTGAGGACGACGCGCAGCGGGGTGGCCGCGGCGGCGGCGATCAGGCTATCGGCGAACCGGCCGGCGGCGGCGAGGCCGATGGTCTCGCGCCCGGTCGCGCGCGTGGGGTCGGCCGCGCGGGTCGATGTCGTCTGGTGGGTGTAGTGTTCCTCCCACTGATCCACCACCAGGAGCACCTGCTCCCGCTGCCGCTGCTTGCAGATGAGGCGAATCAGGTCCGGCAGGGTGAGTCTGGAGGGCAGCCCGGCCGCCCCGTCCGGGCCGGGCACGAGATCGGCTGCCAGCGTTTTGACTGCGCGCTGGCGCTCCGGGCCGTCCGGATAGGTGTCTCCCAGCAGGTCCACCAGACAGTCGGCTAGATTGCCCCAGGGATCGTCTCCCGGCCTGAGAATGCCGATCTCCCAGCCGCCGCGCTGCCGCAGCACCGGGATCAGACCGGCCTGGACCACGGAGGACTTGCCGCTGCCCGAGGGGCCGACCACGGCGACCAGGGGGCTTGCGTCCACCGCGGTCACCAGGTCTTGGATGAAGGTCTCACGCCCGAAAAACAGGTGCGCGTCTTGCTCCCGGAAGGCGCGCAGGTCGCGGTACGGGCAGTCGGTCGTGTCCGGGAGTCGGTCGCAGAGCGCGTCCAGGTCGCGGGTCAGGGAGGCCATCGCGGGTTGCCGGTCGGTGCCGGTCCCGGTCCGGATCTGATCGAGCAGGAGTGCGAGGGCGTGCCGGCCGCCGAGACAGCCGCAGCCAGCCAGGTAGTCGACCAGGGCCACCGCGGCATGATAGGGGCCGCGGTTCAGATCCGGGCGGCGTTCGATGAGGGGTTCGGCCTCCGCGACCCCGCCAAAGGCAGCCTGGAAGAGGGCGAGGCGGCCGTCCTCGGTATTGAACTCGGGTTGTGCGCACAGCAGTTCGACGGCGCGGCTGCGCTGGGTGTGGCTGGGGTGATCTGGTGCCCTGCTGTTCGTCATCAGAAGCGCAGTTCTCCCACAAAGACACAACGATCGCAACGATTTTCAACCCGCTCCGGTCGCGCAGTAGGATGCGGTGAGTACTCGAACCGCATCCCCCCACACGGGTGGCGAATTCGCTAACCCATGGACGGGGAAGCGTTGGGGTTCGCTCACCCCAACGTCACCGGCGACGCCCGCCGGTGCCGATCCCGCCCGCTTCGTGCTAGGCTTGATTCCTGCAATTCCAAGACCGGACGCCTGCCGCCCATGTCTCCCAGCGCTGCCACTGAACTCGCACCCGCGCCGCAGGTCCCGGCCCCGCCGCCCCGACGCCTGCCCGCGGCGGGTTCCGCGGACGGTCTCCTGGTCTCGGAGGCGGTTTACTGGACCACCTATTACCTGGAGTCGGACCACCATTACGAGTGGAACAACGGCCGCCTGGAGGAGAAACCGGTGTCCGATTACGAGACCTTTCTGGTCTATGCCTGGTTCGGCGAACTGGTGCGGCACTTCCTGCGCACCCACCCCTGCGCGCAGTTGGTCGGCCTGGAGATGGGTTTCCGGCTGCCGCTGCCGAGCGGCACCGTCATCCGCAAGCCCGATTTCGGCGTGGTCCGTAACGACAATCCCCAGCCGCTGCTGCCCCTGGACTGCTCCTACCACGGGGTTTTCGACCTCTGTATCGAGGCCCTGTCCGACCAGGAGCGCAGCGGCATCGTGCGCGACACCGTGACCAAGAAAGCCGAATACGCCGCCGGGGGCGTGCCCGAGTATTACATCCTGCACAAGCATCCCGACCACCAGGCCTTCTACACCCGCACCGCCGCCGGGTTCTATACGCCCATCGCACCGCAGGCCGGGGTCATCTGCTCGCGGGTGCTGCCGGGGCTGCAATTCCGCCCGACCGACCTGGCGCGCCGACCGGGTCTGGAAGCGTTGCGTGACGATCCGGTCTATGCCGGCTTCGTCCTGCCCGGTTGGCGCGCGGATCGGGAGCGCGCGGCGGCCGAGGCGCAGGCCAAACGCGAGGCCGTGAATCGGGCCAACGCCGAGGCGCGGCGGGCTAGAGCCGAGGCACGGCGGGCCGATGCCGAAGCGCAGGCCAAACGCGAGGCCGTGAACCGGGCCAACGCCGAGGCGCAGCGGGCCGAGGCCGAGGCGCAGGCCAAACGCGAGGCCGTGAACCGGGCGGATTCCGAAGCGCAGCGGGCTGATGCCGAAGCGCAGCGGGCGGTCGAGCAGACCCGGCGGGCCGACGCCGAGGCCCAGGCCCGGCAGCGCCTGGAGCACGACCTGGCGGCCCTGCGGGCACGTCTCGCACAGGGTAGGAAGCGGTGAGGAACGAACCCCATCCCGGGCCGTGCTCACAGGTCGACAGTATAGCGCGGCAGCGGGTCCTGCCCCGGCCCCTGGAACCAGCAAGCATCCGGTTGCCAGGCGCCGTTGGGTGCCGCCCGGCGGCGGGTTGCGACGGTGAGCCGGCGCCCGGCACCGGCCGGGGTCAGGCGCAGCAGTTGGTATTGCAGCGGATAGCCCGGCACCCAGTCGCGGCTGAGGGCGCCGAAGGTGCCGGCGGCGAGGAGGTCGAGCCGCCGCCCGCCGGGGGACTGATCGTAGCGGTACTGATCGCGCTCGGCCCGGTGGATGTGGCCGTGCAGGCCGAGCCGGAATCCGGCCAGGGCCAGGCGTTCGACAAAGCCGTGGTCGGTGATGCGGCTCGGCTCGCCGCTGTTCAGCGGATGGTGCCAGACAGCGATCTTGAGACAGCCGGCCCAGTCCGGCCGGGTGTGTAACTGATCCAGCGCTTGGCTGATGGCCTCCGGATGGATGCCGGCGCGGTCGCGGTGATGGTGGTCGATCGCCCAGGCGGAGTTGAGTCCGAGCACCAGCAGGTCGAGGTCCGCCCAGTGGTGGAAGCTGAACTGCTCGGGATAGGTGAGAAACGCGACCGCGGCGGCGTAATCCGCGGCGGTGCTGAAGGTGGCCAGGTCGCCGGAGCAGATCAGTCCATCCAGCCGATCACAGTCCAGTTCGCGTCGGAGGTCCTCGGCGAGCTGGCTGTGCCAGTTGCGGGCATCCGCCGGTGTGCCGAAGTGCAGGTCGGAGAGGTGCAGGATAGTGCCGGTGCGCTGGTTTGGGGTGGTGGTGTGCTGCCCATCGAGCACGGCGATGAGTCGGTCCAGGTCCGGGTGCAGATCGGCGCTGCTGTCGGCGCGAATCACCTCGAGGACCAGCGCGAGGCTGTGTCGGTCCCCGAGACGACCGAAGCTGTCCAGCCGGGTGACCAGCGCGGTGGCCGCCTGGCCGGTGGCGCCCGCCAGGTTCAGACCGCGGCGGGCGGCCGACCCGCGTTCGATCCCTCTGAAAGCGCGGTCGACCAGGTGCCATCGGCCCGGCTCGGTGCGGAATTCGGGATGGCTTTCGACGATCTCGAGCAGGCGCAGGAAATCCGGGCGCGTGAGTGATGACGGCATCGATTGGTCTCCTCCGACAACGCCGACCGGCGCGGCTCAACCGCCCGTCAGTGCCGCGGTCGCGGCGATCCCCGCCGCGCCGCTCCAGTAGCCGTCCACCAGCCCGTCCGGTGCCAGGTCGCGCAGCCTGGTCAGACCGTTCGCTGCCGAGAGGTCGCCGCTGAGACAGGCGGCGTAGGTCCTGACGATCGCCGCGGTGTCGTGGGATTGCGGGCTGATGCGCAACAGGTCGATGCCCAGTGCGGTCACGTCGTCGAGTGACGCGAGCAGGCTGTGGGTGGCGGCCGATTGGGTCTGGATGCCGTTGAGTGCCAGGAAGGGCTGACCCTCCTGGGTGGTGATGAGCAACCCGTCCGGGTGTTCGCCGCAGCGGAATTCGCACTGATCCTTGCCCTGGCCGTTGTTGTAGGCCGTGAAGCAGCGTGCCGAGTAGGCGAGCGGCAGCCGACCGAAGGCGAAGACTTCGCACTCGACACCGGCCGGCCGGACGCTCATCAGGTCGATCGCCGTGGCGCGGCCCAGTTCGACCGGCAGCACCCAGCGCTTGAGACCGCGCGCGGCCAGAAAGCCCAGCGTGCGCTGGTTATAGAGATTGATGGAGGGGCCGGTGACGAACGGCCGGCCCTCCAGGAAGTCCAGGGCGGCCAGGTCATTGGCTTCGATCAGGAAGCGGCGGTCGGCACACTGCCGCTCCAGGGTCTTGAGTTCCCCCTCGGATTCGATCAGGGCGAGGGTGGAGATCACGGGTTCGCGCCCGCTGGCGGCCACCCGCTCCGCCAGGTCCCACCAGTCTTCCGGGCGCAGGAGGCGGCGCTTGGAACAGATGGTCTCCCCCAGGTAGATAACCTGCACCGGGGTCTCGATCATTTCCGCGTAAAAGTCCAGGACCTGCTCGCGCGGCCAGTAGTAGAGCAGCGGCCCGAGCGACAGGCGCGGATGCGGTGGAATGGATGAATGGATGTCCGTCGGCATGGCGTTCGCTCGATGTTGACTTTACTTTGAATCCGGGGTGAAAACGGAACCGGCCGCGCGCGGTGGCGGCCGGCTTGCGGCTGGCCGGCAGGGCCGCGAGTGGTCCGGCGGTTGGCGGCTGGCCGGGGGCCTCAGTGCCAGGTCCGCTCGTAAGGTCCGATGGTGGTCTGGGTGCCTTCGGAGACGCGCGCCAGAGTGTCCATCCAGTCGGTCTTGGGCTTGAAGGCCGCGGGGTTGCGTCGGCAGGAGTCGATGGCGTCGCGCCACACCCGGGTGACGTCCGAGACGTAACGCGTGCTGCGCTGACGGCCTTCCAGCTTGATGGCGGCGACCCCGGCGCTCATGATCTGCGGCAGCAGGTCCAGGGTGTTGAGGCTGGTGGGCTCCTCGATGGCATAGCGGGTCTCGCCTTCGACCTCATAGCGGCCCTTGCAGATGGTCGGGTAGCCGGCCGGTTCGTTCCGGTCGCGCCGCTCGATCAGGATGCCGCCCAGGCGGGTCTCCTGGCCGGCCGGGGTGTCGCTCCACTGCACATGCGCGGCGGGCGAGCAGGCGCCGAAGGTGTTGGGCGACTGGCCGGTGGCGTAGGAGGACAGCAGGCAGCGCCCCTCGACCATCACGCACAGGCTGCCGAAGCCGAAGATTTCGATCGGCACCGGGCTCTCTTTGATCAGCTGGGCGACCTGGGCGATGGACAGGACGCGCGGCACCACCACGCGGCGGATGCCGAAATGCCGGTGCATGAAGCGGATCGCCGCCGGACTGGTGGCCGACGCCTGCACCGACAGATGCAGCCGCAACTCCGGGTGGCGCTCCGCCGCGTAGTCGAGTACCCCCATATCGGCCAGGATCAGCGCATCCACGCCCAGGTCGGCCGCCCGGTCGACGGCATTGGTCCAGCGCTCCCAGCCCTGGGGTTGGGCGTAGGTATTGACGGCGACGAAGACCTTGACCTGGCGATCGCGGGCATAGCGCAGACCCTCCTGGATCTGCTTATCGCCGAAGTTGAGTCCGGCGAAGTGACGGGCGTTGGTGTCGTCGCGAAAGCCGATATAGACGGCGTCGGCGCCGTTGTCCACGGCAGCCTTGAGTGAGGGCAGATTGCCGGCGGGGCAGACGAGTTCCATGATATTCGGTTCTCTGTATGAATGGAGAGAGTCAGGCGGTGCGAGCCAACAGGGGCTGCGACGGTGGTGCGCAGCGTTCTCCCTGGCGCGTGCCGCGGCGGTGCAGTTCGGCCTCGATACGGTTCAACACCGCCCATTTCAGTGCGCACCAGTCCGGCGCCAGCAGCATCGACCGGGCGGCGGTGCCGGTCAGGCGATGGAAGATCACGTTCGGCGGCGTATGCTCGATCAGGTCGGCGCAGATGGCGACGTAGTCGTCCAGTTCCAGCGGGCGGTAGTCGCCGTGCCGCCACTCCAGGGCCAGGCGGGTATGCCGGACCACATGCAAGGGGTGCACCTTGAGACCTTCCACTCCCAGTTCCAGCACCCGTTCCAGGCTGACCATGGCGGCGTCGCGGCCCTCGCCGGGCAGCCCGATGATCAGGTGGGCACAGACCGGCAGGCCGCGCCGATGGGCCGCGCGGGTGGCGGCGCGGAACTCGGCGAAGCCGTGGCCGCGATTGACCCGTGCCAGGGTGCGGTCGTCGGCCGATTGGAGGCCGAGCTCCAGCCACACGTCCTTGCCCTGGCGGCGGTAGCCGGCCAGCAGATCCAGCACCGGTTCCGGAACACAGTCCGGGCGGGTGCCGACCGAGATCCCGATCACGTCCGGCAGCGCCAGCGCCTGGTCGTAGCGTGCACGCAGCCGCGCGAGGTCGTCGTAGGTGTTGGTATAGGCCTGGAAGTAGGCGATGAAGCGGCGCGCTCCGGTGCGGCGGGCGAGCACGGCGCGTCCGGCGGCAATCTGATCCGCGACCGACGGCGCTTCCTGCGCGTGGGGGCTGAAGGATTGGTTGTTGCAGAAAGTGCAGCCGCCACGCCCCTTGGAGCCGTCGCGATTCGGGCAGGTGAAGCCGGCATTGATCGCGAGCTTGTGCACCCGCTGACCATAACGTCGCAGCAGGTCCTGTCCGAGGGTGGTGACACGCGCGCTCAGAATGCGCGCAACGGGGAGCGCATGCGGATGGGCATCCGAATGTGCGTCGGGAAGAGCGACGGTAGGGGCGGGATACATCAGCGGAAAGCTACCCCGTCGAAATGACTCGTGTCAATCGGCGGATCGCGGCGCCGTGCCGACGGGCGGTAACCCTCATCGCCCGGGTCGGTTTGGTGTCGTTGCACGTGACTTGCATCCGGTGGTTCGTGTAAGCTTTCAAGTCTTTGTTTTCGCTGTTTCGTCGATTGGCGTCTCGGCATCTTGAACATCACCCGCCGCGGGTTTGTCGGCGCGGCCGAGGGCGACTGAATTGGGCTATTTTTACGTTTTGCTCGGACTCGGGGTGTTGGTACTCCTGGCCTTCGTACTCAGCTTGCGCAAGCGCCTGGGCCGTCGCTATCGGCTGCCCTATGTGGTGGACGAATTGCTGTTTTCCCCGGCACAGCGCGCCTTCCTGGTGGTGCTCGAACGCGCGGTGGGCCGCGACTACCGGGTCTACGGCCGGGTGCGGGCGGTCGATGTGATCGGTCTGCGCCGTCGCCCGCGGCTGGATCGGCGTAGCCGACGGCGCGCCTTGGAGCGGCTGTGGAACCGGCACTTCGATTTCCTGATCTGTTCGGCGCAGACCGGTGCCATCGTCTGTGCCGTCAATCTGGCGCCGCGCTCGCGATTGCGCCGCGGGCCGCCCCGGAATGCGCTCGATCAGATCTGCGCCGCTGCCGAGTTGCCCTTTGTGCGTTTTTCCGAGGCCGATAGCTACCGGGTGGCGGAGATCGCGCCGCCGGTGCTCGCGGCGATGGCGTCCCGGCGGCCACCCGTGGCCGCGGTCGAAGCGCAGTTGCCCGCGGAGGTCCCGGGCGAGGTGCGTGAGGTCCTGCATGGTCTGTCGCAGATGATGGTGGACGACGCTCGGCAGGCGCGCGGCAAACCGCTGTCCGCGCCGGCCAAGCCCGCGGAGCGGATCACGCAACCGCCGAGCGTACCGCTCGAGGTCGTGGTGGCGCGTCGCGAACCGACCCTGGTCGGCGACGGGGACGTCGACCTGGGGCCGGAATTCAGCATTGACGATGATTTGCATGAGGACGAGCGCCCGGTGCGGGCGCGACGGTTCTGAGCGCTTCAGATGGCGGTCAGGCTGACCTGATTGCGGCCGAGTCGTTTGGCCGCAAACAACTGGCGATCGGCCGCGTCAATGAGATTGACCGGCGGCTCATGCCGCGCCGGGTGGCAGACCGCGGCGCCGATACTGACCGTAACCCAGGGGGAAACGGCTGACGCGCCGTGCGGGATCCGGAGCGCTTCGATGTCGGCACGCAGCTGTTCGGCCACCACCGACAGCCCCTGGGCATGCGGCCCGATGAGCAGGCAGATGAACTCCTCTCCGCCGTAGCGGGCGATGAAGTCTCCGGCCCGCTTGATGTTCTGGCTCAGGGCGTCGGCGACCCGGCGCAGACAGTCGTCCCCGGCCAGATGCCCGTGGCCGTCGTTGTACTCCTTGAAATAGTCGATGTCGACCATCGCCGCCGCCAACGTTTGACCGGAACGCAGCATCCGCCGCCATTCCTGATCGAGCCGCAGGTCGAAGGCCCGTCGGTTGGGGATGCCGGTCAGACCGTCCAGACGGGACAGTTGGTCGAGGATGTCCCGCTGCCGTTTGAGTTCCAGGTGGGTCCGGACGCGCAATCTGACGATGGCCTCATTGAACGGCTTGGTCACATAGTCCACCGCCCCCAGCGCTAAACCGCGGGTCTCGTCCTCGGTATCGGTCAGGGCGGTCGTGAAGATGACCGGGATCGTGCTCAGCAGGGGGTCGGCCTTGAGCGCCGCGCAGGCCTCATAGCCGTCCATCTCCGGCATCATCACATCCAGCAGAATCAGGTCCGGCGCACAGGACTCGGCGAGTTTCAGCGCCTGACGGCCATTGGTGGCGGCGGAGATCTGATGCCCCTCGTCGGCCAGCATGCGGCTCAGCACCCGGATATTATCCGGAACATCATCTACGATCAGTATGCGCACGCGCGGCTCCAGGGTGGCTTTTCAGCGGGGTGCATGACAACCCTTCGATCGCCTTATCATATCGCTCAATAACGCAACCATGGCGCGGGATTTCGCATTGATGTTCCACCGTTTCGGGTCAGTGATCCGCCGGTACCGCCCGCACCAGGCAGGTGGCCCATGCCGTCCGAAGTAACTGATCCCTGGTCCGCGCGGCGGCTGTTTCAGGGGTTGCCCTGGCTGATGCTGGTCGGCGGTCTGGCGCTCACCTGGCTGTTGGGATCGCAGTTGCGCCAGCGGGAGATCGCGATCGAGCGGGCCGAGTTCGCGCTGCGCGTCAACGAGGTGATGAGCGGTTTACAGCACCGGATGACGGCCAACGCCCAGATCCTGCGAGGGGTCGCCGGTTTGTTCGAGAGTGCCGACGAGGTCAGCCGCGAGGGCTTCCGCCGGTATGTGGAAGGGCTGCGGCTCGCTCAGTATTATCCCGGCCTCCAGGGGGTCGGCTATGCCGCTGTCGTGCCGGCCGCCGACAAGGCGCGCCATGTGGCCCTGATGCGCGCCCAAGGTCTACCCGACTACGCGATCCGGCCACCCGGCGAGCGGGATCTTTACTCGGCGGTGATCTACGTGGAGCCCTTTGATTGGCGAAACCAGCGTGCCATCGGCTTCGACCTGTTGACGGAGCCGGTGCGGGCCGCGGCCGCGGCCCGCGCCCGCGACCAAGACGGGGCGGCCATGTCCGATCGGGTGACGTTGAAACAGGAGGTTGACGGGGAGGTGCAGGCGGGGGTCCTCCTCTTCGTGCCGGTCTATCGTAACGGTCTCCCGCTGGATACCGTCGCGCAGCGGCGGTCGGCCCTGCGGGGCTGGGCCTACGCGGCGCTCCGGATCCAGGATTCGGTTGATGCGTTTTTGCTCAGCGACTATCGCGAGCTGTCAAAGCGCCTCTCGCTACAGATCTTTTCGACAGCGTCCCAGACCCCTGACACCTTGCTCTACGCACTGAATCCGGCGCCGGAAGCCGCATCGGGTCACCTCGAAATCGTGCGTTCGATCACCTTCGCCGGGAGCGACTGGATCTTCCGGGTCGCGCCGTGCGTGGCCCACCCGGCCGGTTGGCGAGCACATGCGGTCAGCCTCATCGCCATCGTGACTGGGTCAGTGCTGACCCTCGCACTCGCCCTGTCCATGTACCTGCTGACACGCAACCACCTCCGGGTTGCCGCCGCGCTCGCCGCAGCCGGCCGCGCCAATCGCGCCCTGGCGGAACGGACCGGCGAATTGGCCGATAGCGAGGGGCGGGTCCGGGCGAAGCTCGCCGCGCTGCTGGACCCGGCCGGGGATCTGGAGACGCTGGACTTGGCCGATATCGTGGATTGTCACGCGATTCAACAGATCATGGACGAATTTTACCGGCTCACACAGATCGGCGTGGGCGTGATCGATCTGCAGGGTCGGGTGCTGGTCGGCACCGGCTGGCAGACGATCTGCACGCGCTTTCACCGGGTCCATCCGGTCACCGTCGGTAACTGCATGGAGAGTGATACGCTGCTCTCGCGGGGCGTGGCGCCGGGCGCCTATCGCACCTACCGATGCAAAAACGGCATGTGGGAGATGGTGACCCCGATCATGGTCGGCACCAAGCACATCGGGAATCTGTTTCTCGGCCAGTTTCTCTTTGACGACGAACCATTGGATTTAGAGGGATTCCGGGCCCAGGCGCGCCGCTATGGATTCGACGAAGCGGCTTACCTCGCCGCCTACACCCAGGTGCCGCGCTGGAGTCGCGATAAGGTTGATACGGTGATGCGGTTTTACGGGCGTTTCGCGGAGCTGATCTCCCGCTTGAGCCATGCCAATATCCAGTTGGCGCGGACCTTGACCGAACAGCAGCGCGGCGAGCAGGCGTTGCTTGTGGCCAAGGAACAGGCGGAAGCGGCCAATCGGGCCAAGTCGATGTTCCTGGCCAATATGAGCCATGAAATCCGCACGCCGCTGAACGCCATCCTCGGCTTCGCTCAGGTCCTGGTGCGCGATCCCGGCTTGAATGCCATTCAACGGGACGGCCTGGTCACGATCCAGCGCAGTGGCGAGCATCTCCTGACCCTCATCAACGATATCCTCGACCTGGCCAAGATCGAGGCCGGGCGCATGACCCAACAGGCGGCGCCCTTCGAACTGCCGGGACTGATCGCCGATCTCGAGGCGTTTTTCAGGCAGCGCGTCCGCGACCGGGGACTTGAACTGACGATCGAGACCCGGCGGCTGCACCGGATGGTGGTCGGAGACAAGCTACGCCTGCGCCAAGTCCTCATCAACCTGGTTGGCAATGCAGTCAAATTCACGTCGGCGGGACAGGTGACCGTGCGCGTTGAATGCGCGAGCGGCGACGAGGTCCGGTTCAGCGTTCTGGACACGGGCACGGGGATCGCCGCTGAGGATCTGACGCGGGTCTTCAAACCCTTCACCCAAACGGCCGCGGGTCGAACATTACAGGAAGGCACCGGGCTTGGTCTGGCCCTGAGTTCCCAGTTTGTTCGCCTCATGGGGGGAGATCTGGCCGTCGACAGCAGGCCGGGTCGGGGGAGTTGCTTCACCTTCACCATCGCGCTGCCTCCGGCAATCACTGCTGAACCAGACGAGACCCGCACTGCATTTGCGGCGGTCGCCCTAGCCCCGGGCCAGCCGGTCTGCCGGGTGCTGATTGTGGATGATCAGCAGGACAACCGGGCGCCGCTGCGGGCGCTCCTGGAAACCTTGAATCCGCAACCCCCGGTGCTGGAGATCCGGGAAGCGACTGACGGTCAGGCCGCACTCGCGATCTGGGAGACCTGGCAACCGCAGGTGATCTTCATGGACATGCGAATGCCGATCCTCTGCGGTGAAGCGGCGACCCGGCAGATCAAAGCGCGGATGCGCGCCCGGCCCGCTGCGGTCCAATCCGTCATCGTGGCGCTCAGCGCCAGTGCGTTCGACGAAAACCGCGATCAATTCCTGGCCTGCGGGTGTGATGAGTTTGCCTGCAAACCCTTCCGGGCTGAAGACTTGTTCGCCATCCTGGAGCGCTGCGCCGGGCTCTGCTTCATCCGCGCGGCGACGCCCCCGGTACCCGACCGCGGGTTGTCCTCCCAGGCCTTGGCCGTCCACCTGGCAGCCTGTCCGCCGGGATGGCGCGTCGACTTGGGTGCGGCGGTGGTCTTGGGGGATTTCGACCGGATCACCACGCTGCTGGAGACGCTCAAAGACGAGCAGAGCGCGCTCTACGCGGTGCTGACGGCTTGGGCCTACAACTACGATCTGGAGGCCTTCGTCAGGCTCTTGAACATGCATGAAGCGGTTCGCGGTACCGGCGGATCGCCGCGGGATGGAGGCGCTTGCGGGGCTGTTTAGCCCGGTTGACAGGGGGCGCCGGGTCAGGCCGAGGTCCTGGCCGGGGTAGCCGACGAGGCGCTGCTGACACAGAGACGGATACGATCGTGAACGAATTGCTGATCGGCTTGGGATGCGTGGTCCTGCTCCTGTACTTGAACAGAACCCGCCTGATACACCATACCCTGCGTGCTGAACTGAGTCAGTCCAGGACGGCCGCGGAGCAAATTGCCCGCGAAGATGCCTTGCTTCAGAGTGAGGAGCGCTTCCGCACCATCTTCAACTCGGCCGCGATCGGCATTGCCCTGCTGGACCTGGACGCGCAGCCGCTGTTGATCAATCCGGCGCTGGAACGGTTTATCGGCGAGTCGGCCGCGCAACTGCAGCAAACGGCGGTCCAGAGCGTGACGCACCCGGACGATTGGGAAGAGGACGTCCGGTTGTTCGGCGAGTTGTGCGCCGGACAGCGGGACACTTACGCAATCGAAAAGCGCTATGTCCGTGCGGATGGTCAACTGCGTTGGGGGCATCTGACCGTGTCGGCCATTCGCGGTGCGGACGGTGCCGTCACCGGTGCCATCGGGATGGTGGAGAACATTACCGAGCGTAAGGACACGGAACGCCGGCTCCGCGAAGACGAGGAGCGGTTCAAGGCCCTGGCGGAGACCTCGCCGCTCGCGATTTATATGTCGACGGGCATTGAGCAGAGGGCACAATACGTCAACTCGACCTTCGTCGGGCTGTTCGGTTATACCCTCGACGAGGTACCGACCGTGAACGACTGGTGGCCGCGCGCCTACCCGGATCCGACCTATCGAAAACAAATCGTCGACGCATGGCAGAGCCGGGTGGAGCGCGCCATCGCCACGCAGTCCGAAATCGCACCGATGGAGACCGTGGTCACCTGCAAAGATGGCTCGCAGAAGACCGTCGAGTGGGGCTTCAAGACCATCGGCGCGCAGAACTGGAGCTTCGGTCTGGACCTGACCGCGCGCAAGCAGGCGGAAGACGCACTGGCGCGGGCCAAGGAAGCGGCGGAGGCGGCTAATCGGGCCAAAGGTGAGTTCCTTGCCAACATGAGCCATGAAATCCGCACCCCGCTGAATGCCATCCTGGGCTTTGCCCAGGTGTTGGAGCGCGATCCCACGCTCAATGCCGGCCAGCAGGAAAGTCTGGCCACCATTCGGCGCAGCGGCGAGCACCTGCTGACCCTGATCAACGACATCCTGGATATGGCCAAGATCGAAGCGGGCCGGATGGTCTGCCAGGCTGTCGCCTTCGACCTGGGCGGGCTGATCACTGAGACCGCGGCGTTCTTCCGCAAGCGCGCGCACGACAGTGGGTTGACGCTGACCGTCGAGACCCCGGTGCCGCTCGGGATGGTGATGGGCGA
Organism: Chromatiaceae bacterium; assembly: GCA_013426805.1. Taxonomy (GTDB): domain Bacteria; phylum Pseudomonadota; class Gammaproteobacteria; order Chromatiales; family Chromatiaceae; genus Thiodictyon. The sequence goes on from JACDZG010000025.1 coordinate 40,300, forward strand.
CGCCATGCGGCTGCGCCAGGTCCTGATCAACCTTGTGAACAACGCGATCAAATTCACGCCGGCCGGACAGGTGACGCTGCGGGTCGAGGCGGACCTGGGTGAGCGTGTGCGCTTCAGCGTCGCCGATACGGGGGTCGGGATCGCCCCGCGGGATCTGGGGCAACTCTTCGAACCCTTCAGCCAAACCGCGAGCGGCCTGCAGGTGCAGGGCGGGACCGGTCTTGGTCTGGCCCTGAGTCGGCAGTTTGTGCGGCTCATGGGGGGGGAGTTGAGCGGGTCCAGTGCTCCGGGTCAGGGCAGTTGCTTCGCCTTTAGCCTGACGCTGCCGCCCGCCGACTGTCGTGAACCAGGCGCCGGACCGGCGCGGCCGCCGGTCGTCGGTCTGGAACCGGGTCAGCCGGTGTGCCGGGTGCTGATCGTCGATGACCTGCCGGACAACCGGACCCCGCTGCGGGTGCTGCTGGAGTCGCTGAATCCACAGGCGCCGGTCATCGCGTGCCGGGAGGCGGCCGACGGCCACGCGGCGGTGGCGCTCTGGGAGGAATGGCAGCCGCATGTCGTCTTTATGGACATGCGGATGCCGGTGCTCTGCGGGGAAGCGGCGACCCGCCGGATCAAGGGGCGGATGGCGGCCCGGCCCGCGGCGGTGCGGTCGGTGGTCATCGCGCTCACCGCCAGCGCCTTCAATGACAACCGCGCGCAGTTCCTGGCCTGCGGCTGTGACGACTTCGCCGCCAAGCCGTTTCGTGGCGAGGAGCTTTTCGCGATCCTGGAGCGACTGGTCGGGTTACGGTTCATCCGGGCCGGGGAAGCACGGATCGCCGATGACGCGTTGTCTGCCGACACCCTGGCGGTCCGCTTATCCGCCTGCTCCGCGCAATGGCGCGCCGAGCTGCGGGGCGCGGTGGCACTGGGTGATTTCGGTCGAATCACCACGCTCATTGAACAACTCGACGCGCCCGACGCCGCGCTGCGTGCGGTACTGTCGCGGTGGGCCTACCAGTATGACCTGGATGCGTTTTCGCAATTACTGTGCAGGGGTGAGTAGAAACATACGATGAGGCATGGCATGGACAGGTCTTGCACTTCGCCGCCGCTCCTGAAGTATCGGCTGCTCGCGATCATTCTCCTGTGGTGGGCCTGCGCGCTCGTCGCCTGGGCGCGGTCGGCTGACCCGGAGGTGCCGGCGGCACAGTTCCAATTGATCCGGGAAGAGCGCGCCTGGCTGGACGCGCATCATACCGTCCGCGTTCGCATCGTCGACTGGCCCCCCTACATGATCACCACACCGGCGCCCTCGGGAACAGCGGGATGTTCTCGTCAAGATCGACGCCGCGTCGCACGCGTTGCTGCGCATTAGCGACGACCTGCTGGACTTCGCGCGGATCGAGGCGGGCAAGTCGCTGTTTCGGCAGCCGCTCAGCGACCGCACCCCACGTCAGTCAATTCGCCGGGGCACTGGGGTCGATCCAGACCCACCCATCGGCAGCCCGGCAGCGGTAGGTGTGGATCGGCGTAGCGGCCGGTTCATCCATCGGCGCGCCGGTCAGCAGGCTGAAGCGGCTGCCGTGCAGCGAGCACTTGATCCGGTCCCCGTCCAGGCAGCCGTAAGAGAGCGGATAGTCCTCGTGGCTGCAATTGTCCTCGCAGGCATAATAGCGGCCGTCCAGGTTGGCAACCACGTAGGCGCGATCCTCCACGATAACCTTGAGGAATTTGCCGGGGGCGATGGCGTCGGTGCGGGCGACGGCGACATAAGGCTGGTCCATCCTGTTCACTCCTCAGCGGACGCGCAGCGCGGCGCGACCCGAGTCCAGGGCCTCGCGTGCCCGGCCGGCGGCGGCGGCCAGGGAGGACTCCCGGCCCAGGTGCCACAGGACCAGGGCGGCGGTGAACACCAGGCTGTCATAGGTCGCCCCGCGCGTGCCCGCCAGGGCCGCCATCCCGGCCGCGGCCGCGGCGCGTGCGGTGGCGGGCACATCGACCGCGACCGCGATATCGTCGCCCGGCCGGGTGGTCTGGGGCAGATCGGCCGGCAGTGCCACGGCACGCACGGATTGTTCGATCCCCAGGGCGGTCGGGTCGATCTCGAAGGGTTGCTCCTCGCCGCGGCCCTGATAGTTGAAACAGGTGCCGACCTGACGCAGGGACGGGATCACGCCGCCCTCCACCCCGCGCACCAGGAGCGCCGAGTCGTAGCCGGCGTGGCGGGCGAGCAGCGCGTAGATGCGGGGGTAGGGCTTATGCACATAGCCGGTCACCAGATGGGTGCGGCGGCGGCCCTGGATCGGCCGCGCCAACACCTCCACCGTGGTCAGGGCCTGGCGTTTGACGACGGTCGAGCGCAGGTCAACCAGCCCATGGAGCGCCGGGCAGAAGGCGCGCTGATCGAGGTAGGTCCAGCCGATCCGCGGGTCCGCCAGACGGGCGGCGGCGGCGTCCGTGTCCAGGCCGACCGGGACCCCGGCGGCCTCCAGGCAATGGCGGTGGGTGACCCCGAACTTGGGTCCGACGGCGTCCGCCCCGTGGGTGAGGGCGGGCACACCGCACTCGGCCAGCAGGGCCGGCAGGAAGGGCGCGGCCGGTAGGCAACGGTTGTAGCCGTCGTAGGGGTCGGCGATGTCGACCACGTCGTCGACCGCCGCGACCACCGGCGTGGTGGCGTCGCGCACGGCGTCGAGAATGCCGCGCAGTTCATCGTCGGACTCGCGTTTCATGCGTAGGGCAATCAGAAAAATACCGGCCTGAACCGGGTCCACCTGGTGGGCGAGGATGGCGTTCATCCCGGCGCGCGCTTCCGCCGCGGAGATATCCTTGGAGAGTTCCGGGCCGGTCGCGATACGCTGGATGATCGAGCGCATCGCAAGCCTGGGGTCCGTGGCGATTTGGGTACTGCTCATGGCGTCCTCTTTATGATTGGTCGGGTCAGTTGACTGCTGATTGCGCGCGATCGGGCGCATCCGCCAACCCGCCGCGCCGGGTTTCTGGGGTCGACAGCGCGCTGGTTCAATCGCGGCGGGCAGTCTGGGTTGCGGGAGAACCGCAGGTCGCGGCGGTTGGCCGGCGGCATCGACCGTCGCGCTCTCGGGTCTATGATCGGAGATTGCGCAACCCGTCGCAATTGATGATCTGCGCCCGCGGCATCTTGTACGTGGGATCGCGACTTGACAAGGTGCGTCGTCGCGCCTTGGGCGCCCGGCGCGGTTGTGCACAGCCGGTGCCGATCGGGCCTGGACCTTACCGCGTGGGCTGTCGTTCGGGTCAGACCCCTGGGTGGTATCTATAACTTATTATATTATATATCTAAGCGGTTGTCTTTTCGTGGTGAGTCAAGGAAAATGCCGGCCGCAACGGGCGACCTGAGGAGCATCTGTCGACACTGATCCACAGAGTTATCCACAGGTTTGTCCAGGGTGGCTGGTTCGTCGGGACACGGTGATCACTGTTGCCCTGGAAGGTCCACCGGTCGCGGCCCCGAGCCGACGCACGGCACCCGTGGCAGCCTTGCCAACCCCGTGCTTTAATGTGATGAGTAACCGACCGCTAACCGGAGTCCGACGATGCCGCAGACGGTGCTGGACACGCCCATGGGTCCGATCGGATTGCACTGGACCGGGCAGACCTTGACCGCCGTGGACCTGGCGCCTGATGCCGCCTGCTGCGCCGCGCGCGACGCGGCGGAGCTGCCGACCGCGCTTGGTCGCCAATTGGCGGCTTATCTCGTGGATGGCTCCGCGTCCTTCGATCTCGTGCTCGATCTTGGCGGTACGCCCTTTCAGCAGCGGGTGTGGGCCGCTATCCGGGCGATCCCCGCGGGTGCGACGCGGACCTACAAGGATCTTGCCGAGCAGGTCGGTAGTGCCCCGCGCGCTGTCGGTCAGGCGTGTCGAGCCAACCCCTGTCCGATCGTCGTCCCCTGTCATCGGGTCGTCGCGGTCAAGGGTCTGGGCGGCTTTGCGGGTGATCGCTGCGGCCGCAAGCTGGCGATCAAGCGCTGGCTGCTGCGGCATGAGGGGGTTGCGGTTGACTGAGGGAGCAGCGCCGGCCGACGACCGGGCGGTGATCGAGGGGTTTGCCGATATCCTGTGGATGGAACGCGGCCTGAGTCCGAATACACTTTCGGCTTATCAGTCCGACCTGCGCGCGTTCGCCCTCTGGATCGACCGCGAGCGGGGACGTTGCCTGCTGGCGGCCGAGCGTCTGGATCTGCTCGATTACCTTGCGGTGTTATCCGTGCAGGGCCGCAAGCCGCGCTCCGCGGCGCGGCTGCTGTCCTGTCTGCGCCAGTTCTATCAGCATCTGGTGCGCCAGGGTCTGATCGCGGAGGACCCGAGTGCCCGGGTGGATGCCCCGAAGCTTGGCCGCCCCCTGCCGAAGAGCCTGACCGAGGCTGAGGTGGAGTCCCTGCTGGCAGCGCCGGACACGACGGACCCACGGGGGTATCGCGACCGCACCATGCTGGAAGTGCTGTACGCCAGCGGGTTGCGGGTGACCGAGCTGGTGACGCTCACCCCGTGTCAGGTCAGCCTGACGCAGGGCGTGGTGCGGGTGATGGGTAAGGGCAGCAAGGAGCGGCTGGTGCCCCTGGGAGAAGATGCGGTCACCTGGCTCGCGGACTACCTGCGCGGTGCGCGCGTCGACCTGCTCGGCGGGCGGCTGAGTGACTTTCTATTCCCCACGAGTCGCAGCGATTGCATGACCCGGCAAGCCTTCTGGCAGTTGATCAAACGCTATGCGATCCTGGCCGGCGTTGTGAAGCCGCTCTCACCCCATACGTTACGTCATGCTTTCGCCACGCACCTGCTGAACCATGGGGCCGATCTGCGCGTGGTGCAATTGCTGCTGGGTCACAGCGATCTGTCGACGACCCAGATCTACACCCACGTCGCGCGTGAGCGGTTGAAACAACTTCACCAGCGACACCATCCCCGCGGCTGATGGGGACGGCCGACCGGGGCGCACCGGCCGCGGTCGGGGTCGGCTGCGGCTGATGACGCGGGCGGCCTTGATCGTAATCCCGCTCGGCAGTGTGCATCGTCAGGGTTTCCAGCCCTGCTGGGGTCAGGCCAGGATGGCCTGACGACGCACCCGGCGAGCCCAAGTGGCCGGGATCTCGATCCAGGCCACGCGGGCATTGCGGCGGGTTTTTCTGGAAGCGCGTCGCGGCTTGATTTATCGTCACACGAACGGGCGGCTGCACACGGTGCTGCCGCCGCTCTCGCATCCGCGCCGAACGGGTGAATGCCACCTGATATATTAGGGTAATTGCATGCCTTCTTTCGATATCGTCTCAGCGACCGACCTGCAAGAGGTGCGTAACGCGGTCGATCAGTCCAATCGGGAGACGTCCACGCGGTTCGATTTCAAGGGCGTCAAGGCGACCTTCGAGCTGGCCGACGACAAGATTCTGATGGCGGCGGAAACGGAGTTCCAACTTCAGCAAATGATGGATATCCTGCGCCAGAAGTTGGTTAAACGCGCGGTCGATCTGACGGCTATCGATCCTCAAGCCCCGGTCACCACGCTCAGTTCCGCCCGTCAGGAGGTCCTGCTTAAACAGGGTGTTGATGCCGACACGGCCAGGGACATGGTCAAGTACATCAAGGCCGCCAAGCTCAAGGTCCAGGCGCAGATCCAGGGCGATCAGGTGCGGGTCACCGGCAAGAAGCGCGATGATCTGCAAGAAGCGATTGCGCTGCTGCGGGGCAAGGACTGGGGCCTGCCGCTCCAGTTCAATAATTTCAGGGATTGATGCGAATCCACAGGGGTCGGCGGGCTCGCGATCGGCAGGCTGCGCCGGCTACTCCCTCATTTTTTTCCGAATCTCTTGCTGAGGAATCACAGGTCATGCCAATCTATCGTTCGATCGCGGCCACTGTACTGATGCTCACCGCGGGCAGTCTCTTGGCCGGTCCGGAGGACAATATCCGTGCCGCGCTGAAAAAAGTCGTGCCCGACATCAAGATCGAAAGTATCACTCCGGCACCGGTCAAGGGGCTCTACGAAGTCTTGGTCGGCACTCAGATGATGTACGTGACCGGTGACGGCCGCTACTTCGTCGACGGGCGCATCGTCGACCTCAGCACGCGCGAGGACATGACTGAACCGCGCCTGTCCGGCGCGCGCAAGCGCCTCGTGGATGGTGTCGGCGAGGCGGAGATGGTGATCTTCGAGCCGTCGATCGCGGCGCAGCACACGGTGACTGTTTTTACTGATATCGAGTGTGGTTATTGCCGCAAGCTCCATAGCCAGATTGCGGATTACGGCAAGGAGGGCATCCGCGTGCGTTATCTCTTCTACCCGCGCGCCGGCAAGGGCAGTCCAGCCTACCAAGAGGCCGTCTCGGTGTGGTGCGCGGGCGACGCAGCCGCCCGTCGCGGGGCGATGACCGCCGCCAAGTCCGGGCAATCGATCGAGGAGAAGACCTGTGCCAACCCGGTGGATGCGCATATGGCGGTCGGTGAGGACCTCGGTCTGCGCGGTACGCCGGCAATCGTCACCGACACCGGTGAACTGATCCCGGGCTATGTCGAACCGAAGAAACTGGCGGCTCAACTCGCGGGTTCATCCGCGGACGAGGCCGTGCGCTGAGCGGAGCCAAGGCGATCGATTCATCGTTGTGGGTTGACTGTTGACCAGGAGTTGTCATGTGGGCATATAAATTGGAATATGCCTGGCGCACTGACCGGGGGCGCGTGCGATCTCACAACGAGGACGCGGTCGCGGTCCACGCCGATCTGGGTCTGTTGGTTGTCGCCGACGGGGTGGGCGGGGCCAGCGCCGGGGAGGTGGCCAGTACGTTGGCGGCCGATACGATTCTTGAGTGTTTCAGGCGCCAAGCGTTTTCCCGAACCGATGGCGAGGGCGCCAGACTGGTCGCCGCTGCGGCTGTCGAAGAGGCCAATCGGGCGGTCTGGGAATTGGCGCAGAGCAAGACCAACTGCGTCGGCATGGGGACCACGGTGGTGCTGGGTTTCGTCGGTCTGGATTGGCTCGTCTATGCCAACGTCGGCGATTCGCGGCTGTATCGCTTGCGCGACGAGGCACTGGAGCAGTTGTCACACGATCACTCCTTCATCCAGGAAGTCGTGGATCAAGGTTTTTTCCGAACCCTCGACGATGCCCGCCGCTACGGCATTGGTGACAACATTCTGACCCGCGCGCTGGGTTCAGGCGCCGAGGTGCGCGTCGCCTGCGGTCTGACCGAGATCAAGACTGGCGACACCTACCTGTTTTGCACGGACGGACTGACCGGCATGGTGCCCGCTGATTGGCTGCGGCAAATCCTGATCGCCGCCAGGGCGAGCGATCTGGGGTTGGCCGCCGAGGCGCTGGTACGCCTCGCCAACGAGCGCGGCGGGGTGGACAACATTACCCTTGCACTGCTGCGGGTGGGTAAACGTTCGGTTGACAAAGCCCCGACGGTCTGAAACCTGTAGCAGTTACGGCAGCCAATTTCCCATACGCCCCATGGTGGAGCCCATGCTGTGGGTCATGGACGCCATGTTGCGGTTCATGAAGTCCATCTGTCCGAACAGGGCCAGGCGGCTGTTGATGTTGTTCAAGGCATCGATCACCGTGGGGGCCTCGGTGAGCGCGGACGCTTGCGCGTGCGCGGCGAAGCGGTCCGCCGGCAGTGCGGTCGCGCCGAGCAGCAGCGTCGCCAGGGTCAGCCCACCCCAGCGCAGCGAGCGTGCCAAGTGCGCGTGGCGGCGCTCGCTGTGCGACGGGGCCGGCGCCAGGGCGGCAACGGTTGCGGTCAGACGCCCGAACTTTGAACTGGCGGTGTCGTCCGTCTTGCCGTGTTCGATCAGGAGATAATGATGCCCGCGCCCGTCATGATTCACTATCAGGTTGCGCCCTTCCTGGAGCCCTGTACCGGGTATTATCGGGTGCAGTTATGGTTGGCTGGCGGGGATGCGCCGAGCGGAGTCTGGCTGCGCAGTGAGCCGGACAACGAGGAGCGTCTGGTCCCCATGGACCTGATCGCGGAATCCGGCCGCTATCGGGTCTACACGGCCGCACTCACCCCCAATCCGGCCGCGGCGGTCACCGTCTATGCCTTCAAGGCCCTGTGGGCAGACCGCCAGTGCTGGCTGGACGCGGCCGGCGTCAGCCCGCGAATGCCGCTGCGCGAGCGCTTCTTTCGCGTCAACACCGAGGAGTCGCCGCCGGATTGGGTGCCCGATCAGGTGTTCTACCAGATCTTTCCGGAACGTTTTCGCAATGGCGATCCGGCGGTGAGTCCGCGGTCCGGCGCCTATGTGCTGCGTGATGACGGTTCGATCCGGGCCAAGGCCTGGGGCGAGCCGATCGACCCGAAGCGCCCCAACAGTGAGTTTTACGGCGGTGACCTGATCGGAGTGCGCCAGTCGCTGGACTATCTGCAGGACCTGGGTGTCACCGCCATCTATCTGAACCCGATCTTCACCTCGCCGAGCGTGCACAAGTACGACACCGAGGACTTCGCGCACGTGGACCCCTATCTGGGCGGTGATGCGGCCCTGGCGGACCTGCGTGCCGCCGCCACCGGACGCGGCATCCGCATCCTGCTCGATGCGGTTTTCAATCACACCTCGGATACCCACCCCTGGTTCAATCGCTGGGGGACGCATCCGGACAAGGGCGCTTATCAGGATGTGACGGCCCCCTTCCGCAGTGCCTATGTTTTTCACGATGCGGCCGACCCCGACAGCTATCACTGCTGGCAGGGCTCCAAGGTCCTGCCGGTGCTCGACCTGGGCGATCCGCAGGTGCGCGCTTATCTCATCGACGGCGAGCAGGCCATCGCCCGGCACTGGCTGCGTCCGCCCTATTGTGTGGATGGCTGGCGGATCGATGTCGCCCACATGATGGGGGAGGGCACCGGGGCGCGCCATAACCACCGGGTCCTGCGCGCGCTCCGGCATGCGATCAAGGATGAGAGCCCGCGGGCTTATGTGCTCGGTGAACACTTCGGCGAGGCGACCCGCTGGCTCCAGGGCGACCAAGAGGACGGGGCCATGAACTATTACGGCTTCTCCCACCCGGTACGCGCCTTTCTGGCCGGCCAGGACGTGAACTATCACCCGATCGCTCTGGATGCCGCCGACTTCGATCAGTGGCTCACCGACGCCCGCTCGCGCATCTCTTATGCCAATCAACTCTGCCAGTTCAACCTGCTCGGCTCCCACGACACCGCCCGCTTTCTGACCCTGATCGGTGAGGACCGCGGCCTGATGCGCCTCGCGCTCCTGCTCCTCTTCACCTATCCCGGTGTGCCTTGCATCTATTACGGCGACGAGATCGGCATGACCGGCGGCAACGACCCCTACAACCGGGCCTGCTTCGATTGGGACCCGCAACACTGGGATCAGGACCTGCGCACCTGGGTCCAGACCCTGGCCGGTCTTCGCCACGCCCATGCGGCACTGCGTCGCGGCGCCTATCAGACCTTACTGGCGGACGGCGACCTGTTCGCCTGCGCCCGGATCCTGGGCAACGAGGTGGTCATGCTGATCCTCAACCGCGCGGCTGATCCGCGGTCCGGGGTGCGCATCTCGCTGGCGGGATTGCCGGGCTGTGCCGGGCGGCTCGCGGTCTTGGTTGGCGAGTGTCCCTGGGGGTTGGGTGGGGATATTTTGAGTATTGATCTGGGGGGTAAGGAGGCACTGTTGTTGCGGGGGCAACTCGATGGTGCTTGCGAGCCCGCCGTATGAAGGTGGGGACGGGCGGTTCCAACGGCCATCGGCATTTCTCCCAGGCCGATGCGCGAGCGGCGGGTTATCCGCTACCCTGTTGGCTGTACCGCTCATAGGACGCGATGACGCAACACCCGCATCACTTTCGTTTTATGTGATCATTCCAAGAAAAACCGATAGTTATAATCGTCGAGGCACGCCTCGGGGTCCCGGCAGTAGTGCTCCCACTCACGACGGCGGGCCATCGCACGCTCGGGTAGATTCAGTGCATACAGCCGGATACTGATTTCCGCACGCCGCCGTGCGGTTTCATCCGCGTGCGGTGAAGGCTCAATTTCACCGGTCTTGTATTGCACGACGAAATGGGTGGCGAATGCGTAGTTCGGATCGTCCGGCTTGAGCAGGGCCGGGTCGAATTGCTCCCGCTTGCTGGACTGGCATAGATCGCAGCAGGGGAAGAGGTTGTCCCAGACATAGGCGAGTTCGGGAAATCGGCTCTTGGGTCGAAAGTGTTCGATGGTCTTGCGGCTTACCACTCCGATCTGTCCGTCGCAGAAGGCGCAATGGCGTTGAGTCATCGCCGCTAAACGATCGCGTATTTCACGGTAACAGGCGTCGCTACGCCAACTGAACGGGTGTGCGGGATTTCGCTCCCTTCCGACCACATAGTCCTCGGTCCATCCCGGCGCACCCGCATGCAGGCAATTCGGCTCGGCAGGGCGTTGCAACTTACGCAAGACTGACCTCGCGGCCGGTCACTCGCGCGATTTGTCGCAACTCGCGGCTCACGATCAGGGTTGCTTCTTCGCCGCGTCGCGCCAGGGCGAGAGCTGCCGCCCGCAGCGCATCCGGGTCGGTCGGGGCTTTCAGGAATTGCTCGCGCAATTGATAGAAATCGCTGAACAGTGCTTCGGTCTCTACGTCGAATTCACCGGAGAGACCAAAGACCTCTTCCAGGATCAGCCGATAGCTCTTGCCGGCACCCGACGGGATGGCCTCCACGACGCCGCTGGTCGGCCCCCCGTGCGGTTCCGGCAGGACATAGACCCAGGCATCCTCCACCGAGCCGACTACGAACGGGGAGTGGGTCGAGACGAAGACCTGGGCGCTGGGCAGCAACCGCTGGATCGCCGGCAGAATGCGCCGCTGCCACTTAGGGTGCAGGTGGATGTCGACCTCGTCCAGGAACAGGATGATGGGTTGGGCGAAGATGTCCTGGTCCACCTGCCAGGGGATGGCTTCCAGTCGCAGCGAGAGATCCGCTACCCAGGTAACGATCGATTTCAGGCCGTCCGGCAAGCCATCGAAACGGATGTTCTCGCCATTCAGGCGCGCGGCAACTGCCAATGGCGCGCGCTCTAAACGGAACTCAAGGTCCAGGTCGCAGATATCTTTGACAAAAGTGGTGATCCTGGACAGGGCCAAGTCGTAGGCGGTGGCCTCGGTCGTGTCGCCGTCCTGCTTGGCCAGCGCGGATTGGGCGCGGTTGTTGGCGATCCATTGCAGCAACACTTTAGGGCGGGTGCTGCCGTCGAAGGACAGTGCGCCCTCGAAGGGCGAGTTTTCAATTTGCTGGATGGCGGCGAGTTTGACGTCGCCAACGGTGCGCTGGCCGGAGTAAGCGAACGCGGCATAGGAAAATCGACTTTGGATATGTGCTTTATTCGAATTGAACAGCTTGACTATCTGCTTGTAGTTGCAAAGATGCTCATCGGATGTTATCCCGTACCCAAAGAATTGGTTTTGCTCTTTGCGATCCCATCGCGGCAAATAGTGACCGAAGGGGTTAGCGAGCACTCCGTCGGATCCCGAGTCCGGTTTGAGGATGCCGTAGTGTCCAGCCCGCTCCGCAAAAATGAAGTCCACACCGCTATCGGCTCCTCGAAATCGTCGTTGGATCAAACCGCCATTGTCAAATCCCTCAAAGATCTCCGCCAAGGCATACAGCAAAGTGCTCTTCCCGCATCCGTTTGGCCCGGTGAATAAGTGAATCTCGGCCTTGACGGCATCCTCTTCCAGAGTCGCGATCGACGGGAACCTCAGTTCCAGGTCGGCGAATACACCGACTTGGTGCAAAGCGATGGCTTCGATCCGATAGGGTTGGCGCATGGGGTGTCTCTGGTGACGACTCGATTCATTCTCGCACAGAGGATGGAGGTCGGGCTCAAGTCTGACGCATGAAGGCCGTGGTGCATCCGGGATTGACCACCCGGTCCACCGGAATCCGCAGTAGACGCTCCAAGTCCCGGCGTAGCGCCTGGCGGGCGAGCAACAAGCTCTCGTCGGGCACGCCGTCGGGCTCCACGTAGAGGTCGACATGGCCACCGCGGGCGGCGTCGACCAAGCGGGAGCCGAACAGCCAAATACCCGCGTCGGCACCAAAATGGCCATGGATCAGGTGGCGGATAGTGGCGATTGCCTCGGGAGAGAGTTGCATCGGGGGGCTTGGCGAGTCGCGGTGCGCCAATCATAACGCGTCTAACCGACGAGTTGCTCGACCACCCCCCTTGCTTGCACAAACCAGAGAAAGCGACTGGCGGCGGCGCCGCGCTTCGGACCACCGACCTGGGACTTGCGCGGGACCTGTTGCCCGTCGCGTGCGGCAACGATCCCGAATGCGGTTCACCCCCACTCTGATTTCGGTCAGGTGTCATTGTGACCGCTGAACATCAGTCCCCTTGCGGCTGCGCCGCCGCCGCAACGCGCATCGACGCCCGCTGTCCTGACCACGAAGACCAGGCCCGAGCAGGTCCGTTGCTCTACTGGTGCTGGTCATCGGACCAGGGCAATAGTCCGCTGGTTCAGGTCAGCAGTCCGCGCCCGCCGGGGCTAGGTCCGGCACTCGGCCAGGGTGGCTTGGGCCTCGGCCAGGTCCGGGGAGCGCAATTCGGTGAAGAGTGCGACGGCGCGCTCGGCGTGGCAGCGGCCCTCGGCACCGCGGCCCTGGCGGGTCAGGGCCTTCGCGAGCCACTGACAGAGCGCCGCGATCATTTGCTTGCGCCCGAGCGGCTCGGCCAGGGCCAGGGCCTCCCGGGCCAGGCGCTCGGCCGCGGGCCAGTCCTCGCGGTTCAGGGCCAGTGCGGCGAGCTTGCCGGTGCAGACTGCGACGCCCTCGGGATCGGGCAGGTCGCGGGTGATGGCCAGGGCCTCGCGGTAATAGCCCTCGGCCTCGTCGTATTGCCCGTCGGACCTCATCGCGTCTGCGAGCGAGTTTAGACCGCTGGTGACCCCGCGGCTGCGCGGTGACAGGCCACGACTCAGTTCCAGTGCTTCGCGCAAGTCGGCGATGGCGGCCGGGTAGTCCTTGGCAAACCGATGGCCTTGGCCGCGCAGTCGGATCGCGGCCGCCTGCTCGCGGGCGCCAGCGTTGGCCTGTTGCCAGTGGGCCGCAGCGCGCCCGGCGCAGTCGAGTACGCCCCCGGCGTTGCGGCGCAGCACATGGCACCCGCCAGCGTCATAGGCCCGCCACCCGGCCTTGTCATGATCGTCGGCCGCCAGCGCGCGTGACTCCGCGGCCAGGCTCAGCGCCAGCCGGTCGTCCCAGCGGCCGGAAAAGTTGAGAAACTGCAGCATCGCGGCACAAAACCCTTGCAACCGCCGGTTGGCCCCGCCAATCAGCACCGGCAGCGCGGCGGCCAACTCGGGCCAGGCGGCCTCCAGGGTCGGGAAGCGGTCGTGCTTGTCGTAGCCATTCTCCTGCGCCAGGGCATAGGCGCGCTCGGCCAGGCGCTCGCCGGTCGCGGCGACCACCTCCGGACGCACCCGGCGCAGATAGCGGGCGGCCAGGGCCGGCAGTAGCCAGGTGCCGCGGTCGTCGTCGGTGAGCAGCAGTGAGCGGTCGCGCAGGTCGTCCAGCGCGGTGCGGGCGGCGGTCTCGCTCAGCGTGGTCAGGGGCAGCAGCCAGGGCAGCGGCGCGGGCTCGCTGAAATGGACCAGTGCGGCCAGCACCGCGGTCTCGTCCGCGGTGAAGCCGTCCACCAGGTCGCCGAAGATGAACGCCAGCGGATCATTCTGCCGGTGGGCCTGTTGCAGCCGGTCGATGGCGTCATCGACGCTGTGGCAGCGGCCACGGTCGAGCCCGAGTTGGCCTGCGGTCCAGGTCAGCAGCAGCGGGTTGCCGGCGGTCTCGGCATAGAGTCGGGCGCGGTCAGCGTCGTCGAGCCGCGCGACCGGCGGCCAGCGCCGAGCCAGTTCCGCCAGCAGCGCGTCGGCGGCGGCTTGGTCCAGCCGGTCGAGTGCGAGCCAGTTGCCGGGGCTCGCGCCGCTCGCGCGGCGGCTGGTAACCAGGGCGCGGCAGTCGTCGGGCAGATTGCGCAACAGGTCGAAGACCCGCTGCCGCTCGGTGGTGTTCAGGGTCTCCAGGTTGTCGATGACCAGCAGCGCCCGCTGCCCGGCCAGGGCATGGCGCACCAGGGTCGCGCGGTCGGCGGGGTAGCTGCGGGGGATGTCCTCGCGCGCCAGTGCGCGGCCCAGTTCGGCGAGCAGGGTGTCGAAGTTATGCACCGGCTGGTCCGGCAGCGGGCGCAGGCCGTCCGGGTCCAGTTCGCGACCCTTGGCGGTGACCCAGAGCTTGAGCGGGAAGCGCTCGGCCGGGGCGCGGTGGGCGGCCTCCAGGGCGAGCGCGGTCTTGCCGATGCCGCCGGGGCCGGCGAGACCCAAGCCGCACCGCCTCCGGGTTGGCGCCGCGGCGGATCATCTCCAACCGCGCCTCGTGCATGTGCCCGAACAGGTGCAGCGCAAAGCGCCCGGCGGGGGCGATCTCGCTGTCGCCCAAGGCGCGGGCCTCCGGCGTCAGCCACTCCGGACCCTGGTGGGTGAGCAGCAGGCAGAGGTCGTGGTCCGCGTGCCGACGGTCGATGCCGTCCGGACAGAGTGCGTGGACCTGGCGCGGGTCCCAGACCAGCTTGCGCTGATAGTCGCCGGGGCCGAGTTGCAGGAAGGCGGTGTTCAGACCCATGAGCCCGATGCGCCGCTCGCCCTTGGCGATCGTGACGGCCGGGTCGCCGGGGATCTCGCCGGTGGTGAAGTGCGCCGGGCGGTGCGGGGCGTCGGCCCACCAGTCACGCCAGGCGGCGAAGGCGTGGTTGATGACCCGCCGATAGCTGCCGTCCGGCTGATCCCAGAACTTGGCGGCGATGCGCGGGAACTGGTCCGGGTCCAGCAGGGCGTCGATGGCCGGATTGTCCTCGGCGGCATTGGGCCGGAACAGGTCATGGTTGCCCGGCACCGCGACCAGCACCGCGTCACCTGAGCCGAGACGGGTCAGTTGCTCCCAGAGCGGCCCCAGCACCTGCTCCTGTAACCCCTGGAACTGGGCCGACTGGCCGGACTGGACCAGGTCACCGGTGAAGAGCACCGCATCCCAGGGGCCGCAGTGCTCGCGCAGCAGGGCCAGGTCATCCAGGAAGGGCTGGCGCAGGGTCGGCCATAAGCAACCCTGGCCCTTGAGTCCGAAGTGCAGGTCGGTCAGGTGCAGCCAGGCGAAAGTGTCAGCGGGCATGGCGCGGCTCCGGCGAATTCCAACAGACAGTTCCGTCAGGATGGTGAGGCGCGGGCGCATCAGGGACACTGTCAGGGCGATCGGTTAGACAGGAGTCCCAGCGGGGTGCAGAAGCGCTCCCGGTCGCGGGGGTCGCCGGCACCGTCGCTCTCGCCCGCGGCGAAGGGGCGGAAACGGTCCAGCACGGCGGCGGGCTTGGGCTGGTCCTTGAAGCGTCCGGTCAGGGGCGGCGGCCTGGTCAGCAGGTCAGCGACCAGGGGCCGGCCCTGTTCACGGGCCTCCGGGCGCAGGCCGCAGAGGCGGTAGATCGCCTCGATCAGGTCGTAATGGGCGGCGTGGCTGCCCAAGGCCGCCAGGGCGCGCGCGCGGGCCGGTTCCAGGGGCTCGGCGCCGTCGCCGCCCACCAGGGCATCCATCAACAAGGCCTCGGCGAAGCGGGCGGCCGACTCGCCGCGGTCCAGTCGCGCCCGCAGGCGTTGGCGTTGCGTCGCCACCGCCTCGGGTTGGTTCAGGGAGAGGGCCAGCCGCAGCGCTTGGCCGGACTCGTCATCTTCCGCGCTGAAGCCCGTCAGGGCCTGAGCCAGCAGGGCGCGGGCCGCGTCGGGGCGGCACTGTTGCAGACGGAGATAACCCAAGTTCATCCTCGGCATAGACGGATCATTCTTATCCGATAGGGCAATCCTCCGCTCGTAAGCTGACTCCGCTTCCTCGCAGCGGCCGTCCAACGCCAACAAGCTGCCCAGGTTGCTCCAGGGATAGGCATACTTCGGATCAATCTCGGCGGCCTTGCGGTAGGCCGACGCCGCCTCGTCGTGGCGGCCCAGGTGTTTCGTGAGCAGGTTGCCGAGGTTGTTCCAGGGAAAGGCATTCTTCGGATCAATCTCGGTGGCCTTGCGATAGGCGGACTCCGCTTCGTCGTAGCGGCCCAGGTGGTTCGTGAGCAGGTTGCCGAGGCCGTTCCAGGGATAGGCAAACTTCGGATCACGCTCGGCGGCCGTGCGATAGGCCGACTCCGCCTCGTCGTAGCGGCCCAGGTGGTTCGTGAGCAGGTTGCCGAGACCGTACCAGGGATAGGCAAACTTCGGATCAATCTCTGCGGCCTTGCGGTAGGCCGACTCCGCTTCGTCGTAGCGGCCCAGGTGGTCCGCGAGCAAGTTGCCGAGGCCGTTCCAGGGATAGGCAAACTTCGGATCAAGCTCGGCGGCTTTTCGATAGGCGGACTCTGCCTCGTCGTAGCGGCCCAGGTGGTTCGTGAGGAGGTTGCCGAGACTATTCCAATGGTGCGCCTTGTTGGGCGCACGCTCGCAGGCGCGGCGCAACGCCGCCTCGGCCCTGGCGCCGGCTGCCGGGAGGTTATCCAGAACGAAGGCACCGAGTGTGAAGGACCGGTCAGCCCGCTCCGGCGGGGTGTCGAGCAATGGGGCAAGCCACTCCAGGGCCAGGTCGGGTGCCGGGGGCTCGCCTTGCATGACCCAGCGGGCCCGGTGGAATCGCCACCAGGGGTCGTCCGGGAACCGGGTCTGAAACAACGCGGCGGCGCGCTCGGCCAGGTCAGTGGCCGGTCGGTCGAGCCCGGTGAGCAGGCGGTCGCCCGGGTCCTGGTCCGCAGGGGCGACGCGGACGGCCTGATCCAGGGCCATGGTGGCGCGGCCCTGGTCGCCCGCTGCCAGCCGCTCACGGGCGACGATCAGCGCGGCCTCCGGCTCGTCGCCGAAGTCGAGCCGGTGCGGGGTCTGGTCCAGCACCAGGGCCGCCAGGCGCTCACCGGCAACCGATTGATCGGGTAGGACGATGCCGGCCCAGGATTGGGCGTGCTGGAGCATCACCTTGATGAGTTCCGCCCGGTGCTGCGGTCCTGTCTCCCACAAGCGCATCCACTTTTCGCGCTCCACGTCCAGGATTCGAACCAACTCATCGAACTGGAATTGAGAGATCCGGGTACCCGCCTCAATGATCTTTTGCGTTTCGTCCGGCGTCAGCGAGGTGCTCCAGGCCAGCCGCTCCAGGTACCCAGGCAGGTCGATTTCGATCCCCGCCGCCACCCGAACCCCCGCCAGCCAGGCGTCCCGCGCCTCCTGTTCCGCGGGTAGGTCGTAGGGCCAATCCCAGGGCGGCAGGTTGATATAGGGGTTCGCGGTGGGCACCAGTGCGCCCCCATCGGCAGCGGTCTGATCGCGCTGGGCAGGTTCTTGCTCGGGCGCCGTCGCCGGCAACAGCCGCAGTGCCCGACCCCGCGCCTCGGCCAGCACCTCATCCTTGATGTCGTCTTTGTCCAGACTCCCATCCAGATCATGCGCAATGGCCCTGACCTCCCTGGCATAGAGCGCCTTCGGATAGTCGAGCAGTACCGGCTGGTCGCTGATGGCGAGCAGCGGGGTGTAGTGCAGGCTGAAGCTCGGCGGTGCGGCCTCGCGGCGGCCATAGCGGTCCAGGCGCATGGACTCGCCCAGTTCGCGGTGGGCGCGTTCCAGCGCCGCGAGCACCGCGGCGTCCTCGCCGGCCGGGACTGGCGAGAGGACCAGCGTCAGGTGCAGCGGGAAGGCGCCGATGGGGATGCGCTCGCGTTGCAGCGCCTCGATGGTCAGGCGCAGGCCGCGCAGGTTCTGGTCGTTGAGCCCGCTGACCAGCACCATGCGGTCGGCCAGGTAGCCGAGGCTCAAGTCCACCAGCTCGTTGAAGCCGGTGCGGGCGTCCACCAGCAGCAGATCGATGGCGCAGCCGGCGCCGGGCTGGCCCGCCGGGATGCGCCACTGTGCCAAATCCTGACGCAGATGCCGGGCGAGGGCGCGAAAGGCGGTCTGGCCCGGGTCCTCATCCGGACGGCCCTGGGGGGCGGGGATGGCCTCCAACATGGACGCGCCGCCCTGCGGGACGGGCTGCGTGTAGGCGCCGGAGCCGGCGTCGATCACCAGCACGCGCCCGGTCGTCACCTTGCCCTGGGGCAGCGGCACCGAGCGCAGCAGCAGATGCGGCGGCAGCAGGGCGATCTGCTCCGGTGCGCCGCCCGCGGTGCCGACCTGATCGGCGCGGAAGACGTTGAGCAGGTCGGCCATGCCCAGACCGCGCCCGCGCGGGTCCAGATAGTCGGCATCGCGCAGCAGCGGGGAATAGCTGAGGCCCGGGGCGGACAGATCCAGATCCATCAGTGCGACCACCCGCCCTTCGGTCGCCCACTGCATCGCCAGGTTGACCAGGAGCGCGGTACGGCCGACGCCGCCCTTGAAGGAGAAGAAGCTGATGATCTTCATGCGATGCGTTGCTCCCGGGTGTCACGCCGCTCGATCAGGTCCTTGACGTTGGGCCGCGCGGTCTCGGGCAGGCCCCACTCGCGCAGGCTGCGCTGGTAAAGCAGGCGCTCCGCGTCCGCGTCGGCCCGGTTGCCGGCGGCCGAGCGTTCGTCCGCCGTGGCGAGAAACCGGGTGAATTCATCCTGCCAGTCGGGGTTCGCGGTCATCGCCATCCCCAACTCCCAACACTGCCCGAGCCAGCGCCGCCGCAAGACCGGCAGCACGGCGCCGCAGCGGACCGTGACGCGCACACCCTCGCGCAGCCCGCGGCGGCCGGCCAGTTCGGGGTGGACTTTGAGCAGGGCGCGGAAGGCGAGCAGCAAAAAGGCGAAGCGGTCCTCGCAGGCAGGCTCGCCGGTGGTTTCGGCAAGGGTCTCGCCCCACAGGTCCACGACCTTGGCCCGCACGGACTGGTTGAGGTCCCCGCACCGGGGTGGGGTGACGGCCAGCCACAGGTCGAGCACCCGGGCGGCATGGCGTAGCACCGCGCCGTCCAACTGGATCAGGCTGGTCAGCGGTTTGGGAAAGAAGTCATCGAGCAGACCCCAGAGCCCCCAGCGCAGGAAGCGCGCCTGGTCCGGCCGGTTGGCGATTTGTGTGTAGCCCATCAGCGGGCCGAGCAGGTCCAGTACGGCGGTGTCGGGCCGCTCCTGGGCCAGTTGTCCCACCAGGAGCCGGGCGACGGCGGCGCGCAGGGAGTCCCGGGCCGGTTCGTCCTCGGACAGCGACTGGTAAAGGTGGTAGAGGAGCAGGTTGGCGTCCGGCTCCTCGCGCCCCAGGGGCGGGGAGACGATGCCCTCCACCGGCTCCTGGCTGCCGCTGACGCGCGCCAGGATCAGGGCCTCCAACGGGTCGGCGCGGCGCTCCCGGACCACGTCCGACAGGTGGCGCAGATAATCGGTTTGGGCGCTCATGACACGGCCTTCAGGCGGCGCATCGGCAGTGGGTTGATGGTGATCTGCGTATCCTCGGTGCCGACCGACTCATAGTCCTGGGAGCGGGCGACGGTCTCCGGGCGCGGGGTCCGGCCGCGGCCGACCGGGACCGTTTGGCCATAGGGCTTACCGGTGAGTTCGGGGCAAAAGCGCGTCTCCGTGCAGAAACCATCGACCGCTGTCGGCTTGAAGAAGGGACCGGCGATGGCGTCGCTCGGCAGGATCAGTTCCACCGCGAGCCCGTCGGCCAGCGCGCGGTCGATCTCGTGCTGGGGCAGCGCCAATTCTTCCATGTAGCGCTGGGGGTCGAGGCGGCTCGGTGCATCGGCGGCGTCGAAGGTCCACCAAGTGGTGGGGACCGGGCCGGTGCTGCCGTTGAGTCCGGTAATGGGCACGACGGCGGGGCCTGGCTGGCGCTTGAGTGCGTCCCTGATCGCGTGGGCGGAGCCGGCCGCGTCGGCGCCCCCACGGTTGCGGTGGTAGCTCGCGAAGCTGGTCGCCGAGAGGACGCGCCGCAGGGCCGTCGGCGGGCGCGGCGCCGCGCGGCTGAGTGCCGGGCACAGCACCGAGCGATGCTCCGCCATGATGGGTTCCAGGTGCTCGACCCGCTCCAGCGCTCGCGCCTGGCAGGCATCCGCCAAGGCATCCGCAAGCGGGGGACCGATGTTACCGTGCGGGTTGTCGCTCGGGTGGTGCAGATCGCGCAGGAGATTCTCAACGGCCTGAAGTAGGTCGGCGGCGCAGTGTTGCGCGAAGCTCCTCAGCCTGTCCTTGCAACGGTCCATGGTCGGTCTTGCCTCGTCGCGGGATGGTCAGTCGGTTCGTCGTTGAGCAGGGCCATGACGGTGTCCGAATCTAACGTCTTGTCGTTCGGGTGGGGCGCGGCTGAATTCTACACCGCGGGTCTTGCGCAAGACACGTGTACCTTCATGTCGGGCAGCACGCCCTCGATGGCGCGCAACTGCGCACCGCCATCGCCAAGGGGGCCGTCGGCGGCCCTTGGGAGGGGGAGTTTCCGCGGTACGCGTGGTACAAGACGAGGGACACCGTTTATGAGGCCCGGCTGGTCAACCGCACACAGGGCACCTACAAAGGCTATGGCCTGCTGCGGACCGAGTGGCCCAAGGACATCGAAACCTGCGATGAGTGAGTTGTGCTTCGATCTCGAATGGGAGCGGGTGGACGGCAGCCACGGCGATGAGTTGCCGGCAACCGCCGGGGACGCCATCCGCCCTCGTGACTGTCGCCAGGACCGACCGGCAGAAATGCAACCGCGCGTTCGCCGCCGAGTTCCTGGCGCCGGCGCAGTGGATCCGCGAGCGGATCGACGGCAGCCAGGTCAGCCCCGACGAGATGGACGATTGGGCGCAGGAGCTTGGGGTGTCGACCGTGGTGGTGGGGCACCAGATTGAGAACCATCGTTTGGCAGAAGTTGCGGGGTTTTGACCGGCGTCGCCAGGTTACGTGTTCCTTCCTGCGCGGGCTGGCATCGTGCCAGTATCGAATTTACGAGGCTCATGATCGGCTAATCGATGATTTCAATATCAACGAACCGCATCTTGTTCTGGGGGTTGCGCGTGGTCTTGACCACCACTCGACGATTGACCATCGGTCCGATAACGTCATCGACGGTGTCCTGAAGGCCCTCGACGCGGGTCGGTACGTCATCCACAACAATCTCCAGCCAATCCTGGTCCAAGTGAACGGCGCGCAGAGTCCCGCGCAGTTCATCCGGAACATCTGCGACCTTGGCTTGTAGGGGAGACATGCTGCGCAAGTTCTTCTTGATGTTTCCCCGTGATTCAACACCGAGACACACCGGAGTGTCGTTGCCGGTGGTTCGGAACTCAATTTGCTCGAAAGTCTTGCCAGTTGGAGCCAGCTTCCGTGCGAGCTGCAAGAAGGTGCTTCTATAGCTCTTGTCCGGCACAAGATTTTCCAATGCGGCTGCGTCATCCGCCGCAGATGCTCTTACGATCTCCAAGAAATGCTGAGCGATTAAGTGACGCCCGCGGCACGCTTCGCTGCTTCAGTCCAGATCGCCTGGACGAGATTTCTTAAGTCTGCACGCGCAAATTCCGGGATATTTGGATCCCCAAGCATGGAATACGCAAGCTGCTCAGCTTGATCGTAATCTTCTGCCTTGAACCAAAGAGCCACGGCACTTACAGCGGTAATCCCCCTTGTTCTAGCCTTAGCGACATCGAGCCGATCCAAGGCGCGCCGTTCGGCTTGCGCGGCCTGCCTGAATAAATCGTAAGCTCTGTCTTTGTCGCCTACATTAAGGGCTAGGTGAGCCTCCATAGAAAATTGCTCACTCTCTCTGTGTAGTTCAGTCCAGGTCATAGCTGGTCACCCACTTTCTGGATCACTACTGCTTTCTCCCGAAATCCAACGACCGACGCAATGGCAGGCAAATTACTCACACCCTTCCTGGTTTGCTCAATCTTCTGCCGAAGGCGTGCCGTGATCGTCGCCTGGTTGCCCGTGTCGACTCCGGAAACTTCGAGTCGATAGCAATTTTCGAGGTCATCAGGATCAGATCCTATAGGAGCAACGTACCAGTCCGCACCAACCAGTGTCTCAGCGCGTCGTACCGCAACCAGTTGACTCTTGACCTCTATCGTCGCTAAGCTCACTCCGTATGCGCCCGCCTCTGTTGTGTCGATTTGGTTGGCCCACGCCCTCACGACGCGATCAGTCGGTCGGGGAAATTCGAGTGCTTCTGCACTGAATTCGCCATCGCAGGTAATATTCAGATGTACCGGCGAATCATGGTGCCTGCTGAAGCAAACGGACGCAGCATCAAGATAGGTGCCACTGATGCTCTCTGTTAGGCCTGTATGGCGTTCATGCAGTCCGTCGAGTCGCATCGCCGCCTCAGACCGATCGTTCACATGGGACTCCAGCGAGAAAAACAAGAACTTAAATAAGCGGCGAGCCACACGACGGCGTCTAGGGTAGACTCGTCACGAAGCATGGCAGATGCTGTCGTGGCGTAGGTACTCGGGTAAGCACCCGGTGTCCGGTTGGTTACCCCGGTGCGGGCGTATGCTGGCCCGCCTACGAAGGAAAAGCAAATTGATCGGTCGAAGGGATCGCGATGGTGCAGCGGCAAGGCGGCTGCGGTTTCCGCGTGGTTGAGGGTGATGTGCAGGTGCTGGAATCCCTCTTCGGCAATAATCGAGATCAGGCCGGAGATCAGAACATTGGTGTCAACAATGGCGCGCACGCTCGCTTCGCACCTCATCGACCAGGCGGGCGATCTCGGACGGATCGAGCGGGTCCTCATCAGCGACCTGGCGCAGTCGTTCGACCATGGATTCCAGCGCGTCCCTGGCCTCGGCCTGATCGGCCGATTCGACGACGATTCCGCCTTTGATCGGGCGCACCCGTACGCGGCGGGCCAGGCCACCCAGGTACTCCGGTGGGATCAGTAACCCACGGTCCTCGATCTGCAAGGGATTCATGTGTCTGACTCGTTTAGGGATGGGTTGACTGCTCGATTGTACCCCGTCCGAGTCGGGTGTCTGTGGCCGAATATCACGATCGCTTCCGACCGGCAGCGGACCCTGCTGATCGCGAAGCCAACCCGACCGCAAGGGTTCAGCGCCTTTCGCTTCACCGCCGACTGGACGGTGGTGTTGCCCACGACCCACTTCGAGTCGGCACTTGATCAGTTCATGGCACAGATTCAAGGCAAGCTGCGCGCCGATCGGGTCGCGCCGACGAACTTCGACCAGAGATGGACGGAGGTCCTTGCTGAACGGGCCGATCCGGACAGTGCTTCGCAACGGGAATTGGACCTCAGTGGGTGCGCGACCCAGCCGGCTTGGCGACAGGGCTATCATGCCGCCCGCGCACTGCGTGAACAGCACGGACTGGCGTACGAACCGCTGCCGGACCAGCGTCTTGCCGAGCTTTGCGCGACTGGAAGCCTTTCTGGACGACGACTACGCCAGTACTCGATCGGCGTACTGACGACCAGGTTCTGGGGGCGAGCGACTCATCCGTGGCGGGGATGCGGCCGAAGTCCAGTACCTGATCGCTTCGCCAGACCATTCGGCCTATGCTTCAACATCGGTTCTTTAATCTTGGAGCGATTTCCGATGCAGCCCCAACGCCCCGTCCGTCTATTTCGCAACGGGCGCAATCAAGCCCTACGCATCCCTCGCGAGCTCGAACTCGACGCGGATGAGGTCACGATCCGCAGGGACGGCGAGCGTCTGATCGTCGAACCGGTGAAGCGCCGACCGGACCTCGCCACCTTGCTCGCCGGATGGGAACCGCTCGACGAGCCTCTCCCAGACGCGGACCAAGGTCTGTTGCCCTTGGACGACATCCGCCTCTAAGCCATGGACGGGCTGCGCTACCTGCTCGACACCAACATCCTCGTGACCGACAATGTGGACGAGTTCGCGCGGGTCGCTGGATTGCGACTGGAGAATTGGCTGGTCAGTCCGACTGCTGCGCCGGAATGACCGATCGCAAGCCCGCCTTAATCGTTCAACGATGCCTTCAGGCCCCGAATTTCTCCCTCGCCTCCCAAACCTAAGACCGCGTGTCGGGTTGCGCAGCTCAGATGTAAGGTCTCCACGCCGAAATCTGCCAGTTTGCTCAGGAACAATACCCGCGGCAGGCCTGCCAGCCGCGCTGCCGCGCCGAAAGACAACCGGCCCAACACAGTGCGGTGGCGCTCGCGGTCTGAGTTGCGCGAAGGCCGCCTACCCCACCAACTGCTCCACCTTGCCGAAGCCGACATCGCCGCACACTTGGCATATTCCAGGGTCAGGAACTCGGTGGTCATGCCGCCGATGGTCAGCGTCTGGAGCCCAGATAGCGCCCGACGCCATGGTCCTCGTGGACGACCGGGCCGCCCGCGGTCAGTTCGGTCAGGTTGCGGACGATCGACTCGCCGTCGCGTTCACGCGCCGTGCGGCGGCGCTCCTGGCGGACGCGCTCGCCGTAGCGTTGGGTCTCGGTGACGATCAACAGATCCGGGTCCGGTAACCACAGGTCCTGCTCCAGGGGGCGACGGTGGTGGTGATCGCATTCCGGCCGCTCAGCCGTCGCACTGGTGGGGGCGGATGCCGAAGCCGTGCAGAGGGTCGTTGAGCATTTCGCGCCGGCCCAAACCCTCGGCGACGAACAGGCAGCGGCGGCCGGGCTCGGCCAGGAAGGGCGTGAGGGCCTGGGCCGGGTGCTCGGCGCGCGCCTGGATCTTGAGTGGAAACAGGAGGGCCTGCCGTGGTTACGCGCTTGCGCGTATGATTGCGAAGAGCCGACACGATTCTGGATTGGAGCCATGAGAGCCACCCAACGCCGTCGTCCCCCAAGTCGCAATCTGCTTTCCGCGATCGATCCGGATAGGCTCCGCCGGCTCGCAACCTCGGTCAGCTATGTCGGCAGCGTCGAGCACAAGGACACGCCATCGTTCGCCGGCCGTCCGCCGCGTCCGCGTCCCGATGCAACCCTATGTGATCGCGCGCTTGCAGACAGCCGCGACCAGCTAACCAAGTGGCTGCGCACCGCCATCGCCAAGGGAGTCATCGGCGGCCCTTGGGAGGGCGAGTTTCCGCGTTACGCCTGGTATAAGACGAGTGGCACTGTTTACGAGGCCCGTCTGGTCAACCGCGTGCAGGGTACCTATAAAGGTTATGGTCTGCTGCCGGACGAGTGGCCCAAGGACATCGAAGCCTACTATGAGTGAATTGTGCTTCGATCTCGAATGGGAGCGGGTGGACGGCAGCCGCGGTGATGCGTTGGCGGCAACTTGGGCACGGCTTTCCATCTGCGTTGACGGAACGACGATCACTCGAGTCAACGACTACCGCTCGCTTGGTCTGCGGGACCGCATACTGATTCCGCTCTATCCCCTCGCCGAATGGATTGCCACGCACTGGTGGTCTTTGCTCTACGAGGTGCAAGCTCCTGGCCGAGACGGGTATGAGCGTCGACATAATCTGCGTTTCGGCCGCGAGGGGTTCGCGCTTCCGGACTTGTTCATCAAGCCAACGGGAGAGCGTGCGTTAATCGAATGGCGCGCCCTTGAACTACCGGAGGCCCGCGTCGGCTTCTCAGCCAGCGGTACCCGCGACCTGGAACTGGCGAGCATCCGCGACAGCTTGTTCGACCTGATCGAGACCGTGCTGGCACGGCTCGACCAACAGGGCGTGACGGACACCGGCCTTCATCAGGAATGGCGGGCCATCCAGGCGGCCGATGAGGCGGAAGCCGCGTTCTGTATCGCAGCGGCACGTTTGGGTCAGGACCCTTACGACCTGTCGGAACCGGAGGCCGACGCGATACTCGCCGCAGCGAACCGGTTGCCGGCCGGTTGGCAGGATGACTTCTTTGATGTCGCCAATGCGCGAGAACTGGCGGCCCAGGTCGCGCTTGTCGATGATGCCAGAGCACTGCTGCGCCGCTCCCCCGGCCCATTCGACGGTCTCGTCGCGCTGCGCGGGCGCACGGAAAAGATCGACCCGCACCGAACCCCCTGGGAGCAGGGCTACCAGGTCGCGAGGATCCTCCGGCACAGGCTCGGCCTCGGTGCCAATCCGCTGAACAGCGATGCGGCCTTGGCGGAGGCCTTTGGCATTGCCTCGCTCGGCTGTGTCAGCGTCAACGACTCGCGTGGAAAGCGGCTGTTCGACGCCATGGTGGACACGGCGGACGGAGGACGCCCCGGTTTCCTGACCACGAAATCCCGGCCGGAGCAGGTGCGGTTTGCTTTCTGTCGCGGGTTGTTTGAGTACCTGACCGCACCGGGGACGCCATCCGCACTCGTGACTGTCGCCAGGACCGACCGGCAGAAATGCAACCGCGCCTTCGCTGCCGAGTTCCTGGCGCCGGCGCAGTGGATCCGCGAGCGGATCGACGGCAGCCAGGTCAGCCCCGACGAGATGGACGATTGGGCGCAGGAGCTTGGGGTGTCGACCGTGGTGGTGGGGCACCAGATTGAGAACCATCGTTTGGCAGAAGTTGCGGGGTTTTGACCGGTGTCGCCAAGTTACGTGTTCCTTCCTGCGCGGTTGGCGGACCCGCTCGCCGTAGCGTTGGGTCTCGGTGACGATCAACAGATCCGGGTCCGGTAACCACAGGTCCTGCTCCAGGGGGCGACGGTGGTGGTGATCGCATTCCGGCCGCTCAGCCGTCGCACTGGTGGGGGCGGATGCCGAAGCCGTGCAGAGGGTCGTTGAGCATTTCGCGCCGGCCCAAACCCTCGGCGACGAACAGGCAGCGGCGGCCGGGCTCGGCCAGGAAGCGCATGAGGGTCTGGTCCGGGTGCTCGGCCTGCGCTCGCGTTGCCCTTTCCGGCCGTGGGGGCTAGCATCCTTGACCACGCATGGTCCGGCTCGACGTGGACGGCGATCCCCATCCGTGGCAAAGGTGCTACTTCAATCATGCCAGTACGTCAATCTACCAATATGTTTGGGCCGTCGATGATCACGGCGAAGCCTATGAAGCGAAGTGGGATCGCGATGGCTACCATGGCTACAGACTCGACAAAGAGAGCGAACAAGACCAGCGTGACTGCGTATTGAAGGCGTGGAGCGAACGATGAGCACCGAACTCACGATCGGCTTCAATTGGGAGCGTCTTGAAGAGGGGCTTCCCGAGGAGAGGTCCTGCTTCGGTATGCTGCAAGTCTGCGTCGGGCAGCTCCTGCTGACGGAGGGCCAGGACGGTTTTATCGACTGCACCCGGCGCGGCCCGCTGGTGTCCGGCTACCATCTAGCCGAGTGGATGGCCTGGAACTGGTGGCGTCTGACGCGCGAGCCGCGGCCGGATGTCCCCACATTGGAATGGCACTTCGCGCATTGCCTGGGCACGGTCGGTGCCGGATATCTGTGGCCGAATATCACGATCGCTTCCGACCGGCAGCGGACCCTGCTGATCGCGAAGCCAACCCGACCGCAAGGGTTCAGCGCCTTTCGCTTCACCGCCGACTGGACGGTGGTGTTGCCCACGACCCACTTCGAGTCGGCACTTGATCAGTTCATGGCGCAGATTCAAGGCAAGCTGCGCGCCGATCGGGTCGCACCGACGAACTTCGACCAGAGATGGACGGAGGTCCTTGCTGAGCGGGCCGATCCGGACAGTGCTTCGCAACGGGAATTGGAGGCTGTCCTTGGGTACGATCCGGATGAGGGTGATGCGGGTCAGGTTCAACAATTGCTCGCGGATGCCGGCGCTCTCGGGCGCGACGCCATCATCGAACTCTCGGCTGACCATCGGCCAGGTCGCAGCCTTCCTACTGCTGCCGAGATCAAATCCTGGGCAACTGATTTCGGCAGTAATACGCGACCCGCAGACATTCCCCGCATCACCGGCTTGGACCTCAGTGGGCGCGCGACTCAGCCAGCTTGGCGACAGGGCTATCATACTGCCCGCGCACTGCGTGAACAGCACGGCCTGGCGTACGAACCGCTGCCGGACCAGCGCCTTGCCGAGCTTTGCGCGGTTTCACCGCTGATACTGCAACAAGCGACACAATCCAGTCCACTCGCCTTTGCGCTTGATGACGAATCACACGGATCAGGGTGTGTCGCGCTCCGGTCCCACTATCCCACGGGTCGCCGATTCGAGCTGGCACGCGTGCTTGGCGACCGGATTGCGGGCGGCCTGGATGAGCCTATGATTCCGGCTACCAGATCGCACACCTACCGACAAAAACTCCAGCGTGCATTTGCCGCCGAGCTCCTGTGCCCGTTCGAGGCACTGGAAGCCTTTCTGGACGGCGACTATTCGGAGCAAGCGCGCGAAGACGCCGGCCAGCATTTCAGTGTCTCCGAGCGGACGGTATGGACCCTGTTGGTTAATAACGGTCGGCTTGAACGTCATGCGGTCGGTGACGACGTAGAGACCTTGGGCGCCGCAGCCTGACGGCGTAGGGATCAGATCTGGTTGCTTGCGCAGTGGATCGCCCCTAGCATTTGCGCCAGCATCGCCGTTGCGAGGAAAGTGATATGCCCACCCTGGTCTTGCGAAACGTCCCGGATGACCTGTACGGCCGGCTCAAGCAAGCCGCCGCCGACCACCGCCGCTCCATGGCGCAAGAAGCCATCGTCACCCTTCAGTCAGGACTGGACGGTGCGCTTGATGGAGGGCGCAGGCCCTCGGTCGAGGAAAGCCTCGACTGGCTCAGGGCGGAAGTCTGGACCTTGCCGGTACTCGATCGCCGCACTGACGACCAGATTCTGGGCTACAACAGCGATGGCTATTGCGATTGATCTGGCCGTCGACACCAGTGCCCTGACCGCTATCCTGCTTGGCGAGTGGTTTGCCAGTGGACGCGATGAGTGCCTGATCTATTCCCGCTCAACAGGGCGTACGGCTACCGGCGAAAATTCCAGCGTGCATGCGTCGCCGAACTCCTGTGCCATCTGGGGCTGGAGCCGCGACGCGACCGCGCAAGCTGCCGCGGCCTCGTCGCAGCTGAAGCCGCTCCTGCGGGGAGGTTCATCGTCCGGGGTGGCTGGTCGTGCTGCACCCTGGCCGTTCCGCCCCGTTGTCCGCGGTTTGCCGCTCCGCAAAGGCCGCATCGGCGGTTCGGGGATTTGCCGCCGGTGTCACGATCGCGTCTACCCAAATCCGTCGGCGTTCACGGCGGCAGTGCCCCCGGCCGCGGCAGGTCGCCGAAGGTCTCCAGCGGGAGGGGATCGGGCCAGCCGTCGGCGTCGGTAGCGACCCAGTGGAGCCAGCGCCAGGCGTCGCCGGACCACTCGATGAGGCGATTGCTCGGAGGCTCCCAGACGGCGTGACCGGGCCAGGGGGCGGACTGGACCGCGTGGATGCGCAGCAGCGCGCCGGTGGCGGCGTCCCAGAGGCGGAGCGTTCCGTCCCCGCCCGCCGAGAGCAGACGCGTGCCGTCTGGCGCGAAGGCGCAGGCGAGGACCGTTCCCTGATGATGGCAGGAGAAGACCGCCGCGCCGGTGGCCGCGTTCCAGAGGCGCAGGGTGCCGTCATCGCTTGCCGAGAGCAGGCGCTTACCGTCCGGCGAAAAAGCACAGGCGCGGACCCAGCTCTGATGACCCGTGCAAGTCAGGAGCAGCACCCCGGTGACCGCGTCCCAGAGGCGCAGTGTTCTGTCCGTGCCTGCCGAGAGCACGCGTGTGCCGTCGAGGGAGAAGGCGCAGGCGAGGATCACGCCCGCATGACCGGTGCAGGTCAGAAGCGCCGCCCCAGTGGTTGTGTCCCAGAGGCGGAGCGTCCCGCTCTCGCCCCCCGAGAGTAGGCGCGAGCCGTCCGGGGCGAAGGCGCAAGCCCCAACCATTGCATTCGAGAGCTGGCGTGCGAGGTCCCCGGTTAAGCCGCGAACCTGGCGATCATGACCTCTCCAGGTCAGCAGCGCTACGCCGGTGGCCGCGTCCCAGAGGCATAGCGTGCCGTTCTGCCCCCCCGAGAGCAGGCGAGTGCCGTCTGGGGCGAAGGCGCAGGCTCGGACCGGGCCCTGCTGATCCGTGCAGGAGAGGAGCGCCGCCCCGGTGGCCGAGTCCCAGAGACGCAGCGCCCCGTCCTTGCCCGCCGAGAGCAGGCGCGTGCCGTCCGGCGCGAAGGCGCAGGCGCCGACCTCACCCTTATGACCCGTCCAGGTCAGGGACGCCGCCCCGGTAGCCGCATCCCAAAGGCGCAGGGCCCCGTCCTCGCCCGCCGAGAGCAGGCGCGTGCCGTCCGGGGCAAAGGCGCAGGCAGTGATTCGACCCCAATGGCCCGTGTAATACAGGTGCACATCCCCCGTGCGTGCGTCCCAGAGGCGTAGCGTTCTGTCCCCGTGAGCCGAGAGCAGGCGCGCACCGTCCGGGGTGAAGGTGCAGGCGATGACCCCGCGCGCATCATCGCCTGTGCAGGTCAAGAGTGCCGCCCCGGTGGCCGCGTCCCAGAGACATAGAGCCCCGTCCATGCCCGCCGAGAGCAGGCGCGCGCCGTCCGGGGCAAAGGCGCAGGCAGTGACCCCGCCCGCATGTTCCGTGCAGGTCAGGACCGCCGCCCCGTTGGCCGTGTCCCAGACGCCGAGCGTCCCATCCTCGCTCGCCGAGAGCAGACGCGCGCTGTCCGGGGCGAAGGCGCAGGCGGTGACCCTGCCTGCATGACCCGTGCAGGTCAGGACCGCCGCTCCGGTGGCTGCGTCCCAGACGCGGAGCGTCCCATCCTCGCCCGCCGAGAGCAGGCGCGCGCCGTCAGGGGCGAAGGCGCAGGCAGTGACCCTGCCTGCATGACCCGTGCAGGTCAGGACCGCCGCTCCGGTGGCTGCGT
>JACDZG010000311.1 GCA_013426805.1 Chromatiaceae bacterium
AAAGGGGAAAGAAGAGCGATGGATTGGTTGAAATCAGTTATCGAATACGGGGTCATTGGCCTCCTGGCCGCAATGAGCGTGGTCGCGGTGACCATTGCCATTGAGCGCTTCCGTTTTTTTCAGGAGATCGCCATGGACGAGTTTCAGGATCGTCGCCTGCTTGAGCTGGCGCTCACCCGCAGGCTCCATCTGATCGCGATCATCGGCAGCAACGCCCCCTATGTCGGGCTTCTGGGCACCGTCCTGGGCATTATGCTGATTTTTTATTCCATGGGACAGGAGGGGATGGTGGACTCGGCCCGGATCATGACCGGCCTTGCCCTCACCCTGAAGGCCACCGCCGCCGGTCTGCTGGTGGCCATCCCGGCGGTGGTGCTTTATAATCTGCTCCGGCGGAGGGTCAAGGAGCTGCTCCTCACCTGGGAGGCGAACCATGGATGAGACAAATTTTGATTCCATCAATGTTGTTCCCTTTATTGATATCATGCTGGTGCTGTTGACCATCGTCCTGACCACGGCCACCTTTATTGCCAACGGCACCATCCCCATCAATCTGCCCAGGGCCGAGACCAGTGCCAGCGAAGGCCGGGGCCTGCTGGTGGAGATCACTCAGGGCGGGCTCATCTCTTTTCAGGGGGAGGAGCACGATCTGGCGTCGCTGCGCCAGGCCCTGAACCGCGAAGAGCGGCAGAA
Source organism: Chromatiaceae bacterium (assembly GCA_013426805.1). GTDB lineage: Bacteria > Pseudomonadota > Gammaproteobacteria > Chromatiales > Chromatiaceae > Thiodictyon. The sequence goes on from JACDZG010000311.1 coordinate 694, forward strand.
ACCGCTGCTGATCCGGGCCGACCGGGCCCTGGCCCTGCAATCCTTTGTCGATGTCATGGGGCTGATCAAAGAGCTTGGCTTTGCCAAAATGAATCTGCAAACCGAGGCCGCGCCATGAAACGGCATGGCCGGGCCTTCACCGAATCCCTGGTTCTGCATGGGCTCCTCGCGACCTCCATGATCCTTTTGGCGGGCACCCTGACCCCGCCGCCACAGGTCTTCCGCCTTGATTTTTCCCTGCGCCAGAGCGTTGCCGCAACTCCAGCCGAAAATCAGCAGGCGATGGTGGAGGAGTCGGTGGCGGCCCCGGCACCCCAGCCTGAACCGAGTACTGCCGAGGTGGTTCCATCCCCGGCCCGGCTGGAACCGACCCTGACCAAGATCAAGCATGCTCCTGATCCAGTCAGTGCAGTGCGGGAACACCCTGTGGAGCAGGGGAAGCAGGAAGTGCGAAGCGAGGCCCTCGTCTCCCCTGCCCCGGCTGATTCGGCGCCTGCCGCCGGGGCTGCGGTCAGCGAAACCAGACAGGCCCCGGTGAGCATGGTCGAGGCCTACCGCCAGGCGAATTACACCGCCATTCGCGACTCCATCCTCGGCAATCTGCAATATCCGATGCTCGCCCGCCGCCGGGGCTGGAGCGGCCAGGTGGAACTGGCCTTCACCATTGCCCCCGACGGGCAGGTCCATGACCTGACCGTCCTCACCAGCAGCGGCTTCCCCATCCTCGATGAGCAGGCCATGACCGCCATCCGCCGCTCCGCCCCCTTCCACCCGCCCCCGCCCGTGGTCGCCAGCCTGGTCATGCCGGTCACCTTC
>JACDZG010000141.1 GCA_013426805.1 Chromatiaceae bacterium
CTTCGCGCCATGCAGACCCTCAACGATTCTCGTGAACATACTCATGACTGACACCTCGGCCGCATTTGCGGTCCGGCTGGGGGGAGTGATCGAAGCAGAGCCGGGCGGCCCCGAGCGGGATTTTAGCGCGGCCCAGGCTGAAATTGGGCTAAGAAAAAAAAGAAAGCGAGGCGGTTGGTCCCCGGGTGCGGACTGATCGCGGCTGGCGCGCGGCGCTCCCAGGGCGGGGACGCCGCGCGGCGGGTTTGGCCCGCTTCAGCCCCCAAACGCCTTCTGGATCGCGTCCAGATCCAGGGCCTCGATGTATTGCTGCACTGCGCTGCCGTCGGCCATGCCGGTGCCCTTACCCTGGACCAGGATGCGGTTGCCGATCATCAGTGTCACCTCGTGCTCATTGGTTTGCCCATCGTGCTTGATGATGCCGCGCTGGCCCTTGATCGTGTAGGGCTTGGTGTTCGGGTCGGCCTGCATCATGAAGGGTGAGGACAGGAACATGGTCAGCATCGGCAACAAGGGGGAGTCGGCGGTCACGCTCAGGTTGACCTCGGCCCCGTCCTCGCGGAAATAGCGGCGGCCCAGGTTGGTGCCCACGATCATGCTGGCGAGCCCGGCGGATTCGGATTGCGCGGGGTCGGCCTGCCAGCCGGCCAGCGGCTCCGGCAGCAGCTTCAACAGACCCGCGGTCATTTGCTCCTTGATCTTGGCCACGACGAAGTTCAAGGTGTCGGCGGCGCTGTGCAGTTGGCCTGCCTCGTAAGCCTGGCGCGCGGCGTCCAGTTGATCCGTGACCTCATCGGCCTGGGTCGGGAAGGTCAGGGTCAGGCAGGCAGTCAGGGCGACGATCAGCGGGGTGCGGTTCTGCATCGGATGGCTCCGGTTGAGTCCAGTGTCGGAACGGGCATTATGGCCCTGACCGGGTGGGCCGACCAGATTCAAGATATCGCGTTCGCACCTGATATCCAGACAGACCTTCGTGTAGGGGCGGGTTTGAAACCCGCCCCGACGTCCGGTTATCACGTCCGAAGGCCAACAAACGGCGTCAATCGCGATCGATGAGGGGTATGGCTGGCGTCGGGTCTGATCGCGTCCTATCATTTCAACTCTGTCTGTCTTCCGCCTGACGGTGACGGCGCGCCGCTGTCGGCAAGTTTTGTGGTCTTGGATGACAATGCCCGATACCAGTTCTCCCATCGGTGAGACGGTCTTTTATCTTGGTGTCGACCTGACACTGTTGCGAACGCTGAGTGATCGCCTCGGCGCGCGGTCGATCGCGGTGCGCCCGGTCCGGACGCTGGCTGGCCTGATGCTCGCGGCCGCCGACCGACCGGTGCCGGTCCTCATTCTGGAGCCCGGTATCCTGCGGCCGGGGCGGTCGGTGAAAGCGATCCTGGATCGGCTGGAGCAGGGGACTGGTCTGCGTCCGCACCTGATCTGTCTGGTCGGGGCCGCGCCGTTGGCGGAACGCGTTGTCGATCAGTGTCCGGACGCGGTGATGACCGTCGTCGCGCCCTGGGATGGGGCGCGCATCGCCGAGCAGGTGGTCGCGCTGATGACCGCGCAGACGCCAAGGCAGGGACGGGTGTTGGTCGTTGATGCACTGACCGCGGAGCGTCTTGAGATGGTCGCGACCTTGCGGCGCGGCGGCGTGCTGGTGGAACAGGTGGCGGAACTGCATCAGGTGATTCCTGCCCTGGAACGTTCACCCCGTGATCTGATTCTGCTGGATCTCAATCTGCATCAAGACGATCGTCGAGATCTTACGGCAGCGATCCGGGCCCATGCCGCAGCCGATGAACTGCCGATCGTTTTTCTCTCGGCGGAGGCGTCCCCGGAGCACCACGGCGAGGTGCTGCATCTGGGCGAAGACGATTACCTGGCGCGCCCGCTCGACTACGATCAATTGCTCGCCACCGTGCGGCGGCGGATCGAGCAGGTCCGCGCGTCCCGCCACTCAAGCCGGGCTGAGTCAGCGACCAGCGGCGCGCGGGACCGGTTGTTGCTGAGTCGGACCCAACTGATCAAACGACTCGATCACGCGATTCTTGTCCATCCGGGTACGGATTCGGGGCAGGCCGTGCTCTGCATCCGGGTCGATGGCTCCCCCGTTTCGGGTGCTGCCGAGCAGACGAGTACCGGGGCGCTGGACCCGCTGGTAATCGAGCGGATTCGCTCCACCGCGGGAGCGGCACAGCGCGGTGTCTGCCATGGTGAAGGGGAGCTGCTGCTGTGGGTGAGGTGCGCATCCAACGGCGTGGTCGTCGCCCTGGCCGAGGCGATCCACCAGAGTGCCGGTGCCCTGATCGTGCCCCCGCGCTCCGGTGTCGCGCGGGTCTCCCTGAGTATCGGCATCGGCTCGCTCGTTCCATCGGTGGGCAACGCGCTGACCTTGCTGTCGCGTGCTCAGTCAGCCTGTGAAGCGGCTCAGCGGGCCGGAGGTAACCGGGTCCTGCTGCACCGGACCCTGGACGATCCGGCAATGAGCGGCGGCGCGTTCGGTGACGCGCCGCTCTTGCGGTTGCTGCAACGGGCACTGGCGGGCTCTGGATTCGAGTTGGTTTATCAGCCGATACTGTCCCTGCGCAAGGCCCACCAGGAGCGCTATGAGGTGCTGCTGCGGTTGCGGACGCCCCAGGGCGATAGCATTTCGCCGCTCACCTTTCTCCCGGTCGCAAAGCGGTGCGGACTGCTGCCGGACCTGGATCGCTGGGTGTTGTCAGCGGCGCTGCGGACGCTGCGGCAGGAGCGGGACGCTGGTCGGCGCACACGCTTGATGATCCATCAGTGTGCCGCGAGTTTGGCAGAGCCCGGTTGGCTGCGGGGCGTCCGGGATGAGATCCTGCGGTTGGACCTGATCCATCAGCGTCCGGTGCTGGAGTTCAATGCCCGCGACCTGCTCGCCGACGAGGATCAGGCCCGCCTCCTGTTTCCGGAACTCGGCCGGCTAAAGATCGAGGTCTGTCTGGCCGGCGTGACCGACAATGAAGATGTGCTCGGACTGATTGCCCGGCGGCCGATCGGCACTGCGAAACTGGCCCACGAGTTGGTCAGCCGCGAGACCGGCGCCCGTCTGCGGTTGTTGGTGCAGGCGCTGCATCAGCGCGGGGCGCGGGTCATCGCCGCGGGAATCGAGGACCCGGATGTGATCGGACGGATCTGGTCCAGCGGGGTTGACTATATTCAGGGCAATTTCATTCAGTTCCCGGAGGACACCCTGAGTTTCAATTTTCAGGAAGGCGTGATCACTTAGTGATGCGGCAACCTAAATACGAATCAATGCGTTATGAAATTGCTCGCGCTCGATACCTCCGGTGATCTCTGTTCCGTCGCGCTGTTCGTCGACGGTGACATCGAACAGCGCCGGGAGCCGGCGCCGCGGCGGCATGGGGAGTTGCTCTTGCCGATGATGGAGTCATTGCTGGAGTCGACTGGAATCGCGCTCCGCGCGCTTGACGCCATCGCCTTCGGTCGCGGTCCCGGCTCCTTCACCGGGGTCCGCATCGCGGTCGCGGTCGCCCAGGGGGCGGCCTTCGGTGTCGGTTGCCCGACCGTCCCGGTCTCCACCCTGGCCGCCATGGCGCTCGGCGAATACCGCCGGAGCGGCCGTCGGCGGATGCTGGCGGCGCTGGACGCGCGGATGGGGGAGGTGTACTGGGGCGCCTTCGAAGTCGCGGAGGATGAGTCGGTCATCGCCATGGGTGCGGAGTTGGTCGTCCTGCCGAGGTGCGTGCCGGTGCCGCCGGGAACCGGCTGGTGCGGGGTCGGTTCCGGTTGGGGTGCCTATCGGGCGGTTCTCGAACAGCGGGTCGGTCGGGGGCTCACGGCCGTGGCGGCCGACGGTGTCTGCGAGGCCGTGGACATCGCGCGGATCGCCGCGGCCGAGGTCCGGGCCGGGCGGGTGGTCGCGGCGGAACTGGCGCGGCCGGTCTATCTGCGTGACCGGGTGACGGCGACTCCGGATCCGCCGCCGCCCGGCGCGGGTCTGCCGTCGGCCCCCGGCGTTCATCCCGTGGCGGACCATGGTGTCTGAGCCAACGCAGACCGGTGCGATGCGCTCGACAGCGACGCGGCCGAATCCCGCTCCGGGCCTGTTCGATGCGGCGGTGCGCTGTCTGGCAGAGCCCGATCCCGCACGTAAACAGGACCTGACCGCCCAAGTCGCCCTGGCCTGGGCCGCGGGTCAACTCGGTCTCGACCCCGGCACCGCCGGACCGGTGGGTGAGGTTCCGGGACGGCCCGCGCGGCCGCAGTTGGTTGCTCCGCACCAGTTGACCGGGCGCAAGCTCAGCAGCCCGCGGGGGCGTGCCGCGCTGATCCATGCCGTCGCTCATATCGAGTTCAATGCCATCAACCTGGCCTGGGATGCGGTGCAGCGTTTTCGGGATCTGCCACCCGCATACTATGATGATTGGGTGCAGGTGGCGGCGCAGGAGGCGCAGCATTTCGGCCTGATGCGCGGTCGCCTGCGCGATCTGGGCCATGATTACGGGGATTTTCCGGCCCATGATGGTCTGTGGGAGATGGCGCGGCGCACGGCCCATGATCCGCTGGCCCGGATGGCGCTGGTCCCGCGGGTGCTGGAAGCGCGCGGCCTGGATGTCACCCCGGGTATGATAGCGCGGCTGCGCGCGGTGGGTGATCAGCAGACCGCGGACCAGCTCGCGATCATTCTGCGCGATGAGGTCGGCCATGTCGCGGCCGGCACCCGGTGGTTCCGCTACCTGTGCGAGCAGCGCGGACTGATGCCGCTGCCGGTCTATTTCGACCTCATCGCGACCTATCTGACCGGTCCGGTCCGTGGCCCGTTTAATCTGGCGGATCGGGCGCTCGCCGGGTTCGACCCCGAGGAGTTGACGCACCTCGAGGCGCTCTCCGCGGGGGGCGGCAGGAACGGCTAGCCGCGCCACCGATGCGCAACTGTCGGATTGAGGTTTCAGGTGATTTGCGGATTCGAAAGCCATCGAGCGAGGAGCTGAATCATGCGTTTATCGAGTAACATCCGTTGGTTGCTGGCGATATGCCCCGGTGTCCTGGCGGCCTTGCCGGCGGGCCAGCCGGCCGCCGAAGAGGTGGCGGTCCCGGTCTATGAATGCCATCAGGGCGGCGAGGTGACCTTCTCCGAAGCGCCTTGCGTCGGCACCGAGCAGACCGTATCGATCGATTATTCGCAGCCCGATGCCGCGCAAAGCGAGGATGCAGCCTTTGCGGACCAGGCCGCGGAGGCTCAAGCCGGGGCAGTTGCGCAAGCCGCGGTGCTGGACACCGAGATCCTGAATCTGGAGCAGCAGATCACCAATCAGCAGGCCGAGCGCGACGCGCGGGTGGCGGCGCTGCGCCAGCAACTCGCCGAAGGGACCGAGGATCCCAATCAGTCCGCCTGGGAGGCCGCGATGAATCAGCAGATCGATTCCACGTACAACACTTACAACGACACCATTCTGGCCGAGCGGCGCCGATTGGATCAGTTGCAGGCCCAGCGGCAGTCACTTGGCGGTCAGGGGCAGCGCTAGGCGATTGCCGTCAACCAGTCGGCCCTCATTTTGTGAGGATCAACTTGTTGTTGCGGGTCTGGCGCAAGTAGTACCGATCCTCGCCGTGTTCGATCAGGATCAGGTGGGTACCGCGCCGGATCTCGCTGCCGGCAGGCGGGGGAGTTGCGCTGGTTGCGACCCTCGCTCGGTGGGCCGACGGGTTTGACTCTGAATCAGCCCAGGCCGTCTTCCTTGGTGTCGGAGTGTTTGCAGTCTTCGAGTGAGTCGAGGCTGAAACGCTGGCTATAGCGCACGATGAGGATGGCAATGCTCACCAACAGGATAGCGCCGCCTTCGAACAGCAGGGTTTCCGGTTCGATATTCTTGCCTTGCAGAACGATGAGGCGCGACAGCGCCGTCACCGCGATGAACATCGGGTAGGTGAACGGCACCGCATGGCGTATGAAATAGACGTTCGCCATGGCCATGATCTCAATGAAGATGAAGATCAGCAGTACGTCTTCGAGCTTGATCTGGCCGTGGTCCGCGATGGCGATCACGAGCTGTACGATCGCGAGAAAGGACAATCCGCCGACCAGGAGCAGGACCCCTTTTTCGACCCAGCGAAAGAGTGTAGATAAGAAGCGATCGGTGCGTTGTTCTGGTGTCATGCTGGGCTCTTAGGTCGCGGCGTCCGGTGTCGGTTCAGCGGTCGCACTGCGGTGCAGTTTCCGGATTTCATTGTGTCGCCGCTCGATTTCACGCCGGAACTCGCGCCTTGAGACCGCACTCTCGAAACGCCGCCGTTCGTTCGGCGTCTCGATGGCGAGCGGCGGGACAGGCACGGGTTTGCCCTGATCATCGACCGCGACCATGGTGAAGTAGCAGGTCATCGCATGGCGGCTGGTCTTGCGGATAATGTCCTCGGCCATGACCCGGATGCCGACCTCCATCGAGGTATTGCCCGTGTAGTTGATCGAGGCCAGGAAGGTCACCAGGTCGCCGACATGGACCGCCTGGCGAAAGAAGACCTGATCCACGGACAGCGTGACCACATAGTTGTTGGAGTAGCGCGCGGCGCAGGCATAGGCGACCTGATCCAGCAGCCGCAGGGTCGCACCGCCGTGGACATGGCCGGAGAAGTTGGCCATATCCGGGGTCATCAGCAGCGTCATCGATAAGGTTTTGTGTTGCTTGTCCATGGTGCTTGTCATTGTCGTCATCGGAGAAGCGATGCAATTTTGGCATGAGCCGCCCGGCCTTGGTCATGAACCCGGCCACCTTGCGATCTGCACGGTCGTCGGTCCGCACAGCGGACCCTACAGATCAAGGTGTTACCGTAGGGTCCGCTGTGCGGACCGTCCGCTGTGCGGACCGTCCGCCGCTTCACCCGACGGCCTCCAGTCGTGCAAAGGCCAACACCAGCCATTTGGCTCCGACTTCCTTGAAATTGACCTGGATGCGCGCCTGTGCACCCTGGCCTTCGGCGCTCAGCACCACGCCCTCGCCGAATTTGGGGTGCAGCACCCGCTGACCCAACCGAAAACCGCCGGTCTCCGCGGCCTTTGCCGCCACCGCAGACCCGAAGGAGTTGGCGGCAGCCGCGGCCGGACGGAAGACGCCCCCGCCGCGAACCTCTTCCATCAACTCCAGCGGCATCTCGCGCAGGAAGCGCGATGCCATGGGATAGCCCTCGCGTCCATAGAGTCGGCGTGTTTCGGCGTGGGTCACGAAAAGTTGGTGCATGGCGCGCGTCATGCCGACATAGCACAGCCGCCGTTCCTCTTCCAGCCGCGCCGGATCCTCGGCCGACATGCTGTGCGGAAAGAGCCCTTCCTCCAGACCCACCAGGAAGACGATCGGGAACTCCAGACCCTTGGCACTGTGCAGCGTCATGAGCTGGACCCCATCCTCGAACGGGTCGGCCTGGGCCTCGCCGGCCTCCAGCGCGGCATGGGCGAGGAAGGCGCCGAGCGGGTCGGTTTGCGTGTCCTCCAGTTCCAACCGGAAGCGCCCGGCGGTTTCCACCAACTGGTCCAGGTTTTCCACCCGGTCCTGACCCTTGCCATCCTTGGCTTTCAGATAAAAGTCCGCGAGCTCGGCGGCCTTGATGACGCTGGTGGTGGTTTCCGCCAGATCCAGTTCCGCGGTCGCCGCGGTCTGTTGGCGGATCAGGTCGACGAAGCGCGCCAGGGCCGTGGTCGCACGCGGACCCAGGGCGACGGCGGCGATGGTGTCGAGCGCGGCCCGCCAGAGTGAGACTTGGGCGCCGCGCGCCTGCTCGCGCAGCAGTTCCAGGGTGCGTTCGCCGATGCCGCGGGTGGGGGTGTTGATGACCCGCTCGAAGGCGCCGTCGTCGTCCGGGTTGTTCAGGAGGCGCAGATAGGCCAGGGTGTCGCGGATCTCGGCGCGTTCGAAGAACCGCAGGCCGCCGTAAACCCGGTAGGGGATCCGGCGGTTGATCAGCGCCTCTTCGAACAGCCGCGACTGCGCCGTGGTGCGGTAGAGGATGGCGCACTCGGACCGGCGATAGCCCTGTTCGGTGGTGAAGCCGCGGATGCGCTCCACCACGAAACGCGCCTCGTCCACCTCGTTGAAGGCGGCATAGTGGCGAATCGGCTCGCCCTCGCCATCCTCGGTCCACAGATTCTTGCCCAGTCGCGTCGGGTTGTGGGCGATGAGTGCGTTGGCCGCCTTGAGGATGGTCCCGGTGGAGCGATAGTTCTGCTCCAGACGTACCAACTGGGCCTGCGGATAGTCGCGCTGGAACAACTGGATGTTTTCCACCCGCGCGCCGCGCCAGCCGTAGATGGACTGATCGTCATCCCCCACGGCGAACAGGTTATCGTTGCCGCCGGAGAGCAGCCGCAGCCAGGCGTACTGAATGGCGTTGGTGTCCTGGAACTCGTCCACCAGGATGTGGCGGAAACGCGTCTGATAGTGGTGCAGGAGGTCTTTACGGTCGCGCAGCAGCTCATGGGCGCACAGCAGCAGGTCGGCGAAGTCCAGCAGTCCGCCGCGGGTGCGTGCCTGCTCGTACTCGCGGTACAGCGTTGTCATCTTTTGCAGGTAAAAATCGCCGGCCGTGTCGAGATGATCCGGGCGCAGGCCCTCGTCCTTCTGCTTGTTGATGAAACTCTGGACCTGACGGGGCGGCCAGTTGGACTCATCGAGTTCCAGGGCCTTCAGGATGCGTCGGATCAGCCGGAACTGGTCGTCCCCGTCGAGGATCTGGAAGTGCTGGGGCAAGCCGGCGTCCTGCCAGTGGGCCCGCAGGAAGCGGTGGGCGAGTCCGTGGAAGGTCCCCACCCACATACCGCCGACCGGGTGCTCCAGCATTTCTTCGATGCGGGTGCGCATCTCGCGTGCCGCCTTGTTGGTGAAGGTGACCGCCAGCAGCGACCAGGGCGGCACTTGCTCCACCTTGATCAGCCAGGCGATGCGGTGCACCAGTACCCGGGTCTTGCCGCTGCCGGCGCCGGCCAGCACCAGGCGGGTGCCCGCCGCGGCGGAAACCGCCGCGCGCTGGGCATCGTTGAGTGGGTCGAGAATAGTTGAAACGTCCATGGCCGCATTCTACGGCAAGGCTGGGCATCGTACGTCACCAGCCGCTGCACGCCGCGGGCTCGATCATGGTTCCGGCCGACGGCCGGGTGTCGCCAGGACCTTGTGGGAGCGGCCTCCGGCCGCGATTGGACCTCGCAAACTGCCCGGCGCCCGTTCGGTCAATGCTCCGGGTGATAAGGGAAGGACGAGTGATGTACGCTGATCAGCAGATTGCCCTCCGGACCCTTGAAGTACTCGAAGGTGAAGTCGACCTTGACCTCCTTACCGGTGTTGGCGTCCGTGAAGAAATAGTCGCCCATGGCCGTCGCGGAGTCGCCGTCGAAGATGATGCCGGAGTTCTCGAAGCGAATTTTCGACCAAGGCTGAAGGGCGAAGCCGTGATCTTCAGGAACACAGCCGCAGACGAAGTAGGAAAGAGCGTCCTCTTCGGTCAGCCGGAACTCTTGTTCCGCCGCCTTGGTCGGCTTGAACAGCACCGGACCCTCATCATAGCCGTAGAGGGTATCAACCGCCTGCGCGGCCACTGTTTGGTAATCCTGATGGTCAGTATAGGCTTTGCCGATGGCGATAATGGCCTCGCCCCAGCGCGTTTCGGCCTGCACCACATCCGCAACGGTGATGCTCGCCGGGGTGGGCGAGCCCAAGGCCGGTGCCGCGCCCCCGGCGGCGAACAGCAACGCGGTGATCATCTGTTGCGCAATGTGCCTCTTCATCTCGGTCTCTCTGGTAACGCTTCGGTAAGGGTGAAGCGGGAATTTAACCACGGGCGCCCGGAGTTGAACAACGTGTGACGCGCCTTGTCTGGGGTCCGAGGGCTGGCCTGGTGTATCCTGCGCACCCATGCCATTGCGATCGTCGCTCAACCCCCGACCTGGAAGCCCCAGCACCGTGACTCAGCTCAAGAACGATACTTTTTTGCGCGCCCTGCTGCGCGAGCCCGTGGACTACACTCCCGTGTGGATGATGCGCCAGGCCGGGCGCTACCTGCCCGAGTACCGCGCGACCCGCGCCAAGGCCGGCAGCTTCATGCAACTGTGCATGAATCCGGAACTGGCCTGCGAGGTCACGCTCCAGCCTCTTGAGCGCTTCCCGCTCGACGCCGCCATCCTGTTCTCCGACATCCTCACCATCCCCGATGCGATGGGGCTCGGACTCTCTTTCGGTGAGGGTGAAGGGCCGCGGTTCGAGCGCCCGGTGCGCTCGGCCGCGGACGTGGAGCGGATCGGGGTGCCGGACCCGGAGGACGGGCTGCGCTATGTGATGGACGCGGTGAGCCTGATCCGCCGGGAACTGCACGGCCGGGTGCCGCTGATCGGCTTCTCCGGCAGTCCCTGGACCCTGGCCACTTACATGGTGGAGGGTGGCGGGACCAAGAACTATGCGCACACCAAAGGCATGATGTATGACCGGCCGGAGTTGCTGCACCGTCTGCTGGTCAAGGTCGCCGACGCGGTCGCCGTGTATCTCAACGCCCAGATCGCCCGCGGTGCCCAGGCGGTGATGATTTTCGACACCTGGGGCGGCGCCCTGACCCCGGCCAAATATCAGGAATTCTCGCTGGCCTATATGCAGCGGGTGGTGGCCGGTCTGACCCGCGAGGCCGAGGGTCGGCGCGTGCCGGTAGTCCTCTTCACCAAGAACGGCGGCCAGTGGCTGGACCGCATGTCCCAGACCGGCTGCGATGCCTTGGGCGTGGATTGGACCACCGACCTGGCCGATGCCCGCCGCGCGGTTGCCGGCCGGGTCGCGCTGCAGGGGAATCTCGATCCCTGCGTGCTCTATGCCTCGCCCGAACGCATTCGTGAGGAGGTGGCGGCGGTGCTGGCGAGCTATGGTCACGGCACCGGGCATGTGTTCAATCTGGGACATGGCATCACCCCGGATGTCAATCCCGAGCATGCCGGGGCGATGGTCGCCGCGGTCCATGAACTGAGCCCGGCCTATCACCAAGGGACCTGATCTTCAGATCAGACCATTGGCCGACCGCGTCACGCGACCCTGGAGGACCGCCCGTGCACCCGCGCCGCCGCGAGACATCGCTCCAAGCTGACGTTCGCGGCGGCGCGCTGCCGCCCCAGGTGGAAATCCTGTCGCGGTCGCCGGGACCCGCGACCGTGCATCAACCGTTGCGTCAGGCCGTGCGTTTCAGACTGTTCGCGCTGGTGTTTCTCGTGGTCCTGGTGGGTGGGTCGGCATGGAACTTCACCCGACCGGCCCTGTACCGGGCGACGGCAACCGTGCTGATCGAGGTGCCGGAGGGGATCGGCTACAGTGCCGGCGCAGACGGTGCCGACCCGCAGAATCTGGCGGTTCAGGGCCGCATCCTGCTGGCCCAGGACCTCTTGCAGGAGACGCTGGAACGGGCCGCGCGCACCGCCCCGGAAACCGGCGCGCTGGACCCGGAGGCACTGCGCGCGCGCCTCGACGTGCAGCCGACGCCCGGCACCAATCTGGTGGCGCTGAGCGCGACCGGCAGCGATCCGCGGCAACTCGCGGTGTTGGTGAACGCCTGGACGCAGGCGTATCTGGAGCGGCGCCAGGCGCAGGTCGAGCGGGACGTGGACGGAACCCTGGGCCGACTACAGGAAGAATATGCGCGACTCGATGCCCAAAAGCGCGCGCAGGCCGCGACTCTGGACCGGTATCGCCTGGAGCACGGCATCGATACCATGGAGCGGGACGGCAATCAGGCGCTGGCGCGTCTCAAGGCCCTGACCAAGGATCTGGAAACAGCCCGCGCCGAGCAGGTGAAAGCCGAGTCCCAACGCGCGGCCCTGGAAGAGGCGATCGACCGCGGCGAGCCGGTCGTCCCGCCCGCCGAGCAGGGCACCCTGGAACAACTGGAGACCGAGGCCGCGAAATTGCGCGCGCAACTCGCGGGCCTGGCGCAGCGTTACACCAAGCTTTATCTGGAGAACGAGCCGACCCTGAAGGAACTGCCGCTCCAATTGAGCCAGTTGGAGGCGCGGATCAAGGAGCAGCGCGTCAAGGGGCGTGACTTCCTGCGCTCCACCCTGACCCGCGAGGTGGAGCGGGCGCGGCGCCAGAGCCGCGTGCTCGAGCAGGAACTGGCGGTCCAGCGGGCCGAGGCGTCACGGTTCACCGCCCGTTTCGCCCGTTACGAGACCCTCAAGAAAGATCTGGAGCAAATCGACGAACTGCATCGCGGCCTGGAACAACGCCTGGTGGAGGTCAAGACCAAGGCGCCGGCCCAATACGCGCAGGTCAAAGTGCTGGAACCCGCCTTCGTGCCCAGCCGACCCTTCCAGCCCGACTATTGGCGCGATTTCAGTTACATCCTGGCGGTCGCCGGCCTGACCGCGTTGCTGGCCGTGCTGCTCATGGAGTTTCTGACCCGCCGCGAGCGCACCGCGGAGGAGCAACTGCCGGTCACCGGGGTCCGGGTGTTCGCCGGCGACTCCCGGCTCCCGGTCGATGGCGGCGCGGCGGCGGGTGCCTTGCTGTCTCACGAACAGGACCAGGACCAGGGAGCGACCCTGGGGGATGATGCGCCCCTGAGCCTGCCGGGCAGCGGTCGACGCGAACTCCTGGCGGGCGAGGTACGGGTCCTGCTGGAACTGGCGGACGCGGCGACGCGCCAGTTGATGGGTCTGGTCCTGTCCGGGATCACGCCCGCGGAATGCGTGATGCTCGAGGCGCGCGCCATCGACCTGGCGGCCGGCACGGTGCAGGCGCCGGGCGACGGGCGGGTCATCCGCCTGAGCCCGGCCCTGACGGCACTCTTTGCCGGGCACCGGCCGGTGCCGCTCTGGATCGACGACCCCGCGGGGGGCGGGGCGGCCGGACTCCTGGCCCGCATCCGACTCCTGGCCCACGACGCCGGGCTGGCGCACCCCGCCGAGGTGGACGCGGCGGCCTTGCGCCACACCTACATCTGCTATCTGGTCCGGCAGGGCGCCCGGCTCACCGAGATCGAACGGATCATCGGCCGGCTCCCCGCCGCGGAACTCGCCCGGTACGCCGTTTACAGCCCAGCCGGTGCGGCCAAGCCGCTGGCGCAGGTCGCGCTGAGCTATCCCGCTTGCAGCGCGCTTGCTTGATCGGGGCTGGACACTCAACACTTGGGTTCTCGCGGGGCTCGCTTTCCCATGACTCCACGGACTACACTCACCTGGACCAACACGAAAGAGACAAGGTACGATGGTCTCCATGAACCTGAATCAAGCCAAAACTGCGCTCCCGGCACTCGTCGAGGCCGCCCTCAGCGGTGAGGATGTCGTCATCGCCAAAGACGGCAAGCCCATGGTCCGACTGGTCCCGTGCCAGGAACGCAAAACGCCGCGGCAACCAGGTCGGTTGCGTGGTCAAATCCGGATCAGCGACGACTTCGATGCCGTCGACCCGGAAATTATCGAGTTGTTTGAGAACGGGACTTAAGAAACTGTCCATCAATTGTTTCCCGCTTTGAACGCCAACGTCGGCCAACCATCGGGAAGTAGAAAATGGACAGTTTCTTAGTCCCGCCGCGTCAGAAACATCGCATCGCCATAGCTGAAAAAGCGGTAGCCCTCGGTCACCGCATGGCGGTAGGCGGCGAGCATGGGTTCCTGGCCGCGGAAGGCGCATACCAGCATCAACAGGGTGGACTCGGGCAGGTGGAAATTGGTGATCATGGCATCCACCACGCGGAAGCGGTAGCCGGGGCGGATGAACAATCGGCTGTCGCCGCGGAAGGGGCGCAGGGTGTTTGTATCGCCGCCGGCAGTAGCCGCGCTTTCCAGACTGCGTACGCTGGTGGTGCCCACCGCGATGATGCGCCCGTCCGCCGCCCGGGTGGCCGCGACCTGTTCGCAAACCCTCTCGTTCACCTCCAGCCACTCCGCGTGCATCGGATGCTGATCCAGATCATCCACCCGAACGGGCTGGAAGGTGCCGGCCCCGACATGCAGGGTGACCTCGGCGCGCGCCACGCCCAGCGCCGCCAGACGCTCCAGCATCGCCTGGTCGAAATGCAGCCCCGCGGTGGGGGCGGCCACGGCCCCTTCGCGTGTCCCGAAAACGGTCTGGTAGCGCTCCGCATCCGCCGTGTCGTCCGGGCGGGCGATGTAAGGGGGCAGGGGGATATGGCCCTGGGTTTCCATCAGGTCTTTGAAGGGCGCGTCCAGGGCGCGCAGCCGGAACAGCACCCCGTCGCGCACCACCACCTCCAGACGCCCGCCGCCCGCCAGCAGGATCAGCCGGCCGGGCTTGGGTGATTTGGCGGCGCGGGCATGGGCCAGGGCCAGATCCGGCGCGAGCAGCCGTTCCACCAACACCTCGACCGCGCCGCCGGTGTCCTTGCGGCCGAACAGCCGCGCGCGCATCACTCGGGTGTTGTTGAACACCAGGAGGTCACCAGGGCGCAGCAGACCCGGCAGGTCGGCGAACTGGAGATCACGCGGGAGGGGAGCGGCCCCGTCCAGCACCAGGAGCCGGGACGCACCGCGTTCCGCCGGCGGGCGCTGGGCGATCAGTTCGGGCGGCAGGTCGAAATGAAAGTCCGCGCGCTGCAACATGCTATCGCTTGATCCCAAGCACGTCGAACGGGTTGAGATAAAACATCTTCTTCCAGTCGGCGGCGGTGGCGCCGGCAACCGGCACCCGCGGCCATTCGGGCAGGACAAGCAGCAGGATCAGGGTCAGCAGGATACCGAGCAGAATCCGCTTGAGCGTCACGCCGCATCGCGCCATGGTTGGGATCCGTTCTCTAGCAGCCTGTCGGACTTAGCCCCTAGGATAAGAGCAGGAGTCAATATAAAGGTTTTTTGTTGCTCCACAATCTAACGTAAGGTGATTTCCGCGAAAAATCCAACCCGT
>JACDZG010000312.1 GCA_013426805.1 Chromatiaceae bacterium
TCCCAACGGTTTCTCTTAATAAACATGTATAAATAATTTATGCCTCGTTACTAACGCCACCGCCACACACTTTAGGGGATGAACAATGGAATATTTATCTGAACTTTGGTCAGATATGATGACACAAATGCCGGACACTTTGTGGCGCGTCGCCGCAACCGTGATTGGGGCGGCATTAGTCGCAAGTTTGGGATTCGCCCTGCGACGCATAGGAGATCACTCCCGATTGATGAAGTATTTTCGGATTATGCCGGAAATCTATTCTTTTAGTCGCTTCGCGATTTCAACCAGAGCAGCATTCTACGACTACTATGAAATCGGCGCTCTACGCGAACTCATAAAAAGCAAGTCCGCCCTGATGGTAGCCGGAGAAGCTGGAATAGGTAAGACATCACTTCTGCTACATCGCCTCGAGGCCTACTGTCGGGAAACCACCAAGACGAATTACTTTTGGACGAAGATCCCCGTGATCGTGAAGACTACGACGCTCCATAACTGTCTCAATAAGTCCTCGCACGATAGTTTAGTCGAGATGGTCAGCGTTGCCCTGCGAACTGCTGGAGTGATTGACTATGGCGTCCGCCAAGATGAGCTTGCCGGGCGCCTAGTCAAACAAGGCAGATGTGTTTTCTTGATCGATGATATCGACCAGATGGATGCCGCCTGCACGAACAAGCTCACACAGATTTTGACTGATACGCTACCGCGGACTTCAAGCCGCTTCATCTTGGGTTGTCGCGTTGCATATTTTGAACAGAACCTCCGCGAGATCTGGCAACACATGGGAATTGATGATCATTTAGACGTTCGCCAGCTAGAAGCGATGACCCAAGCGCAAGTGAGTACGTTTCAGCGCGTGATAGCTGAAGAATTGAAACGCGAGAGACTCAACGACGCGGCGACCCGACTGAGGGCACTGGCAAATAACCCGGACGTGGCAAGTCTGTGTCGTCACCCGTTTTATATGGCACTGCTCTTAAAGCTGATCGAGCACCAAGTTGACATCGACACGGACCGCATCTCTCCGTATTACCTGATTGATATCGCCTGTCGCCATTTCATCGACCGTGATTCACCGGCCGTGACCATCGACAGCCCCAGGGAACTCCATGCGTGCTGCAAATCCGACGTAGCTTCTCCTCTCATTGGCTATCTTGCCTACAACAACCTGATTCCAGGTACCGCACCGGGCCGCCCACTCCGAGACGCTATTCGGTCAGCCCTTAACGCGATGGGGACCGACGAGTATAGCCCTTATGCATCGCAGTTGGAGCACTTGATTAGCAACGTCGGCATAAGTACATCTACTTGAATATTTATAAAAACCTCGGTTGATTGTTTATTTATTAGAGAATTCTATTCTATATGCAGATCCGTATCCATTTAGTATTCTAGAAAGCTCTGTAGTTAATGCGGTCATGCTCGTATAGGCATAAGAAGTAAGCCATTCATACTTAATAGAATGGGAAATCCCCCGGCTTTGCCGGGGGACCGAAAAAGTTTGACAT
>JACDZG010000313.1 GCA_013426805.1 Chromatiaceae bacterium
TGCTGCTAACAAATATATATACACAGTAGAAAGTTGGATATGCTTAGTTAACTGGGGATATATCACTTGTATCTACGGTTGTTCAAAGATGTAAGGTGCAGATAATCAGCATCATAAAAAATCGTCCAAATTTTGTGCTACTGGGTATATCCAACTTATTCATTTGGCGAATAAATTGTTGAATTTTCCAAATTTTAGCACCAAAAGTAAATACAATTTTTGGTTAAACCATCTATTTATTAATTTATTTTCAATTTATCCAACGGACTAACAATTTGGTCAAATCCCTTCGTAGTAATGTGGGTGTAAATCTCTGTTGTTTTTCCACTCGAATGCCCCAATAAGCTCTGAATATAGCGTATATCAGTGCCGGCTTCTAAAAGATGAGTCGCAAAACTATGGCGCAATGTATGTACAGTTACTCGCTTTCTTATTCCGGTTTTTCCAACAGAAATTTTCAAATTTGCCTGAATGCTGCTCGATGAGTATTGACCTCCATTCACACCTTCAAATAACCATTCTTTCGGTTTGTATTCAGCCACATATTTCCGCAATATCTCCAATGTTTTAGTACCAAGCAACGTGTATCTGTCTTTCTTTCCTTTGGCTTGCTGTACCCTAATTTGCATTCTGTTGCTATCTATGTCCTTAATCTTTAGGTTTATAAGTTCGCTTATGCGGAGTCCTGCCGAATATATGGTCATCAGTATGGCTTTGTGTTTTAGGTTTGGGGTTGCATTCAAAATATTGGTTATTTCCTCCTCGCTTAATACTTCGGGCAAGTACTTTTCTTTACGAGGACGGTCGATGGTGTAAATTTTACGCTGTCCTCCTAACACTTTTTCGTAATAAAATTTAATGGCATTAATGGATTGATTTTGATACGAACCAGAAATATTGCGTTCGTTTACCAAATAGCGTAGAAAATCAATAATCATTCCGTCTGTAATGTTCTCAATTTCCACATCACGATAATAGTTGATAAACTCCTCAAACATGTGCTTATAGGTGTACAAGGTATTTTCACTGTACCTAAGTTCTATTAGTTTAGCTAAATATCCCGAAGGGCATTCTCTGTAATTTTCCATTCCTTGCCACGAAGTGCGTGGTTTCACTTTCGATTTTAACTCTTCTTTGTAGATAAAATGCAACGAATTTCGCTCTGCAATTTGCTTCAATTCAACCTTATACTTTTCAAGAATAGGAATTGTCCAATAATTTCCTCCGCTGTTCCATCTGGAGAAAGGTATATTTTTTACAACAAAATTTACTTCTTTGGAATATGCAAAATACACCTTTAGAATCCGAAAATTATTCACAACCAACATTTCATTTTTGGTGAAAGTGTGTGCTATTGACTCTTCTTGCTTCTCTACATTCGAGTGAAATTCGGTTATTATTGGATTTCGTTTTCCGAAATGTTTTTTGATATGCTCTACAATATTGCCATAATTGGGAATCGTCCAACAAAAATGTTGCGAATCCCAGTTTGCATACTTAAAC
>JACDZG010000314.1 GCA_013426805.1 Chromatiaceae bacterium
CCCAACGGTTTCTCTTAATAAACATGTATAAATAATTTATGCCTCGTTACTAGGAGAGTTGGATATGAGTAAGAAGCTTACGGCTGAATTTCGTTTTCGTGGTCTGAAAAATGAAAACGAAGCGAAAATTGACTTGTATATCGCCCCGGGCGAGTGGCACGGGTTTGGTATGACGAAAGAAGATATCGAGAGCAACATGTTGAAATTTGGAGACCACCCAGAGTTAATGGATGCTCTGGATGCTCTGGAGGCACTATCCGCCTAAAGGGCTCACGTATGCTTTTCCGCAAGTGTCACTGACGTTTGCAGAAACGGGTTGCACATCGTCGCGAATATAGAGCGACGCCCCCCGTTGTGCATTGCATGAAGAGCATAGAGGAATGATGTACCAACTGCGGTCATCGTCCGAACCCCCTGACTGCTGGACGTGCCCGCCGACCGACGGGAGATTCATGCAACCAAGAACGGCGCATGTGTTCGCGGGCTGGCCACTGAACCGCCCCCAGTGCACGAGCCAACTAACACACTGACACTTGTTCTGCGAGGTGTCGTTGAGATTGTGAACTTGCATGTCTGCCCTCTGCTGTGTTGTTTGTGTTGCCTCCGCCGTAGGAACGCCGGTTACCCGGCGCCCCCGGCGCAATCCCGGACGTGCAGTTTTCCCGCATCCGGTTCCTCGGTTGTACTCACATTCGCGCGGACCTTCACAGTTACCCGTTACAAGGCCCTGTTGCTAGTGCCCTCAGTGAGGTTGGCTCGTGTTTACCCGATCCTGCATGTCCGGCACGAGTTTCCTTTAGGGGCTGCGTACTTCCGTCGGGTCCTTCGCCATGTGGCTGGCTTTCCCAACCTCCGACTACTATGCCCGATAAGACACCTCGTCAGCATACGGCTGTTGCCAGCCTACCCGGATGCTCCATGCTCAGTGACTCGACCCGTGCCCACGCCGTTTCCAGGTTCATCACCCTCACGTGTCCCAACACTGACGGCTTCATCATCTCGCTTCATCCAGGAGCCCACGGGGCTTCCCGAGTTCTCCAACGTCTCTCTTTCTGCATACCACGGCCTGAGGACTCCGGCGGACCTCCACACCCAAGCCAGTAAGGGTGCTTCGTGTGGGCTTCCAGTACGTTAAAACTGTCGCCATCCGCGGGTTAGCTCTCTCGAAGCTGTACCAGCACTTCAGGGAACGCGATTTCCCCTACGGTCTACAGAATACTCTGTGTACGCTTGCCCTGCACTATTGTTCGCGGCTTACGCCACTCCGCAGCAGGACCAACACTCGATACGGGCGGGCGGCTAACCCTTACCCGACGGGGACTCTCACCCCGCAAGAGACGCCAAGCTTTGCTCGGCGCGATAACGTGCGGCCTAAAGCGGCGCGCGCCACCACCGACCTTGAGAGCTACCACAACGGCTGTGGCGCGCGCTCGCTTTTAAGGCAAAGGTTAGTTCTACTTCGTTAAATTTAAAGTCATGAAAGATATACATAATTTGAGTA
>JACDZG010000142.1 GCA_013426805.1 Chromatiaceae bacterium
TGGTCGAGGCCGCGCCGGCACCGGTCGCCGCCGAACCGGCACCCGTGGTCGAGGCTGCGCCGGCACCGGTCGCCGCCGAACCGGCACCCGTGGTCGAGACCGCGCCGGCGCCGGTCGCCGCCGAACCGGCACCCGTGGTCGAGGCTGCGCCGGCACCGGTTGCCGCCGAACCGACTCCCGTGGTCGAGACCGCGCCGGCGCCGGTCGCCGCCGAACCGACTCCCGTCGTCGAGGCTGCGCCGGCACCGGTCGCCGCCGAACCAACTCCGGTCGTCGAGCCCGCACCGGCACCGATCGCCACCGCACCTGTCGCCACCGCACCTGTCGCCACCACAACGGAGCCGTCGACAGCATCAGTCCCGACCTCAGCAGTGCCAGTGGCAACTGCCGCAACGCCTGCCAAGGCCCTTACCGCTCCCCAGCAGGCCCCAACCTGGTCGTTATTCGGAAGCGGCCTACCTTGGCGTGTTGCCCAGCCACCGGCTCAGCCCGCAGTGGCTCCGGCCGCAGCACCGCCAGCCAATCCAGCGTCGCCGCCGTCCAGGTCGCCTTTCCAGTGGATGCCCTGGAACCGTTAGGCGATTGCCGGATAATCCTGCACCAGATCGCGAAGGCTTTTTTGTCCGTCTTTAAGGAGCGCCGACAGGAGCATGGCAAGGCTATGTGACTGTCGGCGCGACGCCTAAGGCGGGCGCAAACACGAGCGAGATGTTGTATTTTTTGATCGAGATCGACTCAAGCAAAGACTGATCGCGTTAGCCTCCCCAGCCGGCTTAGCGACAAGACACATGCAAGAAACCACGCCCCGCGTCGGTCAGGATGATCAGCGCGGGGTTGCTTAACGCATCCGGCCCACACTGCAACGGCATTGATCTTCTTCTCGCCTGAGCGAGGGGCACCGCCCGGGCCATGCACCATGAAACCCGGCGCTCGCTCTGATGCCCCTCAACCGCCCCGCGACAGTTCCCGCCGCTTAATCGTTACTATCCTTGTTCGTATTGATCTTGAAGGGAATGTACGCCAGACAGAAACCGGTCGCGCCGGTGACCACCAAGACCAGACCAATCACTGACAGGACCGGTTGATGCAACCAGATCCCAAGTAACACCAGGAGTCCGGCCACCGCCAGACGAATCGTGCGATCGGTCTTGCCGACATTCTTGGTCAAAGACATGGGGTGCTGCTCCGGAGTCGTTGTCAAATGCTGAATCATAACCGCCTAGTCTAACGCGTTCGCCCGCGCGGTGGTTCATTCGTGCGACCGCCCGTTGATGAAATCATCACGGACAGGCGGGCCGACACGACCACGCTTGCGGCTCGGATCAACTTGCCGCGGCGGATGTCCACGCCCGCACAAGACCCGCGCGCAGTTGCCTGTACCACCGCGACTCGGGCGCCATGACCAGATAGACAAGCGCCAGGACCAGGAGTTGATACCAAAAGCTAGTCAGCCAGACCGGAGTCAGCCCGCTCCCGAGCCAGCTTTCGGCCAACTGCTGCAAGTTGAAGAAGGTGAAATAGGCCAGGAAGGCGAGCAGCAGTCGCCCCGAGGTCTTTTGCCTGGGGGAGATCGCCACCAGCGGAACCGAGATCAGGGTCAGCGTCAAAATCGCCAGGGGAGCGGCGATGCGATGCTCCAGCTCGGCGCGGTCTTCAATGGCGTCCGACCTCAGCAAATCGCCGGACGGGGTCGTAGAGCGCTTGGTGAAGGTGTGCCGCTCCCCCTGCCCCTCGAGCCGCAGCAGATACTCCCGAAACTGCCCGATCAGGTAGTTGCCCTCGCCGGCTTTCCCATCGAAGCGGTGACCGTCCCGGAGGATCACCAATTGATCGCCGCTCTGCTCTTCCAGCCGATGCCGCCCGGTCTCGCTGACCACGATGCGCGTGGTTTCCCCGCTCCGGTCAAGAACGAAGATACGTTCCAGCCCCTTACCCTTGGCGATCGACCCGATATAGATCACCAGGTCGCCATCTTCCTCGGTGTAGAAGCGCCCGGCCTGAAGCCCGGCAATCTGCGTGGCCTGCTCTTTCTGCTGAAGACGAATCTCGGCAATTCCGGCCGCTGCCCAGGGCTGGAGTATCAGCGCGAACCAGCCGGTGACTATGGCGACCGGCAGCGCCAGCAGGAACAAGGGCCGGAACATTCTGCTTGGTCCAATTCCGCAGGCGTTCAGGGCGACCAACTCACTGTCGCGAGCCAAGCGGCCCTGGGCGCCGAGGGCGGCCAGAAAGAAGGCCGGCGGCAGCAGGCTGGGGGTGTCGCGCACGATCTGCAGACCGAGGAATCGCAGCACCAGTTCGGCGTTCAGCGCACCCAGGTTCACCTCCTCCAAGGTTCGCAAAAACAACATGCTGGCGACGATCGCGACCAAGGTGGCAACGATCGCCGTAAAGGCCTTCGCCACCTCGGTCAGCACGTAGCGGTCGACGATCGGTAACATGAGTCGGGGAGGGCAAAAAAAACCGGCGCTCGGCCGGTTCATCATAGATTCTTGGATGTGTGGTGGCTACGGGTAGATTTGAACTACCGACTCCCGCATTATGAGTGCGGTGCTCTAACCAGCTGAGCTACGTAGCCAAGCAGAACTCGAAAGTATAAAGAGGTCGCTTGCAGGCGTCAACCAGGCCCGCACCTGAAACCTGAGGTCGAGGGATCGGGTTGGGCAGCGCAGGTGATCCGGGAAGCTGTGATTGCGGTGCCCCGGCGGCGGAGAGCGCAGACCCACAAGAACGCGCCAGGCTGTTCACTCGGACTTCGGACCTCGAACGTTTCGTGCGTCACGATACCTGTCTCGTGCTTGGTGCAAAGGGAACCGGCAAGAGCTACCGGCGTCGAATCCGCCTGGAACAGCCGGAACTACTCAGACCGCGCCCAGGGAACAAGAACTTCTGGTCGGTGCGCGCCAATGGTGACATCCGCCTGGAGTCCAAGGCTTCAGCCTTGGATCGGTGGGCCAAGCCGGCATCCTAATTTAGACGTTGAAGCGAAAGTGGATCACGTCGCCGTCCTTGACCACGTACTCCTTACCCTCTGAACGCAGCTTGCCGGCCTCCTTGGCCCCCTGCTCGCCCTTGCAAGCGACAAAATCCGCGTAGCTGATCACCTCGGCCCGGATAAAACCACGTTCGAAATCCGAGTGGATGACCCCGGCCGCCTGAGGCGCCCGTGCCTTCGCTGGAATGGTCCAGGCGCGCACTTCTTTGGGTCCGGCGGTGAAATAGGTCTCCAGCCCCAGCAGTTGATAGCCAACCCGCACCACCCGGTTCAGGCCCGGCTCGTCCAGACCCAGTTCAGCCAGGAATTCGCCGCGCTCATCCTCCGGCAGTTCGACGATCTCTGCCTCGATGGCAGCACACACCGGCACCACCAGCGCCCCCTCGCCGGCCGCGTGCTCGCGTACCAGATCCAGGAATGGATTAGCCTGGAAGCCGTCCTCGGCCACGTTGGCGATGTACATGGCAGGCTTGGCGGTGAGCAGGAAGAGGTCGCGCAACTCGGCCTGATCGTCATCGCTCAAACCCAACGCCCGCACCGGCTTGGCCTGATCGAGTTGGGCGCGCACCCGTTCCAGCAGTGCTTTGCGCACCGCTGCCTTCTTGTCCCCAACCTTGGCGGCACGGCTCGCCCGATCCAGGGCCTTATCGACCGACTCGAGATCGGCCAGGGCCAGCTCGGTGTCGATGATTTCGATGTCGCGCAAGGGATCGACGGCGCCCGCCACATGAATCACGTCGTCGTTCTCGAAACAGCGCACGACATGGGCAATGGCGTCGGTCTCGCGGATATTGGCGAGGAATTTGTTTCCCAGGCCCTCGCCCTTGGAGGCACCCGCCACCAGCCCGGCGATATCCACGAACTGCATGGTCGTGGGAAGGATCGCCTGCGGTTTGATGATGGCGGCGATCACGTCGAGCCGCGGATCCGGGAGCGGCACGACTCCCACGTTGGGGTCGATGGTGCAGAAGGGATAATTCTCCGCTGCGATCGCAGCGCGTGTCAAAGCATTGAAAAGAGTGGACTTACCGACATTTGGCAGACCCACGATCCCACATTTGAATCCCATGATGAGGTACCGGCGGGAAAAACACCCCATGGTACAGCAGCAGCGCCTGCCCGCGGAACAGTGCGGGCACAACGGCTGTCACCGCCGCAGCGGCATTGCGCCGCGTTCGCGCCGCACTGTCGCTGCCGGACCGTGCCACGCGCACGACGGGACAGGGCTCCCGCGAAAACTCAGCGGCTCTCCTTTGCTCCCCGGTCGTAGGCGTCTTCAAAGCGCACGATGTCGTCCTCGCCCAGATAGCTGCCGGATTGGACCTCAATGATCTCCAGCGCGATGGCCCCCGGATTCTCCAGCCGGTGGCGGCTCCCCACGGGAATATAGGTGGACTGATTCTCGGTGAGCAGAAAGGTCTTGTCGTCACAGGTCACCCGCGCGGTGCCGGTAACCACCACCCAATGCTCGGCGCGATGGTGATGCATCTGCAGCGACAGGGATTCGCCCGGCTTCACGGAGAGCCGCTTGACCTGGTAGCGCGAACCATGGCCGATGCACTCGAAACTGCCCCAGGGGCGATGCACACGCTGGTGATGACGGAATTCATCGCGATGCTCGCGCTCGAGGAACTGGGTGACGGCCTTGACGTCCTGAGCGCGATCCTTGCGGGCGACCAGCACCGCATCCGGCGTCTCGACCACGATCAGGTCGTTCACCCCCACCGCGGCCACCATGCGGTGGCGGGCGATCAACAGATTGTTGCAGGAGTCATGGACGAAGGCGTCGCCGTCCAGCACGTTACCGGCGGCATCCTGCTCACGCACCGCCCACAGCGCCGACCACGCGCCGACGTCCGACCAGCCCACGTCCAACGGGATGACGATGCTTATTGGGACATCGGCGGCGCCCTCCCCGGCGATGTGCTCCATCACCGCGTAGTCGATCGAGTCGCTCGGGCAGGCGGCGAACGCCCCCGCGTCGAGGAGAAAAAACTGTCCGGTTTCGTGCCCCTGGACATAGGCGTCGGTGGTTGCCTGGGCAATATCCGGACGGAAGCGCTTGATCAGCGTCAGCCACACTGACGCCTTGAGGATAAAGATGCCACTGTTCCAGAGGTATTCGCCGGATGCGAGATACCCCTGGGCCGTCTCCACATCGGGTTTTTCGACGAACCCGCGCAGCTGGTAGGCGCGCCCTTCCGCCCCCGCGAACGCATAGGGTTCACCCTGACGGATGTAGCCGTAGCCGACCTCGGGCGCGCTGGGGACGATGCCGAAGGTCACGACCGCACCCTCCAGAGCCAGGCTGAAGCCATCCGCTACGGCGGCACGGAAGGCCGCTTCGTTGCGAATGGTATGATCGGCGGGCATCACCAGCAGCACCGGATCGGCGCCGCCGCGGGTCGCCGCCAGGGCCGCCAGGGTCAACGCCGGCGCGGTATTACGGCCCTTGGGTTCGAGGATGACGGCTGCCGTTTGACGGCTCATGAGGCGGAACTGCTCGGCCACCAGGAAGCGGTGCGCCTCGTTGCACACCACGACGGGATCGAGCAGGCCGATGGCGCGCCGCGGATGCTCCTGACCCAGACCGTCGAGCCGCCGCACCGTCTCCTGGAGCATGGTATGTTGGCTGGTGAGGGGGAGAAACTGCTTCGGGTACGCCTCGCGTGAGAGCGGCCACAGACGGGTACCGGAGCCGCCTGACAGGACAACGGGTTGCAGAAGCATGATGGATAGACCTTTCGGCGATTGCCAGCGTGAGCGGATTTTAGGCGATTTCCGTCAAGTCATGTACCACTCACTTGCCCGCGTTGCGCCGCGCATCGCCGGAATCCATGGAGCGAACGCCGCACCAGGGGAAATGCGGGCATTCTCTGGTAGGATCGGGTTCCCTTGAGGATAATTGCACCTTGTACCGCGGAGCACCTCGCGGCCTTGAGTCCCGCCACACCAGTCCCGCCACCCAACCAGGTACTCGCACCGATGGAGCCACGCTCAGACGATCAACCGCCGTTCATCCCCGGCATCGACAGCGCCGAGTTCCTGGAGCGCATCGGTGAGGATATGGAGCTGTTTTGGGAGGTCCTCGGTGAGTTCAGCACCTCCTATCGCGACACCCCGGCGCAGATCGCCGCGGCCTTGGAGCACGACCCGACCGTCGCCAAACAATTGGCGCACACCCTCAAAGGCGTGTTGGGCAACTTGGCGGCCACCGAGTTGTTCGCTGCCTGTAAAGCCCTGGACGATGCCATTCGGGAGGGCCGGACCGCGGACTACCAGACCCTGCTCGCTGCGCTTTCTCAGGGTGTACCGACCCTCTGCGATGCCATCGGCGCTGCCCGCGCCGGCCATGCCGGGAGCGGCGCCCCGGCGGGCCCACCGATCAGTTCGGCCTGGCTTGCCGAACAGTATGCGGCGTTGCGGATCGCGCTTCAGGGGCATCGTGCCCGCGACTGCAAGACCCTCACCGATGCGATTGCTGCATCCAGTCTGCCCGCTGCGGAGCAGCCCTTCTTCGACCAACTGCGCGCCCTGGTCCGCGCCTATCGTTTCAAAGAAGCTGAAGACCTGCTTGAACGACGCCTCAATGTCGGACCTTAAAGCCAAGGTATTGGTGGTCGAGGACAGTCAGACCAACGTCGGCATCCTCGTTGGGCTGCTGCAGGATTATGACGTCTTGGTTGCCCTGGAAGGCCACACCGCCCTGGAATTACTGGAGCGGGAGACACCGGACGTGATCCTCTTGGACATCGTCATGCCGGGCCTGGATGGGTTTGAGGTGTGCCGCCGGATCAAGGCCAGAGAAGACTGGAACGCGATTCCCATCCTGTTCATCACCGGCCGCGCCGATGAGGCCAGCATTATCGAGGCGTTCGACGCCGGCGGCAGCGACTACGTGACCAAGCCCTTTCGCAGCATGGAACTGCTGGCCCGGGTGCGCATTCAAGTCGAGTACCGCCGCGCCATGGATCAGCTGCGCACCATGGCGGTGACCGATGCCCTGACCGGTCTGCTCAACCGCCGCGCCTTTTTTGCCGACGGGATCCGCCTGTTCAACGAGGCCCGGGCACGCGCCCTGCCGTTGGCGGCGATGATGGTCGACATCGATCACTTCAAGCAGGTGAACGACCGCTACGGCCACGCCTATGGCGACGAGGTTCTGAAGCGCGTCGCGGATGGACTGCGCGACCACCTGTCACCCCGCGATCTGTGCGCCCGCGTCGGCGGAGAGGAATTCGCGCTGCTGCTCCCCGTGGCGGATACCACCCTGGCGGTCGGGCTCGCGAATCGTCTGCGCGAACACCTGCAAACCCTCACCATCGACACCCCATCAGGACCCTTGTCGGTCACCGTCAGTATTGGCGTTGCCCCCTCATCGGCGGCCTTGGCAACATTGGATGAGCTGCTCGCCCGGGCTGACGGCCACCTTTACGCGGCCAAGCGCAGCGGACGTAACCGCGTCTGCGCGGCGACGGACAGCGCGACCGTCGTCACGACTCAATAACACCCCAAGCGTTGCGCGCGAGGCCCGCCGTGTCCCAGCACATTGTCTTTGAGCATCCGTTGAACGAGCGCATCCGGACTTTCCTGCGCCTGGAGCACCTGTTCGAGAAGGTGGATTACTTCATGCCGCAATACGACCCCTGGGCGACCCGAGTGGCGGTCGAGGCCTTGCTGGATATCACCGCCGTCACCGCGCGGGCGGATCTGCGCACTGAGATCGGCAAGGAATTGGAACGGAATATCAATTCGCTGAACCGCATCGCCAGCCAACCCGGGGTGGACCCGGCGGCCCTGACGCGGGTCTTGGGCGAACTGGAACGGGCGGCGGACACTATTCAAACGCTCGGCAGCCCCATCGGCCAGACGGCCCGCGAGGACGAGTTCCTCAAGGGGGTCATCCAGCGCAGCAGTATCCCCGGCGGCGCCTGTAGTTTCGACCTCCCGATCTATCACCACTGGCTGCTCCAGTCACCGGAACGTCGTCAATCCCGTCTCGACTACTGGCTCAAAGACCTGCGGCCGGCGGATATCGCGATCCGGTTGATCCTGTCCCTCGCGCGCGGCAGCGCGACACCGCGCCAGGTGATTGCACCGGGCGGTTTCTACCAGGAATCCCTGGACCCCCAGGCCCCGGCGCAAATGGTCCGTGCGGGATTACCGGCCGGAGGCACCCTCTATCCCGAGATCAGCGGACACCGGAATCGCTTTAGTATCCGCTTCATGCACCTCGCACCCCGCGGCAGGCCGACCCAAACCAGCGAGGCCGTGGAGTTCCGTCTCACTTGCTGTGTCTTTTGAACCACGATGCCTGCCAAGATCCGCTGTCCCACCTGCGGCCGTCCCGTTGCCTGGACCACGCAATCCCCGTTCCGACCCTTCTGTAGCGAGCGCTGCAAGCTGATCGATCTGGGCGAATGGCTGACCGATGGCTACCGCATTCCCGACCCCGGAGACAGCCCGCGCGATGACCCACCGCCGTCGGAGGAGCAGTTGCCGATCCACTGATCAGTCGCCGGTCGCCGAGGCCGGATAGCTGTCAAGGAGCACGCTCAAAGCCGGCTGCCGGACGCTCGCCGCCGGCAGCGCTGTCCGGTCTTCTGTCCGGCCCCCGATCGGTGTAAAGTCGTGGGCCTAGTCGGAGCCGTCCACCCGCCGCCGCGCGGCGCACCTTGGGAATTGCACATGTTCGAACTGCCCCTGTTGTTGAAGGCATTGATCCTCGGCATCGTCGAGGGACTAACCGAATTTCTCCCGGTCTCCTCCACCGGACACTTGATCATTGCCGGGAGCCTGCTCGAGTACACCAACGAGCAAAGCAAGGTGTTCGAGATCGTGATCCAGTTCGCCGCCATCCTCGCGGTCTGCTGGCTCTATCGGACGCGCATCCTGCGCGTGATCCTGGGGATGTGGACACCAGGTCAGGAGCAGCGCTTTGCACTCAACATCCTGATCGCCTTCATGCCGGCGGCGGTACTCGGGTTCCTGCTGCACTCGGTCATCAAGAACTATCTCTTCAACCCGCTCACGGTGGCGGCGGCCCTGATCGTCGGCGGTCTGGTGATCCTTTGGGTCGAGCGCCGCCACCTGCCGGTACGTTTCGAGTCGGTCGACGACATCACCTGGCGCGAGGCACTGAAGGTCGGCTTCGCCCAAGCCATCGCGATGTTTCCCGGCGTCTCCCGGGCCGGGGCGACCATCATCGGCGGTATGATCTTCGGGTTATCACGCACCGCGGCCACCGAGCTGTCCTTTTTCCTTGCCATCCCGACGATGCTGGCTGCCACTATCCTGGATGTGTACCAGGCCCGCGACATCCTCTCGGTCAACGATCTGCCGGTCTTTGCGGTGGGCTTCGTCACGTCATTCATCTTCGCCATGCTCGCCATCAAAGGCTTGCTGCGCTTCATCTCAAACCACAATTTCAATGCTTTTGCCTGGTACCGCATCATCTTCGGCGTGATCGTCTTAGGAACCGCCTACACTGGGCTGGTGAATTGGCACGCCTGACGGCGTAGCGTCGGCCGCGGCACGACCGCGATGACCGGGGGGCAAGAGCAGTGCCGGCCGGCTTGCAGGCCGGCCAACACCGGGGCGGAGTCCAGAGTGCGAACGGGCAGTTGCCGATCGGCTCGCACCCTGCCAGGATTGGCGGCAAGCGCCGCCGGAGCGCACGCCCGCCAGGGCCCGCCTCGGTGACCGGAACGATAACCAACAAGGGCGCCGTCAGGTGCCCCGGACCGGGATCGATGTGATGCGACCCCATGCCGTCACCCACTGCGCCACCGCACGACGGCTGCTCGCCCGCTGCGTTCCCTCCCGCATGTCTTGCGCACGCTCAAACCCCGCGGGGGTCGGCGCGCGACCCATGTCCCAACCACCACAGAGGAGATCGCGGTGCGAACCATCGAGCTGAAGGCGCCCCTGGATGGCGTCACCCTGCCACTGGAACAGGTCCCCGACCCCGTTTTTTCACAAAAAATGGTCGGTGACGGACTCTCACTCGACCCCCTGTCGCAGGTGCTCGTCGCCCCCTGCGCGGGCACCGTGGTCAACCTGCATCGTGCCGGCCACGCGGTGACCCTGACGACCCCCGAGGGCATCGAGCTGATGATGCATATCGGCCTCGACACAGTGAACCTGAAGGGCCAGGGCTTCACCCCCAAGGTCGTCGAAGGCCAGACCGTGGCCGCCGGCGAGGCACTGATTGCGTTCGACGCGGATTATCTGGCCACCCACGCCAAGAGCCTGCTGACCCAGATCGTCGTCACCAACGGCGAGCGGGTGACGGCCTACCATCAGGTCAGCGGCGTGGTGCGTGCCGGCCAGGATACAATAATGACCCTCGACCTGGCCGACCAGGCCGCGAGCACGGGGGCGACCAGCGGTCAGCGCGTGGTCTCGGAGGCGCTGCTGATCCCCAACCCGACCGGGCTGCATGCCCGCCCGGCCGCGGTGCTGGCCAACCTGGCCAAACGCTGGCAATCGCGCATCACGCTGCAGCGCGGCGACGATCAGGCGAACGCCAAGAGCCTGGTCTCCATCATGGGACTGGGCATCGAGCAGGGCGACAAGGTGGTGCTGGTCGCGGAAGGACCGGATGCGGGTGAGGCCATCGCTGCCCTGGCCCCGGAGATCGCCGCCGGCCTGGGCGACGAGGGCAGCGTCCCCGCCCCGGCGCCCGCCACCACCATGATCAGCGCCGACGCGGCACCGGCCCCGCGCCCGCGCTCCGATGATCCCAAGTTGTTGCTCGGTGTCGCCGCCTCACCCGGTCTCGCGGTCGGCAAGGTGTGGCGCCTGCGGCGCGAGGAAATCCCGGTCCAGGAGAGCGGCGAGACGCCGAACCAGGAGCGACGGCGCCTGGAGGACGCCCTGGACATGGCCCGCAACCAGCTGGAAGCCTTACAGATCGAGCTGCGTACCCAGGCCGACCCGGCCAAAGCCGCCATCTTCGCCGCCCACCAGGAACTGCTGAGCGACCCGGACCTGTTGGACATCGCCGAAAGTGCGATCGCCAAGGGTAAGAGCGCCGCCTTCGCCTGGCGGGCCGCCTTCACCACCCACGCCGAACGCCTGGCCAAGCTCAAGAATCCTCTGCTGGCCGGCCGTGCCAATGACCTGCGCGATGTCGGCCGACGGGTGCTCGCCATCGTCACCGGCCATCCGCTGGAAGAGCCCCAGGCCCCGGCCGACAGCATCCTGATCGCCGAAGAACTCAACCCCTCGGACACCGCCCGGCTCGACCGCACCCGTGTGCTGGGCTTCGCGACCGTGGGCGGCGGTGCGACCTCCCACGTCGCCATCATCGCCCGCTCGCTGGACATTCCGGCGGTGGCCGGCATCGAGCCGCGCGCCATGGACCTGGCCGACGGCACCCCGGTGATCCTGGACGGCAGCAAGGGCAGCCTGCGACTCGACCCGGACCCGGCCGAGATCCAGCGGATACGCACGCTCAAACAACGGATGGCCCAGCGCCGCGCCGCGGACCTGGCCGCGGCCTTCACCCCGGCCATGACCACGGACGGGCACCGCATCGAGGTGGTGGCCAACATCGGCGGCCTGGAGGATGCGGCGAAATCCATCACCCTGGGCGGTGAGGGGGTCGGCCTGCTGCGCTCCGAGTTCCTCTACATGGACCGCACCTCGGCCCCCACCGAGGACGAGCAGTACGCCATCTACACCGAGATCGCCAAGGCCCTGGACGGCCGCCCGATGATCATCCGCACCCTGGACGTGGGCGGCGACAAACCCCTGGCCTATCTGCCCATGCCGCGTGAGGAAAACCCCTTCCTCGGCATCCGCGGGGTGCGCATCGGACTGGACCGGCCGGAAATCCTGCGCACCCAGGTGCGTGCCATCCTGCGCGCCGGCCAGGGGCGACGACTGCGCATGATGTTCCCGATGATCGCCACGATGGAGGAAGTCCAGTCGGTCAAGGGCTTGGTCGAGGAGGAGCGGGCGCGCCTGGGCACCGTCGATCCGGTGGAACTGGGCATCATGGTGGAAGTCCCCGCCGCGGCCATCCTGGCCCGCCAGTTCGCCCGCGAGGTCGACTTCTTCTCCATCGGCACCAACGATCTGACGCAGTACACGCTCGCCATGGACCGCGGCCATCCCAAGCTCGCGGCCAAGGCGGACGGCATGAACCCGGCGGTGCTGCGGCTGATCGCCCAGACCGTGGAAGGCGCCAAGGCGGAGGGCAAGTGGGTCGGCGTGTGCGGCGGCATCGCCAGCGATCCCCAGGCAGTCGCCATTCTGGTGGGACTGGGCGTCAGCGAACTCTCGGTCAGCGTCCCCTCCATCCCGGCAGTCAAGGCCGAGGTGCGGGCAAACTCGCTCGCCGCGTGCCAGGCGCTGGCGGAGCACGCACTGGCTCAGGACAGCGCCGCGGCGGTCCGCGCGCTGGTGCCCTTGGACTACTGATTCGATCCGGAGAACACGATGAGTCTATCAACTGTTTGGGGTGACACCTTCGGCGGTCTGCAAAAGATCGGCAAGGCCCTGATGCTGCCGGTGTCGGTGTTGCCGGTGGCGGGCATCCTGTTGGGTGTGGGCGCCTCCATCGCCCGCGAGGCCGGCACACCCTGGGTCGCCGAAATCGGCCGGATCATGTCCGCCTCCGGCGACGCCATCTTCATGATCCTGCCCTTGATCTTCGCCATCGGCGTGGTCCTGGGCTTCACCAAGAACGACGGTGTGGCGGCCATGGCGGCCACCGTCGGCTACTTCGTTCTGTTGGCTGCCCTGGGGGTCATCGGCCTACTCTTCATCGGCTGGACGGCCCCCGTGCAGCCGCTCGCCGTCACCGGTGACAACGCTAAATCCGTTTACGTGGAATATGACACAGCGCGCGATCGTTTCCTCTGTCTCGACAAAGACGGACGAACGATCGAGAAACTGCGGGCGAGCGAGATCAAGGACACGGCACTGACGTGTGACGGGGTCTCGGTGCCTTTCGTCCTCCAGGCCGGCCAGGGTGAGGAGGGCGCCATCGCGCTCTATGATGCCGGCAAGGGCGAGCTGGTCGCCTTCCCGCCGGCGCAGAGCCGCGCCGAGATCAAGAAGATTTTCGGCATCGAGTCGATCGACACCGGCGTCTTCGGCGGCATCCTGATCGGCCTGCTCTCCGCGTTCCTGTTCAACAAGTATTACCGCATCGCGCTGCCGGCCTATCTCGGCTTCTTCGCCGGTAAGCGGTTCGTGCCGATCGCCGTCGCCTTTGCGGCCATCGGGCTCGCCGCCATCCTCGCCATCATCTGGCCGCCGATCGGCGTAGCCATCCGCGACTTCGGCGACTGGGCGGCCTACGGCAATCCGGCCGCGGCCGTCACCATCTACGGCGTGGTGGAGCGGATGCTGCTGCCCTTCGGTCTGCACCACATCTGGAATGTTCCCTTCTTCTTCGAGGTCGGGACCTATGTCGACCCGGAGACCGGCAAGACCGTCCACGGCGTCCTCAACCGCTTCTTCGCCGGCGACTATGAGGCAGCCATTTTGGGCGGCGGCTTCGTGTTCAAGATGTTCGGCCTGCCGGCCGCCGCACTCGCCATCTATCACTGCGCCAAACCGGAGAACAAGGCGCGGGTCGCCGGCATCATGGGTTCCGCGGCGCTCACCGCCTTCCTCACCGGCATCACCGAGCCGCTGGAATTTTCCTTCCTGTTCGTCGCCCCGCTGCTCTATATCGTCCATGCGGTGCTGGTCGGCATTGCCTACCTCAGCACCTACCTGCTCGATGCGCGCCTGGGCTACAGCTTCAGCCATGGCTTCATCGACTACGCGCTCTATTACGTCAACGACATCAAGCCCTGGATCGTCCTGATCCTGGGACCCATCTTCGCCTTGGTCTATTACGTGCTCTTCCGCGTCCTGATCCAATGGTTCGACCTCAAGACGCCCGGACGCGAACTCGAGACACCCGACGCGGCGGACGTCAAAGCGATGGTCGCGGACGATTTCACCAAGGAACTGGTCCTGGCCTTCGGCGGCAAGAGCAACATCCTGGGGCTGGACGCCTGCATCACCCGGCTGCGCGTGGCCGTGGCCGACATGGGCAAGGCCAACCCGGACAAGCTCAAAGCGCTCGGCGCGGCCGGTGTCGTCACAGTCGGCAACAACCTCCAGGCCATCTTCGGACCCAAGTCCGACAATCTGAAGACCGACATGGAGGAATACCTGCTGACCGCCGGCCCCGAGGCCGAACTGCCGGAAGGTGTCGCCGCGCCCAAGGTCCAGTACAAGGCGGATGCCCTGAAGCCCCGGGCCCGCGACGCCGAGGCCCCGACCAAGGCGCGCGCCATCCTGGCGAGTCTGGGCGGCAGCGCCAACGTCCGCCAGGCCGAGGCCGCCGCCGAGACCCGGCTGCGCGTCACCGTCACCGACGAGGCCCTGCTGGATGAGGGCGCATTGCAGGCCGCCGGTGTGCAGGGCATTCTGCGGCTGCCCGATAATGTCCTGCATCTGCTGGTCGGATTGAATGCCGATCAATATGCCGCGGAGATGAAGGCGGCGATGGCGGGATGAGTGAGGGCAGGACGCCCGAGATCAGAAATCCGGGCGGGGACACACCCCGTTCCGGCCCAAGCGACCACTCGGATTAATCCACAGATGTCACAGATGAAGAAAAACATCTGTGAACACTGCTCCCGCTTCTCGTTCCCACGCTCCGCGTGGGAATGCCGGGCGGGCGCTCCGCGTCC
>JACDZG010000315.1 GCA_013426805.1 Chromatiaceae bacterium
GCCGGACAGCCGCAGCTGTTTCAGGTTGGGGGCCAGTTCAGGAACAGGATTCATCAAATAACACTCCTTCAGATAAGGCGGCACGGATGGCCGCAATGGGGAATCCCGTAGCCGGGGGTCAAGGGCGGGCGCAGCCCGGCACAGCGAACCCTTGACGCCCGGATGCGGGTGATACGCTGTCCCATGGCTGGGGACGGCACAGTGCCGGCACCGGCCATGGAGACCATGGCGTTCATTGCACGGTCGCGTGTGGGGCGAACAAACTCGCGGCATCCCGGGCGAAGCGGCCGGAATGCAGCCGGTCAGGCACGTGTGCTGCGGTATCGCGCAAATCATGGTTACCGGAGAGGATCGTCTTCACCGTCCGGTAGAACGGTGAGTCGTGCGCCAATGCGCGCGCGCAGGCCATCTCCAGACGTGCACTACCGTATTGCTTGTCGAGCCGCAGAATGCCTTGGGCGGCACGTAGTCGCTCCTGAATTCGGTCGGCCAGCAAGCTCCCGATCAATTCGATGCAGGCTGGACCGATGCGCTCGGCCTGAGTGAGACACCAACTCCGGTCATGGGCGAAGAAGGCCCGGGCATCAGGTGGCAGATGGTCCTGCACAGTGCGGCGCCCCCCGCGCCGGTCGGCTCGCGCGTGCGCGGCAACCGGCTGGAACTCGTGATACAGGCTGACCATGCCATCGCTGGCCTTGAGCCACAGGGTCTTGCCGACCAGAGTGAAGGGCGCCGAGTAGTAGGCGCGGTCGAACTGAACGTGGCAGTCGCGATGCACGCTGACCTGCGACCAGACGCCCAGATCAGGTGCAACGGCCGGCAGTGGGCGTAGCACGGCACGCTCGACGGCGAACAATGCCAGGGGCGGTTCACCGGTAGTGCCATGGCGGCGGTTGCCGGCTTCCTCCATGACCCAGCGTTTGGCTTGGGCATTGAGATCGACCAGGTCGCGGAATTCCTTGAGCGGCAGGAAGTTGCCCTTGAGGTATTTGACGCCGGATTCGACGATGCCTTTCTTCTGCGGGTCGTGCGGCGGGCAGGCGTCGATGCGAAACCCATAGCCGCAGGCAGCATCGGCGTAGGAGCGCTGGGCCTCCGGATCATGGACGCACGCCTTGGTGATGGCGCATTTGGCGTTGTCGATAATGAGGCGCTCGGGAACGCCGCCGAACCATTCGAAGGCGCGGCGGTGGCAGCCCAGCCAGGTGGCGACGGTCTGGTCCCAGACGAATTCGACGTACTGGTGGCGTGAGAAGCACAGGGTCATGACGAAGGCCCAGGTGCGGCGCATCTCGCCGGATGGGTGGCGCAGCATCGGTCCGGCACCGAAGTCGACCTGGGCGGCTTCGCCGGCAGCAAAGCTTAGCCGGACGGTGACTTCCGGCACCTGATCGCGTTTGAGTGTGCCCAGTATCCGTCGTACGCTGGAGTAACTGCCGGTGTAGCCGTGGTCGCGCTTGAGGGCG
>JACDZG010000143.1 GCA_013426805.1 Chromatiaceae bacterium
CACGGTTCTTGCATGGGGGATCGGGCGCCGTTTCGGGTCAGATCGAACATCCTACCGTCGGGTCTGCTGCACGGACCGAGCGCCGATGGCCGAACGATAGTCCAGTCCGCCAGTCGTGTGATGCTTTCGCAGGATCGCCATTAGAGCCGAAGTTTCGACCGCGATCATCCGGGCAGACCATCGTCGCCGTATAGAAAATCCTGGCTACGCGCGGCGCTGGACCCGGCGGACGCGCAAGCGGACGCCCTGAGTGCTTCCAACAGCATCCTTAGACCCCATTCCCTTGTGTGAGCCCGTCCGCTGAACCTCTCGTAAGAGTCCGGGAAAGGTACGAGAGCTTGGTCGCTTTCCACCTAATTGTTACAACCCCACCAGAGTAATACTACATTCGTTTCCAGATACCTGGCCTTCCCTGGTATGCGCTTGAATCAGAATGGGGCGCGTTGCTTGCTTGGTGGTAATGCAGAACTGAACCTCGAACCTGCTATTTACGATAGCGTGACGTTCGCCGTTGTAGGCGGACCACTTTTTGTTGTTATCTTCTGGAACTACAATCCATGCCTTTACGAATCCCTCCCTGACGTGAGGAACTGTGCCGATAACCGTATAAAGTAATCCCTGGCCGCATACCCCAGGTACGCCTGTCCAGTTACTTAGTGAAGTCCACGGGATGCTGGCGCCACAGTTGAAGCTCCCAGGGTTTGAGAACGTTATGGAAGGATCGTCTGTCGACTGAGCTATTGTCGACATGGAGGCTCCGCAAAACAGCCCCGCCGACAATGCAACCGAACACGCTAATCTGTAAGATCTCATTGTATTCTCCCGAAAATACGCGCTTAAAAGCGGCAGGTTGGTCTCGACCAGCTGTTCTTTTTGTTAGATGCCGACCAAGTGCTGGAATCGAAGACGTTAAAAGACTGCTCGGTCGTGAGTCGTTCTGAACAAGGGATGTTGGTCACATGGTTTTCACATTCTCTTTTCTCCAGAAAGCAGAGGGTTTGTGCAGCGTTGCAAGTACAGTACATCCTAATGGCAATGGGTATGACTGCGGCTGCGGCTGGGGCTGCGGGTAACGCAAAGCTCGCGATGAGGTCATCTCTGGTGGCCTTGTCAAGAGGAACTCCGGAGTATCTGTTAAGAACTTCAGTAGCCCAGTCGCGAAGGTTTTTCGCTGCATCGGTTGGTGGTGCTTGAAGAATCGTCACGCCTAGCTCAACGAATTTCGCCTGCATTTCTCGTTCAGATATCGCCGACGTATACCAATGGCCTACAAGCGCAATTACCACAGGAATCAAAGCGGCGCTCAGAATCTTGAGTTTTTCCCATCCATTCATCATGTCGACCCGGAATGCTTGACGACTCAGTGGTTGTTGGATTCACCCGAACCTGACACGATGCCCGCTGCCGACGCGGCCTTCTTTAGACAGAAAGGATTTTATCCCGGCGCCTAGGGTCGCCGGCCTGTGCCGGGCGGTAGCGCAGCACGTGGGCGACGCTCGGAGCGGCACCAAGCGGGCATCCGAGGGGGCCGCGGGGTTGAGCACGAGAGCAATTATAAGTCGATTGTAGACCAATTTCCGGAGTGTGGGCGAGCGCACGCGCTGGTCACGTGCGGCCTGTCTAACGGGACAGGGGAGCCCTGGTGCTGAGGCTGGGGTAGGTAGGGAATGGCACTAAGTTAAGCAGAAAATTATTTTAGAACAATAGCTTACAGTGCTAATAATCGTGCGAAAACGCGAAAACAATCAAGCTCTACTCAACAAAATCAAAGAGATAGCAATTTTCTCTCGATAAATTTTTGACTCCAAGTCATCAGCAATCCGCTGTTTTATATATAAAAAGACCTTAACTTAGTGCCATTCGGGTAGGTAGGCGCTTCCATCAACTCCTGACCACGCCGCTGCGGGGCCAGCAGGTGCATGGTCATACAGCCGTCCAGTGAGACGTTTGGGACACGGATAGCCGTCAAAGGGTGCCGTGGCCTGCGGGGCGGCGAGGGTATTCATCGGGCCTTGGACATAAACCCGGCCACCGCGCGATCTGCACCGTCGTCGGTCCGCACAGCGGACCCTACAGGTCAAGGTGTTACCGTAGGGTCCGCTGTGCGGACCGTCCGCGGCTGGCCGGAACGATGATCAAGGCCATTCATCGCACCCGCAGCCGGCCGAAACGGTGATCAAATCCGCCAGCCGTGCTATGCTCTCCCGCGTCTTTGGGGAGTAGCCGCCTTCCGCGCCCGCGCGAAGGGTTTGCATCAACAGACTTGGCCTGGCCGCGCGGTCGGACCATGGTGTAGACAGCCACATGTGCCTGGCGAGACCTTTGACCGCGGCGCGCCTGCTGGGCTGGCGACGTTCCGTGGTCATTGGCTTTTCTTCGCCGGCCCCCGGAGTCTTTGTTTGGAAGCCTTCCTCGTCTCGACCGGTATCGTCGCCCTCGCTGAGATCGGCGATAAGACCCAACTGCTCGCACTTTGTCTCGCCGCGCGCTTTCGCAAGCCCTGGCCCATCGTTTGGGGGATTCTCATCGCCACCCTCGCCAACCATGGGTTGGCCGCGGCTGTCGGTCAATGGGTTACGGTCTATGTCGGGCCGGATGTCATGCGCTGGATTCTCGGCCTCTCCTTTATCGCGATGGCGGTGTGGATGCTGGTGCCGGATGAACTGGACGCGGCTGCGGCGCCGGTCGGGCGTACGCTGGGTGTGTTCGGCGCGACGCTGGTCGCTTTCTTCCTGGCCGAGATGGGCGACAAGACTCAGGTGGCCACGGTCGCGCTGGCCGCGCAGTTCGGCAGCTATTTCTGGGTGGTCGCCGGCACCACGCTGGGTATGTTGCTGGCCAATATGCCGGTGGTGTTTTTCGGCGACCGGATTACCGCCTGGATACCGACGCGCGTTGTCCATGGTGCCGCCGCGGCGACCTTTATCTTGCTGGGGGTGCTGGCGTTGATTGGGTTTGGTCAATGAGCCTGACGTAGCGTGAATGATGCGGTTCGTGCCTCACCGCATCCTACGCTCGGCGGATGCGGTTGGGCGGAACGACCACCGCGCTGTCCAGGTCGGGCGTACCAGCAGCAGTACGCCGCCGAGTAGCAGTGCCCAAGCCGGCGGCTCCGGAACCACGACGCCGACCGCGGCGATTCCGACCCGCGCCAAGGCGGAGGTGGTGTCGTCGCCCAGGAACAAGAAATTGCGCAGGTTGTATACGGGGCCCGACGCGGAGTAGTCCCGCATCGCGCCCGACAGCAGCGCGGCGCCGTTTGCCCAGAGCGCATAATTGCCGCTGTCCAGACGCAGCAGATAGTCGGTCATGGCCGTGGTGTTGAAGGTGGCCGTCTCCGCCTTGGTAAAGCCCACGGCCTGGGCCCAGACCTGATCCGTCCAAAAGCCCAGTTCGATGCCCTGGTGCGCATCATCCAGCAAGATCACGCTGAAGCCGGCCCGGTTGGCGTTGCCGGTGTGCGACTCGGCGAGCAGTTGGGTCGTGAACGAAAGTGTGAAGCCGGCGCCGCTATCGACGGGGAGCCTGTACGCATAGCCTGCCTGCAACGCATTGGCGACTGTCGTGTCCAGCGTCACCGCGCCAGCCGCCACGGTTTCGCTCGCCGGCGGCGGCACGACAGCGGTCCAGCCTTGGGCGCCTGGACTGGTCCCCAAGGCGCCCTGATAGATCGGTCCGGCAGTGGCGAGCGCGCCACACAGCAGCCAGGTCGCCCCGGATGCCCCGGTCAGCCAGTGTCGTACCAAGGTCGCTGCATCGATTGCGCGGACGGTTTCATTCTTCATCGCGTTTTGCCTCCGGTAACAGGACTTGGCGCGTCGTCCCGGCGACAGGAACCGGGTCGAACGCCGACGCGGACAGGTTACCGCACCCCCGCTAACGGGCGCATCTCGACGTCACAGGTGCCGCCAAGGCTGACGGTGGTCGGGTTGCCGCCGCCGCGGCAGGCCTCCCCCCGGTCTTTGACCCGGCAGGTGACCTCGACCGGCCGGCCGTCGTTGATCCAACTCGGGGTCTTGCGATAGCGTCCGATCTCTTTGAAGCGGCAGCCGGCCGGGACGCCATAGGGTGGGCAGGCGCTGGGTTGACGCAGTGACACCTTGCGTTTGTCGACGCTGAAGCCGGGATAATTGTCCAGAATCCGGATGGCGTCTCCCTGCGGTTTCTCCTCGAATACAAACTCCTTGAAATCATAACCACCGTCGGCCGCACTGCCGACCTGGATGCGCTTGTCGGCGATCAGGGCAAAGTCGCCGCCGCGGCCGGCGACCGCGCCCGACATGTATTCCACCCGGTCGTGCCGGGGGAAGCATTTGCCCATAGCGGGGGCGTGATAGTAATGGCGCAGTTCAGTGAGGTTCGCGAGCGGGGTGCCGGGGAAGATTTCCTTCAGGTCGGCCTCGCTGCCGTAAAGGATGCGCTCCACGTCGCCGACGTTCTGGGTGTACATGGCCTGGAACTTGGCGTAGGTCTCGTCCGGGGCCAGATCGGGGCGCAGGAAGCAGGAGGTGAGCCCGGAGATCTGCGTCAGGTATTCGTCCCAGATGTTGTACTGGTTCACCGTGGAGGCGGCACCCTGGAAGTCGCCGGGGAACCCGCAGCCCTGATTGCTCTTGCACTGGCCGACGGCGCGGTTGCGGATGGATAGCGCGATCACGTTGCGCTCGCAGGTGCCGTAGGCATTGCAGCCGCGGCCGATGTGACCCTCGAACAGGGTCGTGCGCATTACATAATCCAGATGTTTGGCACGGGCCAGTTCAGTGTCCGAGCCAAGGCGTGCGTTGGCGCGCGAGAACTCGCCCCAGGCGTTGGCCAGGGCCGCACGCCGACCGGTCAGCGCGCGGTTGGCGGCTTCGCACTGGGGGGAGGCGTGAAAGGCGCGCACGATCTGATCCAGGTTTGTCGCCCCGGTCGCGTCGCCGTCTTTGCCGTCGGAACGGGGCGGATCGAAGAAGGGTGCCTTCTTCAGGGCGTAGAGTTGGCGCACGTCGATGACCTGCTTCACCCCCGGCGCGCAGTGATGGTTCTGGACCTGGAGTTGGCCGCGTTCGGCCACTGCGCGCTTGAACCGTTCGGTGTCGGCCCGCGTCGCCTTGCGCGGGTCGACGACGACCTCGAAACCGACATAGGGCGTGCCCTGGCCGTCGGTCAGCGGTTTGCCGTCGCGGATCACCAGGCAGGGGATCAGCGAGGTGCCCTGGCTCAGTGAACCGGCCGGCGAACCGGGGCCGGTGAAGCCCTCCGCCCGGTAGTAGGGCACCGTGGCCGGGCCATTGAATTTGTAGATGGTCATCACCGGGGTGGCGGGGATGGCCGCCTGGGTGACCTGGGCGGCGGTCAGGAGGACCAGTGCGCTGAACGATCGCTGCAAAAAACGCTGCATGGAATGGGGCCCTGGGGGAGTTGATCGTGAATCTGCTCCGGAACCAATCCGGGTGGTCCACCGAGAAGTTGAAGTAAGATTGTGAACCATGCGCCTTCGTGGACTCAACCGTGCCCGCGGGTTCAGTGGGCCGCAGTGCAGATCGAGGCCGCCGGGCGCGCCCGGCGGTTGCTCAGTCACTCTACCTCACCTAAGTTATTGGGGTTCCGTTCGATGAAACGCGACGTACTGTCCGCACCCATCCTGGCGCTGAGTTCCCTCGCCCTCGCGGTGAATACCGCGTCGGCTGGAACCAATCTGATTCAGGACGGCGGTTTCGAAGGTCCCTTCCCCGCCTGGAGCAGCACCAGGTCCGCCCTCGCCCTGGATCCCGCCGCCGCGGAGACCGGCACCCAGGGTTTGCGTCTGGACTCCGCCTACGCCTGGTGTCCCTACGGCGCGCTCTATACCCTGGCCGCGGGTTCTCTGCAGCACGGCACCCTCTATGAAGTCGGTGCCCGGGTCCGCCTGGCGGCGGACGAGACCGGCTATGCCGATCTGGATCTGGGTCTGATCAAGAACAACGGCAGCCCGACCTGGATCGACGGGGAGCAATCGAGCTACGACGGCCGGGCCTATCCCGACCGCTGGACCACCCTGTTCGGCGTCATCAAGACCAACTTCGCCGCGACCGACACGATCAAACTGTGCATCTCCGGCGGTCTGGGTAAGACCGTCTACATCGACAACGCCTACGTCGCCCCCCTGACCCGGGCCGAGATCGGCTACCAGCCCCCGGCGACCCTGGACACCGACGCGCTGGTGCGGGCAAGCGGCAACCGTCTGGTGCTGGGTCCGAACGACGCGCCCTTTGTCCTCAAAGGAACCAACGTCTATCAATACGATCCGGGCGACAATCTCTCCGCCGCGCTCACCAACTACAAGTTCAAGAACGTCAAGGCCGACTCCTACGCCGAGATCGCCGCCCTGGGCTTCAACAGCGTTCGGCTGATGCTTGCCTACAACTTATTCGAGGATGACACCGCCCCCGGGGTCTACAAGGAAGAGGGCTGGGCCGTGCTGGACCGCCACATCCAATGGGCCAAGGCCCACGGCCTGCGCCTGATCCTGGACATGCACGTTCCCCAGGGCGGCTACCAGAGTGCCAGCGGCTTTAAGGGTTTCGGCAGCCGGGCCGACCTCAAGAAGCGCCTGGAGGACCTCTGGGTCGCCATCGCCGGGCGTTACCGCAACGAGACGACCATCGTCGGCTACGACCTGATCAACGAACCCTACGTCAACCATTGGTTTGATTACGCGGCGACGGTCATCGAGAAGATCCGCACCGTGGACCTCCATCATCTGGTTGTGGTGGAGGTCTCCTTCCATCCTAGTGATACCGGCATGTACCGCCTTGCCGACCCTAATGTCCTGTACGACGTGCACTGGTACGAGCCCTGGTCCTGGGCCGGCTCGCACACCAATAACACCCCCTACGTCGGTACCGTCGAGACCTTCAAGCAGGAACTGCGCGACGGCGAGGGCCTGCAGGAGTTCTACGACGGCGCCACCGACAGTTTCACTGTCCCCTTCAACGTGGGTGAGTACGGCATTACCTTTGAAAAGTACGAGATCGAGGGTGTCGCCGGGGTCGCCTGGCTGGCGGACGCCAATGCCGCTTTTGACCACTTCGGCATCAGCCGTCAGTTGTTCGCTTACAACGAGGGCAACTTCGGCATCTACCGCGGCTGGAACAGCTATCCCCGTGAGCATACTGCCACCACGGCTGCCCTGCTTGCCGCCGTGCCGGAGGTGAACGGCGCCGAACCGCCGCCACCACCCCCGCCGCCACCCCCACCGGCCTTGGCC
The DNA here is from genome assembly GCA_013426805.1 of Chromatiaceae bacterium. Classification (GTDB taxonomy): domain Bacteria; phylum Pseudomonadota; class Gammaproteobacteria; order Chromatiales; family Chromatiaceae; genus Thiodictyon. The sequence goes on from JACDZG010000143.1 coordinate 7,232, forward strand.
GACCTGAACCTGGTGTCGTTTGCCGTGGACAACCCCACCCCGGTGGCCGGCAGCACCGTCAACCTGAGCTTCGCGGTCGGCAACCTGGGCACCGACGCGGCCTTGAACGCGCGGGTCTCGCTGCCGCTGCCCGCCGGGGTAGAGTGGGTCAGCGGTCCTGCCGACTGCGCCGTCGCGTCCGGCGCTCTGGTGTGCAGCTTCGGCACTCTGGAACAATCGGGCACCCGCACCCGCAGTGTCGCCCTGCGCCCGACGACCGCCGGGAGCCTCACCCTCACCGGCACCGCCGGCTCCGACACCCCGGACCCGGACACTGCCAACAACACGGCCGGCGTCATCCTGACCGTGGCGGCCCCTCCGCCCCCTGCCGGGTCGACCGCGGACCTCGTCCTGACTCAGTTCAAGGCCACCAGTCTGACCCCCAAGGCCGGGAGCGCGGCGGAGTTCATTTTCATCATCAAGAATCTGGGAACCGACGCCGCCGCCAACACCCGTTTCGTGCTGCCCCTGCCCGCCGGTCTGAGTTGGGTGTCCGGACCCGCGGAGTGCAGTGTCGCCGCCTCCGAGGTGGTGTGCAGTTACGGCAGCCTGGCGAAGAACGCCTCACGCACCCGGTATCTATACGTGCGGCCCGCCGCCGCCGGGGCCATGGTCTTCACCGGCAGCGCCCAGACCGATACTGAGGATCCGGTCCCCGGCAACAACGCGAAGACCCTCAATCTGACCGTGATGCCCTGACCGCCGGAGCGACGGGGCCAGGGAAGGCCCGAGGCGCCGTCGCTCGTCGGTGAGCGGTGACCCCGATGGCATCTGCAAAGCTGGGCAGCGAATGCCGTGGGCGTGCCGAAGTCGACCGTCCGCCGCTGGTCACTGCGGATGTGCAATTTCATGAACAGACAAGACGATAGCATTAACAAAGAAGACCCGCGATGACTACCATTACGTTGGACTTGTCCGAGTCCCTGATCCGACAGGCAAGTCAGGCCGCACGACTCATGCACCGCCCCTTGGAGCAGGTACTTGCCGTGCTGCTGGAGGCGGCCCTGCCGCCATTGGACGACTGCCCGCCCAAGCTCCAGACCCAACTGATCGAGATGACCTGGCTAGGCGATAACGCCTTAATGGACATCGCCAAGTCCAGCATGTCGGAGCCCGACCGGCGGCGCCTTGCGGACTTGGGGCTGCGTGCCGACGCGCTGACCGCCGAGGAGCAAGAGGATCTGGCGCTGCTGCGGGAGCGTTATGGCGAACTGACCCTGCGCAAGGCCCGCGCCTATGCGCTGCTCAGTATCCGCGGCGGCGAACGGCTGCTCGCGCACGCGGCTGCGGCCTGATGGCCGATGCTGAACGCTTTCATAACGACCTTGCCGTCTACTCCCAAGCCGCAGAGGACCATACCCGCGCATCGGGTTTCAAGACCATCGCGGCCCCGCCGCAAAACACTTTCGAGTGCCAAACCCCGAGTGATTGACATGAACGCTACCGAAATCACCAAGATGAGCGTCGCAGAGCGGATTGAGGCCATGGAAGCCATCTGGGATTCTCTCATGGTCGCCGACGCCAAGATAGAATCGCCGGATTGGCACCAAGATGTCTTGGCCGAGCGGCGCAGACGGCTTCACGATCCGTCCGCGGAATTCGTTTCGCTGGCAGAGCTAAAGGCGTCGCGTCGGTAATGGCCATCCACGACGTTCGCGTTTTGCGCGAAGCGCTCGCGGATCTGATGAACGCCAGCGCATTTTATGAAGAACGGCAACCTGGCACCGGCGATATGTTCTGGGACAGCCTGCTCGCCGATTTGGATCGGCTGATGGTCTATGGCGGCATTCATGTCAAGATTGAGGGCTTTCATCGAATGCTGGCGAGGCGATTCCCTTACGCCATCTATTATTCGGTCGCGGATGATGTCGCCACCGTCGCGGCGATTCTGCCGATGAGGCGGGAACCCAAATGGATCAGGGATCAACTTGTCACTCGATGACGGGGTGCCCGACCTATGAACCGCGAAGTCGAAGACCCGCTTGGGAATCCTGCTATTTAATCATTGATTCAACAGTTGTGTACGCAAAGCAGAATTTTTCGCACCACATTTTCAAGCAGAGCTTGAAAACGAGAACAAGCCGCAAGGGGAGAAAAGGATGGGCTACATCGACAGAATCGCAATTGCGCCGGGTAAGCGCGGCGGGCGCCCCGTCATCCGCGGGCTTCGCATTACCGTCTACGATGTCCTTGGATGGCTTGCCGACGGCATGACCGCCGACGGAATCATCGAAGATTTTCCGGAGTTGGAAAGGGCCGACATCCAAGCGTGCTTGGCCTTCGCCGCTGATCGCGAACGCCGCGCTATCGTTGTTCAAGTTCCCATCCTGACCGAGCATTGCGCCGCGATTGCAGACGCCATCGCGGATGCACAGGTGCACTGCCTGGAAGTCGGATGACCAGCAGCGGGTATAGTCTGGCCCCCAAGGTCCGATTGGAGACCTATGTCGGAAAGCTATGCTTCCTGAATTGCCCATCAACCGCAAGTGAAGGCAAATGAACCAAATTCAATCGTTACTTGATCGATGCGCTATTGTCAACCTGAAATATCAGAAAATCGAGGAAGCCTCAAAAGCGTCGTTTAATATTTTCTCTATTCTACGCACCGACGCCGATGAAGTTTGGTTGCACTCAAGCTTTATCGCAGAATTGCTAGACCCAAAAGGTTCGCATCAGCTGGGGGATCTTTTCCAAATTCTTTTTTTCGAAACTATCGACGCGCCACAGCAATCACCGCAGCGATTCCCTTTCGTTCAAACCGAAGTATCCGTAGCGGAAGGCCGGATTGATATCCTGATGCGGGGGGGAAATAGTGGTCTGGTGATCGAGAACAAGATTTACGCGCCTGATCAACCAAAGCAGCTTCAGCATTATTATGAGTTTCTCAAATCCAGATACCCTCAAGCCAAACCACGAATTCTGTATCTGACCCTTTTCGGATCTCAGCCATCGAATGATAGCCGCGGTAGTGTCCCTGAAGCAGAGATTCAGCTGATCTCCTACTCCCAAGATATTCTGAAATGGCTGGAACGGTGCGCGAAAGAGTCCTACCAAATACCACATTTGCGAGAGTCGCTCATTCAGTATATCTCCCTTGTCAAGAAACTCACCGGTCAGACGATATCTGAGGAGCACAAAATGGAACTGATGAAACTATTACTTCAGGGCGACAACCTGGAGTCCGCTCTGACACTGGAGAAAGCGATTGGACAAACAAAAATCGAGGTGCAAAGACTGGTGTGGCAGGAACTCCTACAAGAGTTATCCAGCAGAGGTTTTTATTTCGATTTCGTAGACTCTGTTTTTCATAATCAGGACGTGAGTTACTGCAGAAATTTCTATGCGCTACGAAACAGAGCAAAGTGTTTCGGGATTAAATACGACCTCTGGGCTTACGATGACCTCAGCGTTCACCTCTGCTTGGAGGTGGATCACCGACTCTACTTCGGTTTCACGGCGGCCAAGAACGGCACCCGCGGCAAGTATGCGCAAGAGGTGAAAGTAAAGCATCCTCTGCTGCAAGAGATTATCGTGGCGCTCGCTGACTGGGACAAGGCATCTGGGGAAGATTGGTGGTGCGCCTGGAAGTATACGGAGCCGCGAGTCAATTTCATGGATTTTCAAGAAGCCTATGGGGCTAAGCTCGCCAATTCCGTGCAGAGAAAGAAATGGGTGGAAGAAATCGCATCGGAGCTTATTCGTCTAATTGAGCGATTCAAGGCCGAGTCGGCGAAAATACCAATTATCTAACTGGTCGCCCCATACTATCTGCCTATGGCAGATATCGGTGTTCCGCGGTGCCGGGCAATCCAGCGCGCAGACCGGGCGTTTCTTGTCGGCCACCGCGGAGCGTCGGCGCAACGGTGCCGGGGCCGTGCCGGAGGAGGATCGTTGGCTGTTGCAGCGTGTGACGCGCCCCGGCGAGGTGAGCCTGCCGCGGCTGCGCTGGGCACGACGTAACCGCGACCGGCCGCAAACCGCGGCCCACGTCGCCATTGCCTTCGATTGCTGATTACCGAGGTCAGCCCGGAACAGGCCGACCTGCTGGCGGACCTGCACCACCTGTGCGATTGGGTCATGACCGCCGACCGCCATGCCGGGATGGAGTATTTCGATTCGCCGCACGAACTGCCGACGGTCTACGACGCCTATGTCATCGACTGCGTGCCGGAGCGCGACGACCTGGGCTTTATGCAGTTGATCACCTCCACCAGCAACCTGGATGAAGTGGTCGGGCTGCTCGACACCGCCTTGGGCGAGATGGGCCTGTCCGCGAGCCCACGTAATTGCCGTTCCCTGCTGGATGCGCTGAAGGCGGTGAGCGGCCGATTGGCGCTGCGCCTGGCAGGAGCGGGCACGACGACACAGCAAATGATCGCAATTGCGCTGGTGCAGGGGCAGTGCAGCCGCGCCGTGGTCGGCCATCCGGTCTGGCCGGCGTTGACCGAGGGCTTTCTGATCCCGGTAGACGATGTGCCGGAACTGTTCCGCAAGCCTGCCAAGCCGGGGCAGGAGGGCGATGAGCGCGCCGACTTGCTGTATGTGTCGGTCGGCGCCGACGGCGGGCTCGCGGCGACCTTCATCGAGGTCAAGTTCCGCCGTTATCTGAAGACCGCCCGCGCGGCTGATCTGGTCGCGGCGATGGAGCGTCAGCTTGAGGCATCCTGCCAGCGTTGGCATAGTCTCTTCGGCGCGCGCACCTCGACCCTGGAGCAGACCGTCAACCGGGCATGGCTGGCGCGCATCCTGCGCTTCTATGCGAAGAAGGGGCGCCGGCATGGTCTCACCGCGGCGGCCTATACGCGGCTGATGCGCGAGATCGACCGCTTGGTCCGCAAGGAGATCGACCCACCGGACCTGCTCGATCTGGGCCGGTTGGGGTTCGTCTTCTGCCCCGAGTATGGCGGGGCGCAGCCGGCGCGGATCGAGCAGCTCGGCCATGCGGACCTGTGGCTGTTCGGGGCCGGAATGCTGCCGGAGCCGGGTCTGGAGTCGGCGGACGGCGGGCCGGGCGACCCTGGCGAGCCCGAGCCGCCGGTCAACGACGTGGCGCGTGAAGGCATCGCGGCCGTCGTCGGATGGCAGGAAAATACCGCCGCGGCCCCAACTGGGACTGCGCTGTCGGCGGACGAGGCCTCGGCACTGAGCGATTCGCAGTTGCATGAGGGCGCGCCTGGGAGTCATGCCGATACCGAGCCCGATGACCCCACAGAACCGCCAAGTCCCGCTGCGGTCATCCAGCCCGCGGCCGGAATGCGGCCGGTCGGCGCGGCGAGCGTGCTGCTCGGCCATCAGCATCCCGGCGATGAACTGCTGTATTGGCACCCGATCATCCAAGCCAATCCGCGCCTGATGATCCTGGGCCTGCCGGGGATGGGCAAGACCACCAGCCTGATCAACACCTGCATCCAACTCGACGCCCAGGGTGTGACGCCGATCGCAGCAGATGCCAAAATACCAGGCGATGTATTACGGCGAGGGTCTGCGGGCGCCGGCCCGGGTCGCGTTGGGACAGTATCAGACGCAGGAGCAGCCGGAATCTCCGGTTGGGCAAGCCTGAACCCGAAGGTGCCGCCGGCCTGATGGCTGTCGGATGATTCGGAACATCGAGACCCTCAAGGGACTCATCGGTGAACTGGCCCAACTACGTGTTCTGGAACCCGGTGTCGGCCCGGCCTGATAGATGGGCTACGCCCGATCCCGCCGTACTCAACCAGGCCGCACCCGAAACCCCTGCTCGGAGAAATGCCCGTCGAAAGCAAATGCTTCGCTGACGGCGAGCCGCCGCATGACCTGGAAGCTGCTGCAATCGACCAGGCTCAAACGGCGGCGGTTGGCATTGCGCAGCATCGCAACCGCGACCCGATGATCGTCCGGGGTAATCCACTCGATGGTTAGAACGGGTAGCAGGTCATCCATGAGGGTGCGAACCGCATCCAGGCCGAGTCGGCTTTGCACCAGCGCGAAGGTCTCGACTAGGATGTAATTGCTGGCGACCAGAGTCGGGCCATCGCTCGCCTCCAGCCATTGGGTCCAAGCGCTCCGAGCGGCGGGATGGGCCGCATCGTCCCGATCCAGGACGGCGTAGAGCGCCGAGGTATCGACGAAGATCATCGGGACACCGTCACCGGCTGAAGGCGTCCGCCAGATAGGCGTCGTGACGCTCCGCGACATCTACCTGACCGGATGCGAAACGACCAACCGCGGTGATTGCCCGCTGTCGTGCGGTTTGGTCTGCCGCCGTGCGCTCCAGCGCCGTCAAACCATCGACGGCTCGCCGCACGAGGACCGACACCGAGACGCGCTCCCGTGCCGCGCGTTGCTTTAGCGCCTGGGCCTGGACGTCAGTGAACTGCACCTGCATTCGGATCATCGCGATATCACCATCAGCGGTTGAACGGGTTCTCAAGTCCCAACACGATCAATAGCGTCATGTCGGATACGGATCGCGGCGCCGATGAGACTGACCTTGAGTCCCGCGCCCGGCAGCAGACGGCCAGCGTTACGGATGGCCTCGGGGATGCACATCCGCCCCGTGGCCGCGAGTTCGACGGTGTCCATGGTAATGAGCCAAACGGAGGTTAATATCCCGTAATTGTGTTACGGCGTGGGCCTGATGTCCAATCGCTCGTGCTGGTTCGAGGCCTTGATCATGGTTCCGGTCACTTGGGCTCGCCGGGTGCGTAGTCAGGCCATCCTGGCCTGACACCGTCAGGGCTGGAAGCCCTGACTACGCATGCCGCTGGCCGGCATCAAGGCCCCGGCGACACCGATCCGGGTCAGAGCAATCCAGCGCGTTTGATGTCGAAATATACTTGCTATAGGCATAAATTGCGGTATTATGGATAGCAGATTTCGTGCGACC
>JACDZG010000316.1 GCA_013426805.1 Chromatiaceae bacterium
CAGAAACTCCTGATGTATGTCGGGCATCTGCGTCATGCACATGGCGACAGAGCGGGTGCGATCGGCGCGCTGGACGATGCCTTCTCCGCGTTTCCGGTGAATCCGCTGCCGTTATTCCTGGCGACGACTTGGCGGCTGGATGATGGGAAGGTCGACCTAGCTCGTGCGCTGTATGACCGTGCGCGGGCGATCGGGGCGCCAGGGCGATTGGACCTGGATCCGCGGTTTCAGGAGGTTGCCAACCGGCTGGGCGAGGCGCACGGGGCGCGGCTACGATCACAGACGATCGGCCGACCGGCCCGTAACCGCACCCAGCAGTTCCAAATTTGGGCGGCATCGCGCGACCCCTGGTGGATGCGGCGCGCGCGACCGCTGTGCCGGTCCCTGACACCGAGCGGCGCGCCTTATCCAGCCTACAACGGAGCCGGTTTCGGGTGGATGAGCGTAGCGCATCCACCATCAGCCTCGCGGCCGGCACGGTGTTGGCGGCGGCCACTCGAATTTGGAACTGCTGCACCGTCGGCGCACACATTGTCCGAACTGGCGGGCCATGAGAGACTGGCGCACATCCGCTGCTTTTACCGGCTTGCGCACCCATCGCCATGCCCCGACCCTCACGTCAACGTCGCCGTGCCCGCAACCGCGCCCGTTCCTGCGCGCGGGCGCCGCAGGACGGCTCCTACAAACACCTGTTCTCCCACCCCGAGATGGTCGAGGGTCTGCTGCGGGACTTCGTGCAGGAGGAGTGGCTGGCGCTCATCGATTTTTCGACCCTGGAGAAACGCGGCGGCAGTTATGTGACCGACGACCTGCGTGACCGTGAGGATGACATCATCTGGCGGGTGCGGGTGGCGGGGGATTGGCTTTATGTGTACCTGCTGATCGAGTTCCAAAGCCAGGTCGACCCCTGGATGGCGGTGCGGGTGATGGTGTACACCGGCTTGCTGTATCAGGACCTGATCAAACACGAGGCGGTGACCCCGGGTGAACTGCTGCCGCCGGTGTTTCCGCTGGTGCTCTACAACGGCAGCGGGCGCTGGACGGCGGCGCGCGACATCGCCGATCTGATCGTGCCGCTGCCCACTGCGCTGGCACGCTACCGGCCCCAGCAACGCTATCATCTGATCGACGAGGGCCGCGTTGAAGAAGCGACGCTGGCGCAGGCGACCAGTGTCGCGGCCGAGTTGGTGCGGCTGGAAGTCCTGGCGGCCGACGGCCCCGCGGCGGTGCGCCCGATCCTGCAGCGGCTGACCGCCCGCTTGCGCGACCCGCGCCACGCCAGCCTGCGGCGCGCCCTCACAGTCTGGTTTGCGCGGGTATTGCTGCGGCGGCTGATGCCGGGCGAGAATCTGCCGGAACTGCACGATTTAACGGAGGTCGAGACCATGCTGGCCGAACGGGTTGACGAGTGGACACAGAAGTGGAAGCGGGAGGGGTTGCTGGAAGGCAAGCGCGAAGG
>JACDZG010000317.1 GCA_013426805.1 Chromatiaceae bacterium
TTCTACTTCGTTAAATTTAAAGTCATGAAAGATATACATAATTTGAGTAAAATGCGAGCTTGATTTGCGCTCTTGCGAACAGCCAAGCGGATGAACCGATGTCTCCCGAAACCAGCCCTTTTTTAAAAAGAGTCAAGATGTTACGAGCCCTGTGGAAGCAGTCGCTCAACGGTTTGCGTCGTTTTGTGATCGCTACGCCGGCCATTTTCGGTCGCGCACGCGGCTGGTCCATCACCAGGCCAGGCAGTATCTGAGTGGTCTGATGCAGGCCCGGCGCAAGAATATGGAGCGGATGGCCGAGGTGGTCGTGGACAGTGACGAGCAGGCGCTACAGCACTTTTTATCAAACTCCCCGTGGGACGAACGGGCCGTGCTGGATCAGGTGGCGCGGGATGCCGATGCGCTGCTGGGCGGGACGCCCGACAGCGCGCTGTTGATCGACGAGAGCGGGATCACCAAGAAAGGACGCCACTCGGTGGGGGTGGCACGGCAATGGAACGGGCGCCTGGGAAAGGTCGATAACTGCCAAGTGGGCGTATTTACCGCCCTGAGTCGCGGCACGCGGGCGACGTTGATCGATACCCGTCTGTATCTGCCCAAGGTGTGGGTGGACGACGCGCGGCGCTGTGTCCTGGCCGGGGTGCCCAAAAGCGCACGGGCGTTGCGCAGCAAAGCGCAGTTGGCGCTGGAGATGGTGCGTGCCAACCGCCGCCGCGGGGTGCGCTTCGCCTGGGTCGGAATGGACGGCGGCTATGGGAAAGAGCCGGCGCTGCTGCGCGCCCTGGACGCCGATGGCGAGGTCTTCATGGCCGATGTGCACAAGGACCAACAGGTCTATCTGGCGGACCCTCGCCCGCAGGTCCCCGCCCCGAAGGGACGCGGGCGGGCGCCCACCCGGGCGGTGGCGCAGACCCCGGCACAGCGCGTGGATGCGTGGGCGGACGCGCAACCCGCGACCGCCTGGCAGACCGTCACGCTGCGCGACAGCACCAAGGGCGAATTGACCATTGAGGTCCTGCATCAGCGGGTGTGGTTGTGGGATGGTGTCGAACCCGCCGCTCAGTGCTGGCATTTGCTGGTGCGCCGCGAACTGGGCGCTCGCGCCGACCTCAAGTACAGCCTCAGCAACGCCGCGGCAGAGACCCCGGTGTTGCGGCTGGCGCAGATGCAGGGGCAGCGCTTCTGGGTCGAACGGACCTTCCAAGACGGCAAGAGCCACGCCGGACTCGATCATTACCAGGCGCGCGGCTGGCGGGCCTGGCATCACCACATGGCGCTGGTCATGATGGCGATGCTGTTCATGTTGGAGGAGCGCGTCGCCGCCGCTGACACCGTTCCCTTGCTCAGCTGCTCCGATGTCGAGACCCTCTTGGCCCACTTCCTACCCCGCCGCGACGTCAGTGTCGAAGAGGTCATTCGCCAAATGCAGGTACGCCACGCGAAACGACAGGCGGCCA
>JACDZG010000318.1 GCA_013426805.1 Chromatiaceae bacterium
TCGGTCCGCACCAGGCTCGGCGCACCGGTCAGCGTAGCGATCTGGACGGCCGCGACCCCGCTACCGCTGCCGTCGGCATCGAACGACAGGGCGCCGGTGGCCCCGTCGTAGACGAATACCGCCGCGGCCGGCAAGGCTTGACCGGCCAGCCGGAAATTGCCCGCCGCGAGTGCGCCCACGGGCAGGGCACCAAAGTTGGCACTGATGACGACGATGGTGTCGGACCCGGAGGCGAAGTCGGTGATGGTGTCGCCCCCTTCGGCAGCGGTGACGAACCGGAAGGCATCCGCGTCCGAGCCGCCGGTGAGGTTGTCGGCCCCGGCGCCGCCGGTCAGGGTGTCGTTGCCGCTATTGCCGGTCAGGGTGTCATTGCCGTTCAGACCGGCGAGTTGATTGGCGCTGTCGTTGCCCGCCAGGGCGTTGCCGAGCTCGTTGCCCGTGGCATTGGCCGCGGTCCCGGTCAGGGTGACGTTCTCGATATTGTTGCCCGCGGCGAGGGTGAAGCTCACCGAGCTGTTGACCCGGTCCGTGCCCTCGCCGGCGGCCTCGGTCAGGATGTCGGCCGTGCCGTCGAAGACATAGATGTCGTTGCCGAGACCGCCGATCAGGGTGTCGATGCCGACGCCGCCGATGAGTGAGTCGTTGCCGTTGCCGCCCAGGAGCGAGTCGTTGCCGTCGCCGCCGTCCAGGGTGTCGTTGCCGAGCCCGCCGATGAGCGTGTCGTTGCCGGCCCCGCCGAGGATCGAATCGGCGCTGCGTCCGCCGTCGATCAGGTTGGCGGCCGTGGAGCCGGTGATGGTGTCGCGGCCGTTGGAGCCGATGACGTTGACGACGTTGAGCAGGACATCGGTGTCCGCCGCGCCGAAGGTCGCTGTCCCCGCGGCCAAGTCGATGGTGCCGCCCAGGGCGTAGGTGTACTCCGCGGTGTTGGTTCCGGCCTCGCCGTTGAGCGTGTCGTTCCCCGACCCGCCGATCAGGGTGTCGTTGCCGCCGCCGCCGAGCAGTGAATCGCTGCCGGCACCGCCGTCGAGCCGGTTGGCCACTGTCGAGCCGGTCAGGGTATCGTTGCCGGCGCCGCCGATGACGTGCTCGAAGGCGACGATGGCCTCGGCCGATTCGCTACTGGTGAAGGTGGCGACCTGCGTTGCCAGGTTGGCGTTAACTCCGTAATAGTAGGGGATGTAACTGTAGTCTACGGTGTCGTTGCCGACGCCTCCGTTCAGGGCGTCGAGGCCCGCACCGCCGCTGATGGTGTCATCGCCGCCGCCGCCGGCGATGACGTCATTGCCGTAATTGCCGTCGAGCCGGTTGGCTCCCACCGAGCCGGTGATGGTGTCGGCGCCCCAACTGCCGATGACGTTTTCGATGGAACTGAATGACTCGTTGACGCCGCCGATGGTGGAAACGCCGGCGGGCAGGGTGATGATGCCTCCGGTCCAGGTAAAGCTGTAATCGAT
>JACDZG010000144.1 GCA_013426805.1 Chromatiaceae bacterium
GATTCTTGATAGCGTCTTATTCGGAAATCGCCTAAAGTCCGACAGGCTGCTAGGGCGCCGCCCCCCCGCCCGCATGCGGGCCAGCGGCCCGCGCGTCGAGCATCGCGCCATTGCCCCACCCGCCGCGCCCGCCTAGACTCTCCGCGTGGACCACCCGATCGACCCCAAGACCGAATGTCTCTTCAAAGCCCTGCTGGGCGCCGAGGACAACCGCGACCTGCTCATCCATTTTCTCAGCGCCATCCTCGGCGCGGACTTGCCCAGCCCGGTCACCCAGGTTGACATCCTCAACCCGTACAACGAACGCGAATTTGCCACCGATAAACTCAGCATCGTCGATGTCAAAGCCCGTGATGATCACGCCCGCCTCTATCAGGCCGAAATCCAACTCCGGAAATGAGGCAAGCCATGACCACCCTGAAGGCGTTCTCCGACAAAGAACGCGCCTATCACATCGATCAGGCCCGGCAGGACTTCCTGCGCCAACAGCGCTCTATCCAACGCGAAGTCGACGACGAACGGGCAGCACGCGCGGCCGAGCGGCACGCAAAAGAAGCCGCCTTGCAGAGACGCAGCAGGATGCCCTGCAAGCGCGCGAGGCCGAGCGCCAAGCCAAGGAAGCCGCCCTCGCCGAGATCGAGCGGCTCACAGCGCGGCTGCACGATCATGACCGCCCCGCGGGCGCCTGAGAAGCGGTTCCCCGCAGGAGCAGCCTGCGGCCACGATGCGAGCTCGCCGTGAACGCAGCTACCGCGTGACCCGGCGAGACCCTGCTGGGCTCCGAGTACTCCCGCTGCCTGCTCGTCCAATCCTATCTCTCACGGATGCGCCAAACTGGGTCCGATGAGGAACGGACACTGGTGGCGGAATCCCTCCAAGGAGTCAAACTTCTTAAATAACAGGCACTCTCAGACAACCCACAAACATCCTCCCTATCCCCTGGAAACCCGCAACTTCCGTCATTCATTGACAATTTTTGTCACTATTGGCCGCGTTTGACCGACCCACGCGGCCTCTTCCGGCACCCCGAACACCGCCACTGACCCATCGACCCCATTACATATCTTTACATCACAGAGCCTTGGCGCACACGCGCTCAAGGGACACGAAAGCGAAAGGGCTGGCGCGGATCATGCAGCGCCCGCATCAGGGAGACACGACGGACGCGACTGCACGGCGACCGCGACGGCCTCCCCGGCCCAGCCGCTTCCATTACCCTATAAATGCGAGAACAGACATGAAGAAATCCATTCAACAAGGTTTTACATTGATCGAACTGATGATTGTTGTAGCGATCATCGGCATCCTGGCGGCCATCGCCATCCCCGCCTATCAAGACTTCATCGCGCGCAGCCAGGTGTCGGAAGGCATGAGTCTGGGCGGCGGACTCAAACTCGCGGTCGCCAACTCCTTCAACGAAACCGGTTCCTTGGCCAACGCGGACAGCACCTTTAACATGATCCCGGCGGCCGGATCGGTCACCGGCAAATATGTGAGGAGCGCGGCGGTCGCCGATGGCGTGATTACCGTGACCTTTAAGGCCGCCACAAGTGGTGTATCGGCGGCGATTGCGGGACAAACTTTGCTCCTGACGCCTACCGACCGGGGGGGTGCGATTGAGTGGGCCTGCTCGTCGGATTTGGCTGATAATCTGGTGCCGGCCTCCTGCCGTTAAGGCAGCGCGCCCAGCGACGAGGGGCCTTGTGCCCCTCTTTTCGCTTCTGCACCGCACCATCGCACCTAAATCCTCCATGCCCTCGCCGCGTCAGCGTTGGTTGCTGATCCCGATCGTCTTCCTGCTCGCCACGCTGCTCTATATCCCTTCAATCGGCGGCGATTTTTTCTTCGACGACGTGGTGAATATCGTCGATGAAGAGACGCTCAGGGTCCCCGATCTCTCTCCCCGCTATCTGCTCGAGGCCGCCTTCCCGCTGGAGTTGGATGCCGACATCCGGCCGCTCAGCCGGCTCAGTTTCGCACTCAACTGGTATGTATCGGGCATGAATCCCGCCGCGTTCAAGCTGGTCAATCTGGGGCTGCACGGGCTGAACACGGTGCTGGTCTTCTTCTTCATTGAGTCACTGCTCGGGCGCTACCGGAACAACAGCCCCTTCGCCCACCTGCCGTCGCCCTTGCTCGTCGCCGCCATTGCCGCCCTGCTGTGGGCGGCGTCCCCCGTCCACGCCAATACGGTACCCTATATCGTTCAGCGCATGACGCTGCTCTCGGCGTCCTTCACCCTCATCGCGCTGATCGCCTATCTGCGCCTGCGCCTGGCGGCACTGAACGCGCACCGCTGGTCCGCCTTGGGCTGGGCCAGCCTGACCCTGGCGGCCGCCGTGTTGGGGCTCCTGAGCAAAGAGACCGCGACCCTGCTGCCCGTCTATGTCCTGGTGATGGAGGCCACGCTGCTGGCGGCCGTGCCGCCGGGGGCGGCCCCGAGCCGGACCAGCCGGATCACCCGGTGGATGGCACCCGCGGCGCTACTCCTGCCCGTGATGGCCCCGGCAATCCTCGAAGTCATGCACCCCGGATGGCTGGAGAACACCTACAGCCAACGCAATTTCGGACTGCTGGAGCGGCTCATGACCGAGTCGCGCGTGGTGGCCATGTATCTGGCGAATGTACTCATGCCGCGACTAGGGCAGATCCACTTCTATTATGACAACCTGCCCATTTCACATGGGTTGCTGTCGCCGCCGACCACGCTGCTGAGCCTCACCCTGATCGCCGGACTGGTCGCGGTCGCGCTGCTCGGGCGCCGACGCTGGCCGGTCCTGTCATTCGCGATCCTGTGGTTCCTCGGCGGACACATGCTCGAAGGCACCATTGTCCCACTGGAACTGGTCTTCTGGCACCGCAATTACCTGCCAAGCCTGGGTCCGTTGATCCTCGTTGCCTGGGGTTTGGCCTGGCTCTTGACCCAACCGGGAACCCACCGGCGGATCGGCTATCTCCTGACCGCGCTCCTTGGCCTGGTGTTCACCGGGCAGACACTGATACTCGCCTATACCTGGGGTTCACCCCTGCGGATGGCCTTTGCGGAGTACCAGGCGGACCCCGCTTCGGTGCGTGCCAACTACCAGTACGGCAGGCAGTCTTTTGCTGTCTATGAGACGACCCACGACCGTCATTATCTGGACGAAACGGCCCGGTTCTTTGCGCGGGCGGCGGAGTTGGACCCGCATAATCTATTGGCACTTTACGGAATGCTCAAGCTGCAGATCAGCTATGACCACGACTACGGCGCCGCCGATCCCTACCGGCAGATGCTGGAGACCTTGCGCAGTGCACCGGCGCGTGCCGCGAATTCTGCTCCGATGAATTACATCGGTGCCCTCGCGCGCGAACATCCGGACAAGCTCGACCTCTTCGATGTCTTGGCGCTCTACGACGCAATCAACGCGAACCCCTTGACCCCGCGGCGGGAAAAGACCAAGGCGCTAATTAGCCGGGCCTATTTCCTCACCGCCAATGGGTTCCCCCTATCCCAGGGTCTTGATCTGCTGCGCGAGGCACACTGCCGGGCACCGGACAGCTTCTATGCCCGCATCAAACTGCTGGAAGGGCTGGTCGCCTCCGGCAATCTGGAGGAAGCCGAGACCCTGCTGCGGACCGGCTTCAAGCCTTGGGAGCGGCCACTGTCAACGTCTTACGCCTATGCGGCCCAACTGCTGCGTCAGCGCCAGCGGACCGACCCATAAGCACCGCACCGCGGACCCGCCCGGACCGCTAATTTTGGAGCCGGGTTGCCGTCGAGTCGGCGCTGGGCTGGTTGGCCCCGCATGCTAGTCTCAGGATGGACACTAGCGGACACGCGTCTGTGTACCTGCCGGCGCATACGATTCGGCTGAGCGGGTGCCGCATTCGCGACGACTTGCACGTCCGGACTGCGGGGCTCATACTGCATTAATCGGGATCTGATCTGGGACTGCACAACGCTTGGCGGCGCGTAACTACTCAGGTCTATCCAAGCGCATGAAATATCGAGATATTGACTTGGCGCGACGGACTCTCGACGGACTACGGCAACAGGGCGACGCTATGAACATCAATACGTTACAAAGTTGTTGCGATGAGTGTGCGAAAGTCGAAACTCGCTAACAAACTGTACTAATTGACGTTTTCACGAAATCGCCTACCTGAGTAGTTACGGCGGCGCGAAGCATTAAACCGACGTGGTCGCAGATCCAGCCCCGAAGGTGACCGGCTCGTCGTTGCCGACCGGCCCGATTTCTAGCTGAGCTATCGCCAATGACCGCCCTCGCTCCTGAAATCCCCGCCGTGATCCTGTCCGCCGGTTCAGAAATCGTCTCGGCGGCGCTGGTCGAAGAGTTTGCCGCTCAGGGGATTCCGATCGTGCTCATCGCTTTGGGTCGCCGCAGTCTGTTGCGCGACACGGTCCCGGGTCTCCGTTACCAAGAGCTACCATGGCCCCCGACATCGACGGCGGAGGGGGCGGATGCGCTGATTGAGATGCTCAGACGCCTGAGCGGTGATCGCGCCCGGCCTTGGCCCGTCTTCGCCACCGAGGACGGCGGCCTCAGGCTGCTCATGGAACAACGCGAACGCCTTCGGGACTTTCTCGCGATCGGTGGGGCCACTAAGTTGCGCATGGGCGGACTGGATAAGGCGGAGCTTTTCGAGGCACTTGTTGCCGCTGGTCTTGAAAGTTATGGGGCTCCGACCCGGGTTATTGATGAACCCGGGCAGATCCCCGTCGCTTTGGCCGCACTGGGGGGCGATTGTATCCTCAAGCCAAGCCTCAAGCCGCTTTCGATGCGGATGGCAGGGATGCCTGCCAAGATTCTGGCTTCCTCCGACTACCCGAATGCTGCAGCCTTGCTTGATGCCGCCGCATCGGTCTGGGATCTCTCGGAACGCTGGATCGTCCAGCAACGCTTAATAACGCCCCGCACAGGTGAGGTGGACTGGTGGGGCATCGCTGGCGGTCCAGGAAGCGCTCAGCGAGGAATGATCGCCTATGAGCATTGGAAACAGCCACGGGTGGGGGGCTCTGGCTGCTGGGTATGTATCCAGCCGGACTATATTGCAGAACTAGAAATTGCATCTCGGCTTGTCTTGGACACAATCGGATTTGTTGGCGTCGTAGAATTGCCCTATCTACGTAGCGAGGCGGGCAGCTGGCACCTGTTAGAGATGAACCCTCGACCCTGGCTCCAGATCGGACTTACCTGGCGGGCAGGCGTTCCCTTAGCATCCGCCGGATATCGACTGCTACTGGGTCAGGACCCAGGGGCTCTGCCGAAGCCTTCAGCAAGCTGTTGGGTTAACGTTGAGCGGCTAGCGATAGAGGCACTATCAGGCGAGTATGGCCGTCGTTGGGAAACAGTTAGGACGGCATGGTCCGCTTGGCGCAATGCGGATACCGTCGCAATGTACGACTCTTCTCTGCGTCATCTTCGTCGACGGTGGATTGGGAGGTTAACCAGGGGGGCCGTCCGCCGGCTACTTGTCCGGTAATCGGCGCTCCAGCAATGCGGATCTTTTCCCTCCTTCTTGCACTCGCCGGAATTGCCTGGACCCTGTATCTCGCGGTGACGTCAATAGCGAACCCGGCGGCGCTTGTGCCGTCGAGTTCGGGTTGGCTGGCAATCGCGACACTGCTGATTACCGGATCCGCAATGCTCAACGCGGTCATCTTTTGGTTCTTGCTTAATCAGGCAGCGAACCTTGTCGTTCCTTTTAGATTGGCCGCCCGGCTCCACTTGGTTGGACAAGTTGTCAGGTATTTACCAGGGCGTTTTTGGGGTTTGGTTTATCAGGTGGGAGAGAGTCGAGGGTTGCTGGGGGCAGCGTCGATCACTCGCGCCAATCTCGATCTCATGCTGCTTGCGGTGTTTGGGAATCTGGCTGTCGCGGGCGTCATCCTCGGTTTCCAACGGTTCATCGGCGTGTCGTGGGCTGCCGGAATCGTTACTATGGGTCTTGGCGGGTTGCTGTTAATTCGGTTAGGCGTTATTGGTCGACTCGTGAAACTGGGTATACCATGGCTGCCGAACCAGACGCGGCTTCGGCGCTTCTTTATAGCTCTAAGCGTCGAACGGCCCCTGTCGCCACGGATTGCGATGATGGTGCTAGGCGTATTCCTACTCGGTTGGGCATGGTATCTCGCCGGCTGGTGGGCCCTTGGTCAAGCCTTTGCGATCCTCGCTGATGCGGATTTCGCATCACTCAGCGCGCTTTACACTGCCGCCTGGATGATCGGTTTCGTCTCTGCACTAACGCCCGCCGGGCTAGGCGTGCGGGAAGCAGCTTTTATTCTCTTGGCCCAAGACGGCACAACGACTGACGTGGCTACCTTCTTAGCGCTCTTTGTGCGGCTCTGGCTTATGATCCCGGACTTGCTGTTACTTCCTCTGGTGCTAAACACTGAAGGTAGACGAGGAAATCGAGATGGATGAACGGCCACCCCGTTGGCATGTCAGCGGACTCAACATTTGCGATCCCAACGACCACATCGGTAAGAAATCGGACTACATTACACGTCTGCACGAGAAAGCGTTGCGTCGTTATCTCCCAACGGGGACGGGGACCGGGACAGCGGTGGACTTGGGTTGCGGATACGGGCGACTGACGCCGGTTCTATCTGAATCCGGCTGGCGCACGGTAGGGATAGATCCGTTGGAGAATCTTGTTCAATATGCTCGGCTTCACTATGCGGGACCTAACTATCTGGTCGGAGGACTTCCCGCCCTACCATTGGAAGATGGAAGCGTGAACCTGTTACTGATACAAAATCTGCTGCGGCCATTGTTACAGTTGGGCCAACTCCATCTCATCCGCGGCATCGGGCGCATTCTCGCCCCCGGGGGCTACGTGGTAGTGGTCGACAACCTTCGGATCGGTCATCCAGCATATATCTCGGAGTCGCAATTTGCAGCCCTGTTTGCCGAGGAGAGTTGTCGGCTGGAACGGCGCGTTGCGATCCGCGCAGCACGCTGGTGGATGATTTATGCTATTCGCTATGGGTTGGTACCGACTCGTTATTTTGACCGCATCGCCGATTGGGAACTAGACCGCATGTCGGAACGCAAAGGATCTCCCAGATTTCAGTATTACAACGTGCTATTTTTATTTAAAAAGAAAGATGACGCCAGCGGTTAGCCTAGCCGCCATTAGCCGGGATTGGAGGGATGATAGGCCCTACAAATGTGTCAGCGCCTTGCCCGTCGGTTAGCATCCGATCCTGATCGATTATCTTCGGCAGCCTTGCTCCAGAGGACTGCGTTTCTGTACAACAAAGACAAAGGTCGGGCTAGCGCATGTGAAAGTCTCTACCCATGACTCCGGGAGTAAACGTAATCCGCGCCACATGACGTGCTGGCGCCCATAATGACCGGGATGCTTCAAAATGTACGGCACGGCATTGTGGATTTCAAAGCCGCTTAACCACCGGGACAATCGCCAATAATCCTTGGAATTGGCATCCAAAATAGCGCGGGAGCCAAGAATTCTCATCAGCCATACAGCAAAGCCTCGCGGCAGCCAGTGAACGAAAGGCCAGAAGACATGGGGCTCAATCGGAAACAGCAGGTTGGGACCGGCAAAATAGCAGTAGCCACCGGGCTTGAGGATGCGATAAATCTCACGAATCAGGAGCCTGGCATCAGAGACGTGCTCGTAGACCTGATTGCAGATGACAAGATCCGCACTGGCATCAGCACAGGAGAGATTCTCTACGGACTCTTGCACGAATCGCAGATTGGGGTGTTGTTGCTGCAAATCCTTCCAATCAGTCCACGGTTCCGGGTCCACTCCAATAACTTGCTTCACGTGACGTGAAATGTGCGACGCGATTTCGCCATTACCGCAGCCCAGATCGACGCATTCCAGTTGCCCCCATGGCTGTCGCAGATAGGGACGCAGGGTCTGCAAAATCGCATTCGCTTTGCGGTTGCGATGCTTTGTTCCCCAACGCGGATTTGACAGTGCATCCGCATCGGTCTTGTGTACAACGGCATCTCCGGAAAATGCGCTGCCGCGTGCGCGCGTGCTCGGTGCGGCTCCCGAGAATGGGAAAAATTGCTCGGCATCCCTCAAGAACCGCCTTGCAGCCGCCGCAAGATCAAAAGCATCGGCCGCGAGACGGATCCCGTCATCATAGCGCGCGGGGGTTGTAGCCAGGGCTTCTCGAATAGCGTCGGCCATCGCAAAGGCATTGACTGCATTGGCCGCGACCCCGCAGGAATATTGATTCAGTAACTGTGGCAGGTCTCCCACGGGCGTGGCGATCACCGGACAACCGGCCTGCATCGCGTCCGAAAAGACCACGGGAATGCTCTCGATCCGCGACGGAAGCAATACGTAATCCGCCCACCGGAAAAGGGCTGCAGCGCCGCTGTTGTCGAGATAGCCACCAATAACCAGCGGGCGTCCGGCGGCTACCAGAACGCTCGCCCGATCCCTCACTTGAGCTTCCAGCGGGCCACCACCAAAAAGCCGGACCGCCTCGATAGACCGCCAGTCGGCATCCGTTAGCGCCGCTAAGGCGTCCAGTAACAGGTCAACGCCCTTGTTTGGGTGCCAGCGCCCGAGAAAAGCCAAGCGGTAAGGCGGGGCCTTTCGCTGCCGGGTGGGTACCGGAAGGCAAAGGTGCCGACTGCTCGGCAGGAAACTGCACGGCAATCCGCAAATTCGCTCCACGTCGGCGGCGAGTTGGAAACCGTCGGCGTAGCGGGCGCTGGCGTCACGTAGCACCGAGCCCAAGTAGGCGCGCAACTTAGGGACTTTCCCAAGCACCCAGATGTCGCTCCCGAGCGCCCAAGTGCTGTAGTACAGGCCATAACGCCGGGCGGCCCGTCGCGCCCAGTCGCCACAAGGCAACACCCATAACGCTAGCAGGTGATCTGGCCGCTCGACCGCGCAGATGCGGGAGACAGCCTGGGAGCCCGCGGCCAAAGTCCTGACAATTCTTATCCAGTCGCCTGGCCGTCTTGGATCGAGCAATGAGAGCGGCAATCTGGGCACGGCGAAACGCGACACATCAATGCCGTTCTCAGCCATGCGGCTGTCCCGCAGTGCCGGCGCCACGACAAAGACCGCGACGCCCTCCTGGAGCAGGGCGCCGGCAAAGTCTCGAACAAAGACCCCGGCCGCAGCTTCCCCGTCGTTTCCGTCAGGATAGCTGCTCGTGACAATTAGCATCCGCTTCATAGCTTGCGGCTCGCGACAATACGGTAACCCAGGGGCATCATGGCGGAATGGGGCAACAGTCGCCCCAATAGCCAGCCGACAAAATTGACCAATGGGATAACGAACAAAAGCAGAGGCGCGAGCAGCAAAGACGGGCGCCGTTGCAGCGCCGCATCCAAGGCAGCCCTAGAGAGTGCAAGAACAGCGAGTAGCGCCGCCGTCTCAGCCGGCTCTCCGGAATAACTATCAGAGAGGATATGAAAGCCATGACACTCAAGCAATCGCCGCAGGCCGTGAATAGTCCAGCGTTGGAAGTCATGGGGCTCGTCGTGGAGCGGATAAAGAAACGGGACTTGCACAATCATTTTGCCGTGCGGCTTCAGCACCCGCCGCGCTTCAGTGAGAGCACTCCCAGGGTCCGGCAGATGTTCCAACACGTCCAAAAAAAGAACTGTATCAAAGACGAAGCCATCAAACGGCAACCGCGCCGCATCCGCAAATATCTCAGGTCGCCCAGGGTACCCTTTTGCGACAGTGTCTGGATAATCCAGACCCACATACCTCGCTCCGGCAGGCAGCGCAGTCGCCACCCAGCGATCACCGCAACCGATGTCAAGGACCACACCGGCCGCACCATCAAGGATGGCCGGCCGTGTTATGGCAAGGTCACGGGTCGCCAGCCACTGGGGATGCAGGGGGGTGCCGCGCAAAGGCTCCATTAATAGTCGCAACGAACGCGCCACTCTCACGATTCGGAATCCGAATACCGGGTATCCGAGCCCGCGGGGCGGTACATCAACTGAGTGATCTGCTCCGAGACCAGTCCGATGAGAAAGATCAACACACCTGTGGTCATCATGAAGATCGTCATAATCGAGAGCCGCTGCGTCGTCGCATAGGTGTATATCCAATAGCCGACGCCCAGCAGAAAATGCAATACCGCGACCGGCGCGAAGATCTTGAGCGGCGAGTAGAGTGTGCCGATCTTGAAGATGATGAGCAGAAACCGCACGCCATCCTGAAGCGGGCGGATATGGCTCTTGCCGATCCGCGGGCCGGCCGCTATCGGCAGGTAGGCGACATGATAGCCCGCGCGAAAAAACGCCATCGTGATGGTCGTGGGATAGGAGAAGTGATTCGGGAGCAAATACAGAAACTCAAGAAAGCGGTTCGCACGCACGGCGCGAAAGCCGGACGTGAGGTCGGGGATCGGCTGACCGGTCATGTAGCTGGCGAGCCGGTTATAGATGCGGTTGGCCATACCGCGTGCCGCGCTCGCCTGGGAGGCGCTGCCACGGGCGCCGACGACCATGTCGTAGCCCGTCTCGAGCAGCGCCAGGAGCCGGGGGATGTCGTCCGGGTCGTGCTGCCCGTCCGCGTCCATGAACACCAGTATCCGCCCGCGGGCGGCCCGCGCCCCGGTCTTGACCGCGGCACCGTTGCCCTTGCCGTAACGGTGACGCAGGCAAAGGACTTGATGCGCCTCACAGACCGCCACGGACGCATCGCTCGAGCCGTCGTCGACCACCAGCAGTTCTGCATCCGGTACGGCGGCGCGCAGCCGGGGAAGCAGGGTTTCCAGGGCCTGGGCTTCGTCCCGACAGGGCAGGATGATGCTGACGTCTTTGGGGTCGACCTGAGCCATGGGTTCTCGTGGCGGGTGGCCAAGCGTTGATAACGGTCCCCTTATTCTACAGGCTCGCCCTTGTTGATGCGCACGTGTTGCACATGCTCCGCGCCAACCCGGACCTGTTCCGGCAGTACTGATGAATCGCAGGTTTCGGCCTCGACGGCTTGGGCATCGTCGGCACGCACTGCACGCACGCCTTTCCGGCTGTGAGGCAAGAACTCGTCGCCGCTCGTCCGCGGGGACTGGTGCCGACAGCCCCTGGCACCTTCGCTAGTCCGATCGAGCCCCTTGCGGTATCCGGCTCTTGGGTGCAGTCTCTTGGTATGGTCCCGGCGATGCCCGGCGGGACCGAGGCAGGGCGCAGATCCGAGTAGTCTTATTTGCGCCCAGGTCCCTTTCCTTTGCCAAATGGGGAGCGCAGATGACGATGACGCGCAGAGAGCAATTCTTGGTCTTCGGCAGCCCGGCAATCGAAGACGCGGAGATCGAGGAGGTGCTGGATTCGCTGCGTTCCGGTTGGCTTGGCACCGGACCCAAAGTCGCCCGGTTTGAAGAGGTATTCCGCAACTACCAGGGTGCGCCCGCGGTCGCGGCGGTCAACTCATGTACCGCGGCCCTGCATCTCAGCATGGTGGCCGCCGACATCAGCACCGGCGATGAGGTCATTACCACGGCGATGACCTTTTGCGCGACGGTGAATGCCATTATCCATGCGGGAGGCACGCCTGTCCTGGCAGACGTGGACCCGCTCACCATGAACATCGACCCCGCGGATATTGAGCGTAAGGTAACCGACCGCACCCGCGCCATTCTTCCCGTTCATTTCGCTGGTCGGCCCTGTGAAATGGATGCGATCACCGCGATTGTCCAGCGACATGGCCTGAAACTGATCGAAGACTGCGCCCACGCGATCGAGACCCGCTGGCACGACCAACCCGCGGGAACATTCGGCGACTTCGGTTGTTTTTCGTTTTATGTGACTAAGAACGTGGTCACGGGCGAGGGGGGCATGGTGATCGCCCGTGATCCCGACGCGGTCGCACGAATCAAGGTGCTTGCGCTGCATGGGCTCTCGGCAGACGCATGGCGCCGGTTCACCGATTCCGGCCACAAGCACTATTTCGTCACCGAGTGCGGATTCAAGTACAACATGACGGACATCCAGGCCGCCTTGGGCATCCACCAGTTGGCCCGCGTGGAGACCAATTGGCTGCGTCGGCAGGCTATCTGGAACTGCTATCAGACTGCCTTCGCAGACTTACCTATCACTCTCCCGGCTGAGCCGGCGCCCGACACCCGACATGCCCATCATCTCTATACGATACGCGTGGAAGAAAAGCAGGTCGGAATGTCGCGCGATAAATTTCTGCACGCACTGATCGACCGCAATATCGGTGTCGGCGTCCATTACCTGGCGATCCCCGAACATCCCTATTATGCGGAGCATTATGGCTGGAGTATCGATGCATTCCCTCACTCTCGCGACATCGGACGGAGCACGGTTAGCCTCCCGCTTTCCCCCAAGCTGTCCGATCGAGACGTGGCTGATGTGATCGCCGCAGTGCGGGACGTGGTATCTTCCGGCGCAGCAGAATCCGCATCCTGACCGGCAAACAGACGCAGGCATCGGATCCGCCGCGCAAGCGGTGCGCCGCATTCCCGCACTCCGCAACGTCATCGGTCCGATCCCGCTGTTATTTTGACCGATGAGGGCCGGGTTGAACAAGACGCTTGCGCAGGCAACCAATGTCGCGGCCGAATGGGTGCGGCTGGGGGTGCTGGCGGCCGACTGCCACGCGGCGGTGCGCCCGATCCTGCAGCGGCTGACCGCCCGCTTGCGCGACCCGCGCCGCGCCAGCCTGCGGCGCTGCCTGACGGTCTGGTTCGCGCGGGTGTTGCGGCGGCTGATGCCGAGCGAGAATCTGCCTGCCCTGCCAAGGAGAACGGCGTCTTGCTGCCGGTGCTGCTCGGAGCTCTGGAATTGTCCCTGTTCCGATTGCGCGGAAGCACGCCGACCCGGCGTCTGTTGTTGAGTTATTTCGGGTTGACGGTGCTCTTGGGTCTGGGGGCGGCCTTATGGCTGTTGACGACGCACGGAGCTTATACCGGACGGGCGTTCGACATGGAAGAACGCTTGCTGACCCAGGCGCGGGTGGTCACGCTTTATGTCGGCCAAATCCTACTGCCGCGCCCGGGGGCGATGCCGTTCTTCTACGATGGGCTGCCCTATTCGACCGGTTGGCTGCAACCGCCGACGACCCTCTGGTCCGCCCTCTTCTTGCTCGGCTTGTTTGGGCTCGGGCTGGGGTTACTGCGGCGGCGGCCCTTGGCGGCTTTCGGTATCTTGTTCTTCTTTGCCGGCCATCTACTGGAGTCGACACTCCTCCCGCTGGAACTGGCCTTCGAGCATCGCAACTACCTACCGAGCCTGGGACTGATCCTGGCGACGGCGGACCTGATCGGGTCGGCGACCGGAGCCCTCGCCCGCTTCCGCCCGATGATCGCGGCGCTGGCGCTGCTGGCACTCTTCAGCTTGGGCCTGGCCCGAATGGCACTGACTTAAGGCGTTAGCCTCATAGAAACAATCGGTTGCGATGGCGCGAAGTCAGCGAAAAACGGTTGCGGACTGGGCCGATGCCAGGAAACACCGCCGAAAAGGCTGCCTGAACTCAAGTGACTGCTTGTCGCACTGTCTGTAACCCGCTGATTTATAGATGTCTCGGCTTAAGTCAGTGCCATTCGGGCCTGGCCCGATCCTGGGTTTGGGGGGATGCGGAACATATTTACGCCACCGCGCTGGCCGGGTCCTGGCCTCCGCTCCGGGCGCGGGCCGAGCTGGCGCAGATTCTGAAGGAGCGCGGACAGTTCAACGCCGCCCACGGCCTGCTCGCAAACGCCCAAGGCGCCGGTCCGCGCTTGCAGGAGGGTTATCTGGACTGTCTTGAGACCGACCGGATCGGGCCGGAGCGCATCGCCGCGGCCCGAACGCAATTGGACGGGGTGCTGAGCGACTATGACACGACCGCCCTGATCACGCTGGTCAATCTGGCCCTGGACCAGGGTTGCCGCATTCCGCAGCCCGCACTACTGGCACTGACGCAAGACGCGGCGGCGGTGTCGGCCATGTTGCCGTCCAGCCGTCAGAAACTCCTGATGTATGTCGGGCATCTGCGTCATGCACATGGCGACAGAGCGG
>JACDZG010000319.1 GCA_013426805.1 Chromatiaceae bacterium
TAATTTTCAACCACTTCATTTTTTAAAATTTGTGGTTTGGGCACTACTGATTTTTTCCGGATAAAGGGAGCGTATTTGTATTTTAAAGCATCATAAATACCCTTTACTTTATCTTCCGGTTCAGAACACTTGCGTATGCTTATCCATTGTTCTCGGGTGTTTTGGACAACAGTTGTAACACATTTTTGAGTGTTCATCTGTCGTACAATTTCTCGCCACTGGGATTTTATATCCTTTTGCTACAATTTGTATCGAACCGTATTTACCACCCAGTATGCTAATAATCCCAAATGTAGATGCGCCTGGGTTGCATCATCTGATTTGTGAAAAACGGGGCGCAAATCCAAATCTGTTTTCAGTGTTCTGAAACTGCTTTCAATGTTTCTTATGCAATTATAGATAGTCCAAACCAAGGTTTCTTCCTCCGCTTTTATGCAGGTTCTCAAAAAATAGACACCGCATTCCTCCTGTTTTTGTGCATCCCGTTTGGCAATTTTCTCCCATTTCAAAGATGTGCAAATTTCCTTGGTTTTGCCTGATTTACTTTTGTTTTTTTCCGATACCGGAACTGCTTGTTTTTTCATCCTCTATCTTATACCAGCTATGTGCCGATGAGTATTTCTGTTTCAATCGTCCGATACGTTCCAACACTTTTTCGTATGTTTTCACGCCTGACTTTTTGGTCAGACTTGCTTTGATACACTCCAATCCATCTTCAAAACGCTGTTCAAACAATGTTTTCATTGCTCTTTCTTTCAAGGCTTTGGTGGGACTGGTCACTTTCAAATAATAGGCGGAATCATCATTAGTCAACACTTTTTCCAATGTAATTTCCCTGTTCTTTCGGTCGTTTACAATAACGGGCTTTCCTGTTTCCGACTTTTTGATTTCGGCTTTTGTGCTTCGACTCACACAAACATAATCGTATCCTTTTGCCTGTATGAGTGCCAGATTGTCCTCCATGGCAATTCTGGCATCAATTACCACAATGGCTCGTTTGCTGCCTGTGGAGGTGGATAAGCGAAGGTGGTCGATTATCTGGCACAATGATTTGCTGTCCGACATATTTCCATGGAAAATGGAAGAGTGCTTGATAAAACCCTCAACATTGACAACCAATGCCAATACCACCAACGGGCAATCGCTCCGCTTTTCCTTGCTGTGTCCGTAACGTGCCAACTGGCTGCCGCGTTTCTCGCCCTCGAAATAACTGTTGGTCAGGTCAAACAAAATAATCTCATCCTGAAGGTCAAACAAATCGTTGGTTTTCTTCGACAAATAATTTTCAAGCCCTTGTTTCTCCTCAAACAATTTTTTGCTAATCCCGTATAATTTGTCCTTGGTCAATGTCTCAATATCATAGCCCGTTAGTTCGCAAATAGAGGAATTGTCTTGCATAAAACGAACCGTTTTAAGTTCCGATGCAGGGTACACGGCACGTGAAACA
>JACDZG010000320.1 GCA_013426805.1 Chromatiaceae bacterium
GGCAGACCTGCGTGCCCAGCTTGCCAAACAACAGGCCGAGATCGACATGCTCAAGGGTCAGAAAACCGATCCTACCCTGGCCAGCCGCCTTGACGCCCTTGAGAAGAAAAAAGGCTACGTTATGGCCGGCAACGCCTTTATTGATGGCGTAACCCTCAACGGTTCCCTGAAACAGCGTTTCCAGCAGAACAACTACAAACTCTACAATGATACAAAACAAGACCAGGAGCGTTTCCGGACCATCGCCCGCCTGGGTGGTGTATGGCAGAACAAGGCCGAAAACTGGGTCTTCGGCGCCGGGCTTGCCACCTCCACCGCTACCCAGAACAGGGGTGCTGAGGATACTTGGGGTCAAACCATTGCCTTTGAGCATAACGACCTCAACCTTGACTACGCCTATGTCAAGCACACCTTTGGCGACTACGCCGCGTATCTTGGCCAGACCCCCTACCCTTATAAAGCCTCCTGGATCTTTATGGACAGCGATCTGCGCCCCACCGGTGCCACCGTTGCCTATGGTAAAGACACAGGTTTCTTTGCCATGGCTGGCGCCTATGGCGCCGAGGTCCTGAACGTAGATCTTGGTACACCCCGCGATGACAATACAGGTATGGTCTATATCGGACAGGTCGGCTTCGCGGACAAGTTCAGCGAAAAAGGAAAATACACCCTGGCTGTTGGCTACCATATGGTTGATCAGGCCTATATGAATGAAATTGCAAGGGACACCTTCCGAAGCTTAGGACTAAACGCAGAAAGCGATTATTTAAATGACTACAGTGTTGAAGTCGGCAATCTTTATGGAGATGTCAGCTTTGGTGCCGGCCCGGTTGCCCTCACGATTTATGGTCAGGTGTGGCAGAACTTTGCTGCCGATGCCCCAACAGGAATAAGCCAGGCATCACTTCTTATTGGCTCAGATGAGAATGCTGACGACAATGATATGGGCTGGAGCCTTGGATTCAGCGGCACCATGGATAAGTTTCACTTTGCCTATTCCTACTCCGTTCTTGAGGCCGATTCTCAATGGGGTGGTTATACAGACGCTGCTGTTTTGGTACAAAATTACACCAACGTCGAGGGTCACAAGGCCAATATTGGCTATGATGTGACCAAGAACTGGGCCCTTGATTTCACCTACTACAACTTCCAGAATATTGAAGACGTTCAAACTGCCCAGACCGCAGTGGAAGATACTCAGACCTATCAGGTGGACGTAAGCTACAAGTTCTAATCCAAGGCATTTCTTTTTGCTGAGGCGCATTTGACCGGCCTGTCTGGAAACAGACAGGCCGGTTTTTTATTGCCCGGCCCATTGTCCTGAAAATCCCTGCCACCGACACCTGTGTCCCCGCAGGGCGCTCCCTTTCCACCCCTTCAGCTCTTTCTCGTCTTGACACAAGAACTCTGCTTGCGTATCCTTGGCAAACACGGGACA
>JACDZG010000145.1 GCA_013426805.1 Chromatiaceae bacterium
CGCTATCTTATTGATAATGTTAATGTAAAGCTCCACGGGAAATCCCGGAGAGCCCCGACACCAGCGTGTCAACCTGTCCAGCCAACGCGTTACGTTCGGCATGGGTCAGATTCGCCTGTTCGTTCTTGGCGAACAGGGTCAACAGGTAGAGCGGCATCGCCTCGGAGTGGAAATAGTAAAGGCGGACGTGGGCGATACGCATGGTCTTGATTGTTCTCAATCGGCTGCGTCGGCGTCTCGATCAGTCGCAAGTCATTGGCGGAAGGGCGTGGGAGTCGAACCCACACGGGACCGCCTGACGGCCCCAACCGGATTTGAAGTCCTATAGATTCAACAGTCTACAACAAACCGCAGCAAACAAAATAGGGCTTTAGGGCGTCTCGCTTGCCCGCCGCTTCCAGATGCGGCGCACCGGATACGGATCAAACAGGGGATCAGTGCTGACCACGGGAATCTCTTCGACCATGGCCTGGGCAATGATCAGGCGGTCGAATGGATCGCGGTGGTGAAACGGAAGGTCGGTCAGCTCCGCGGCGTGCCGTGGGAGAATCGGCAGAATGCGGATACCGTTGTCTGCCAGCTCGCGATCCATGAAGGCCCCAAGGGGTTCCGGCAGTTCGTACTTCCCGAGACTGATCTTGATGGCGATCTCCCAGTAAGAGGCCGGACTGACCTCCGGGCGGTTCTGCGTGTTCGCAATCAGATCCCGGGCGACCCGCGACAGCCTGGGGTCGTCCAGCAGGAACCACAGCAGCGCATGGGTGTCGAGAAGCACCCTCACGGCATGTAGTCCTTGAAGTCGTCCAAATGCGCATCGTCTTCGACCAGGATGCGCAGCTTACCCTTAGCGCTCCCGGGCTGGCGCATGCGATCCGTCCTGCGACCCTGACCGACCAGCCGCGCGACCGGCTCGTCGCCGTCGGTGATCAGCACCTCGTCGCCGCTCGCGAGCCCTTTCACCAACTCTGGGAGTCGGGCCTGTGCCTCGTTCAATGACACTCTCACGATCATTTCGGTCGCTCCCGAGTCGCCTGGGATCGATCAACCGCCCAGCGGTTGACCACCATCAACGCGTTGCCTCGCTCATCGATGACCTTCACGGCGATCTGCCGATGGGCGCCCGCCGGGAACGGCGCTCGCAGTCCCGGCCAGATGCGCCCAGATGCGATCCGCAAAGCACCCGGGCAGGGACCTCTCCAGGTTCTCTCAGGCCGATGTCTTGGGAAAAAACCTGACGGGCCATGAAGATTACAGGCAAGGGTCAGTTTCTCCTGCACGAGTTCAATCGTAAGTCATTGGCGGAAGGGCGTGGGAGTCGAACCCACCCAGGACCGCCTGACGGCCCCAACCGGATTTGAAGTCCGGCCGCCTCACCGGATAGCGACGCCCCTCCAGAAGCACTGTTGTCCGGAGCGCCGCGGCGACCCGGTCATCGAAGAAATGCCACAGGATGGGGCGCAGTGCAAGGGCAGAATGGGCCGCTGCTCGGTAGCTGCCGGCTCTTTCTGGAATGTTATATCGTTATATCTGATATCCGGACAGACCTTTGTGTAGCGGCGGGTTTGAAACCCGCCTTTACGTCCGGTTATGACGTCCGAAGGCGATAAACCGCGCCAGCTCCGGCAATGGCCGAGACTGTCGGGGCTGATCTCATCGAAAAACATCGCATACCGCGCCGGGCGCGGTTTAGCGCGACCGGGCAACGGGGTCCCAGCTAAACCGCCAAGCGCCGATGCAGTCCCTCGTCCCAGTCCGCGGTCAGGGAGCGGAAGATCCAGTTCCGGCGACGACGCAGGTGGTTGTAGGCGGCTTTCAGGTCCAGGATCAGGGTGATGCGGCGGCTCTTGCAGTGCAATTCGCCGTGCTCGTGGGTCGCAACGGGGGCGAAGCCCATGACCCGCGTATGAAAGCCGTAGGGGCTGTGGGCGTCGTCTTCGAAGACGTCGGTGATGTAGTGGGTGAAGCCCCGTTCCACCGTCTCACGGGTGGCCGCGCGCATGAGGGCGACCGCAATCAGGAGGTTGTGCCGGTAGGGCGGGCAGATGGCGAAGCGCCCGATCTCAGCGATGCGGTTGGTGGACAGAAATCGATCCACGTCCAGCTCGCGATTCAACAGTGTGACATTGTAGGCCCGATACTGAGCGACCGGCGGCTCGTAATAGATACGCAGCACCCCGGCCGGTTCGCGCCCACGATAAACGATAAACCAGGAGACTTGCAGGCTGGTCAGATCCGATTCCGGCAGTTGGGACTCGGCCTGTTCCACCCAGCCCTTCTCATCCCGATAGGTGGCGCGCAGGACGGCGAGCGCATCCTGACGGGTCTGGGCATCGTCGACGCGAATGACCTTGGGCTTTTTCAGCACGGGGGGCCTCCTGGGCCGATGGCGCGAGGTTCGATGGTTGGGAAGGTGACGGGTCCGCCGGCGGGCCGAACCGTCGGGGGCGTGGTCGGTGACCAGGTCTTGCCGCACAGTGTGGCGATGGCTGCCATGATCTCGGCGTGCCAGGCGCGCACGTCGGCGAGCGAGGCCTGGCCGGTTGCGCGGTTCGTTCCAGTGCGGAGCGGGGGGATCAGCGGGGCACCGAGATGGATGCTCATGGGTTGCCCGGAAGCGCCGCGGCCGGTCTCTTCGGAACTGCCGAGGAAGCGAATGCCCACCGGGAGGATCGGCGCACCGCTCTCCAGTGACAGGCGCGCCGCACCGCAGCGTCCGCGCAGTAACCGACGCGGATCGCGGTTGATGGTGCCCTCCGGGAACAGGGCGAGCGAACCGCCGGCCAGGAGCCGCGCCCGTGCCTGCTCCAGGGCGGGAGTCCCATCGAGAAACCAGGGTTTGAGCCGGTTCAGGACGCGCGGGCGGGCCTCCTTGCGTGTCACCGTGATGGCCCCGGTGCGGGCGTAGAGGTAGCCGACCCCGGGGATCAGACGGAAATTCCAGTCCGCCAGGAAGTGCACCGGGCGTCCGCCGCGGGCCAGCATCAGGGCCGCGGTCAGATAGACGGTCTCGCGGCGCGAGCCGTGATTGGCGACGAGGATGAAGGGGTCGCGGTCCGGCAGCACCCGCTCCCAATGCGCGATGGTGCGGACCTGGCGCCGCGCCAGGGCCGCCGCCGCACGCAAGGCGACCCGATCCACGGGGCGCGCCAAGGCGTCCAGCGGCCAGCGCCACAGGTCGCGCGGGCGCAGGTCCTGCCAGGCAGGGAGGCGGCAGTGCAGCGCTGAGCTGTGCTCGAGTGACATGGGGAAGGGCGCGCGCCGAACACTTGACGGTCAGGATGCGCGATCATCGCACGCCGGTGTTGCGGTACCGGGACGGTACTGTTTCAGTTCGGCGAAGGGGTTAGAAACCGCTCCGTCACCAGTACTTGGCGGCATCAATAGCGGATCCCGATTTCCGCGTTGCCAACACTGGACATCAGGACGGGAACATGCGGCGGCAAAGGGTCTTGGTCAATTGGTTCCCCGAAACGCCTCTGCCAGTCGCCCAAATCGGCGCACGCGTCGTCGTCCTCATTCCATCGTGCCGAACACCTTGCCGCGGGACCCCCGGCTCGTCGCCGCATATGTGACGGTTTTATGACATCCCTTTAATATTTCAAGGAAACTCTTTATGCTTGTGCGTTACCTAAGTAGAGCGTCGGCGTGCAATATTCCTGGTTTATTTACTTCCCCGACTTGTGTCCTGACCCAGGCTGGACGGATACGGAAAGACCCGTACGGCCGTGTGATCGCGGGGCTCTAACAGCGCACGGGTGTCCGATGGGCAGCCGACTAATCGGAATCCACCATGTCTGTCATCTTTGACTTCCTCTCCCTCGCCCTTGGATCGGTCGCCATCCTGTTCGGCCAACATCGCTCCGAGTTTGCCGTCGTGGCGGGGATTGCCGTTGTTCTCGCCGGATTGTGCTGGTGGGGGGCGGCGAACTACTCCAAGCTGTGGAATCTGCGGTTTCGTACCAGCGCGACCCAGACCCTCCTGTGCCTCCTGGTGGCCATGCTGACCTTCGTGTTCGTTATCCTCTTCGCCAGCTTCAAGTACACCAAGGACGCGGCCGAGCTCAGTATTGATGCCTGGCGAGCCGCGTCTACACACGACGTGGTGTGGCAGATGTCCGCCTTCCAAGCGGCGTACGACGCAGTCAAGAAACTCGGTATCGAGGATTTTTCAACGGCGACGGCGGCATCCCGCAGCAGCATCCCGCTCACCCAAATGGCATCCAGAAATACGTTGGCCGAGGTCTATGCGGCGGCGACGGTTGCGGATTTCAAGTTAAAACGGCCTTTTCTGAGCAAGATCGTCTGGAGCCGTTTCGCCATGCCGCGGCAAACCGTCACAGTGATCGAGTCGCGTATTAGCGGTTACTTCGCTTCCGAAGGATCAACCATCCCTTTGGGCCGCGTCGTTCAATACACTGTCGACGCCTTGAACGCACCGTTGCGAGAGGGCGTGGCACGGGTTGTTCCGATCGCCCTCGCCATCATCGTGGTGCTGTTTGTTCTGGTACAGCTAATTCCGTTCAGCCTGATCGGCTGGGCAGCCTGGCGCGATTTGAAAGTGACCGTATGACGCACGCAATCAGAAGGCTCTTATGAAAAATCATCTGCTCATCGGATTGGGCGGTACCGGCGGCAAGATCCTCCGGGCCCTGCGCAAGAATGTCTTCCAGGAATTCCGCGGCAATGAGCCGGATCAGGTCAAACTCCGCTATCTCTACGTCGATTCCAGCAAAGAGATGATGGACATTGATGACGCCACCTGGCGCATCCTCGGCGAAAGTGTACAACTACCCCTGCGCAGCCAACTCCTCATTACCGGCGGTAACCTCAATCAGCTTCTCGACAATATCAGCGGGCACCCGAATATCCAGCCATGGATCGGCAGTCGCGACCAATGGAAGGATATCCTCAACAGCATCGTGGGCGAGACCCTTGGCGGTCAAAAGCGCCGGCTTGGACGCTTTCTGTTCGCCTGCAAGGCGCGTGAGTTCAAGGCCCAGCTCAAGCAATTGGCCGGCGAGATCACGACTGGCGGCGATGCCAGTGTGACCTTCCATGTCTGCTGCGGCCTGGCCGGCGGCACCGGCAGCGGGGCGGTGATCGATGCGGTGGCCCAAATCCGGGCACTGTACCGCGATCCCAAGCTTTACCGGATCGTCATTTATGCGCTGCTGCCCGAAGAAATCCCCAATCCCAACTGGGACACGGGCAATTACCACGCCAATGGCTATGCGGCCTTGGCGGAACTGAATGCGCTGAGCGTCGGCGCCTACCAACCCCACGATATTGCCGAGCGCGGCGAACGCCTCGCGCTCAGCGACCCATTCAACGGCTGTTATGTCTTTTGCAACCGCAATGATAACGGCCTGCAGGTGGATGTGGACAAGACCTTGCCCGGCATCCTGGCCGACTTTCTATTCCAGAAGCTAGTGGCCGCGCGCAATGCCGAGGCCATGAAGCTGTTGGAGAAGATGGAGAACGCCGAGAACGGCGACGGTACCCCGGAGGCTCGGCCCGGTACGATCACACCCTTGCGCAGTAAACGGTTTCTCACCTTCGGCATTAAACGCTTGGCGGTCCCGGAGATCGAGATCCGGGAGTATCTCACCTATAAGTTTGCCCGCCAAGCCGCCCTACAACTGCGCTACAACAACTGGGACGATACCTTTGGGTTCCGCGATGAGGCGCGTAACCAGGATTGCGGAGAGTTCGTCCGCGACAAGCAAACCCTGGAGCGCTGGTCCCTCACCGACGAACACCTGGCACTGTCCCGCGGCATCCTGCTCGAAGAGGCCAACAACAAGAAATGGAAACCGATCGTCAACGAGTGGCTGGATGTCGTCCCACAGCTCATGGCGCAGGTGCAGCCGAAGGACAATAAGGACTGTGTCAATGAGTTCGAACGGCTCATGGCCCAGCGCTTCGATGAAAACTACCGCGGCCTCGGGGTGCGCAAGTTCTATGAAACCAAACTCCAGGCGCGCAAGGACCATGTCCGCGAGCTGCGCCGCCGCGTCGAAAGCGAATTCTTCGAGGAGTGGAAGAACGGCGTCAAGTCCATGCATGACATCGGACGCTGCCTGACCGCACTCATTGCTTCCCTCGGAGAGCGGCTGGTTGCCATGGACGACCGAATCGCTCGCGCCAAGACCAATGTCGAAAACGCCGAACAGAAGGTCGCCGCGAACCGCAACGAATACGCGCGGGTGGGCATCGTCTCGCAGATGCTGGGCAAGCGCCGCAAGCTGCTTGACCTCCAGGGTGAATGCGTGCGCGATCTCTATATCGCCCGCACCCAGGTCGAGGCATGGACCTTCGCTAAACGGTTGCTGCAGGAGGCGGTGAACGAGTTCAACGGACTCGCCACCGATGTCGGTTATTGCTCTAAGCTGGTGGATGAGTCGATCAAGGAGTTCAAGGAACGTATCGACGAACGCTGCAACGACGGCGAAACGCCCGACCTGCGCCAATCACTGGTGCGTTTCTACAATGCGGACTATGTGCGTCAGTTTGCGCGCGAGCTCGACAAGGATCGTGACGAGCAGACACGGCAGGCGCGTTCGGTGCGCCTCGCACTCATCGAGCAGATTGCCGCCGATCCATCGTTTTCCGCTTTCCATGCGCGGATCAGCCGCCAGCGATTCTTCGATGTACTGGAGCAAAAGTGCGCGGCCAGTTCCCAGGCGGCCCACGACGCCCGGGTCTCGGCCAATCGCGACCGTCGGCCCTTGCTCGGCGTCAACATCATCGGGCAACTGGAGCGTCAATTCTCGGGCCGCCCCGACGAGCTCAAGAAGTTCATCCACGACCTGGTCCGCGAGGCCGGGAACTTCCTGGAGTTCGACTCGCAGGCCGTGGTGCTCGGCGCGGCCAAGGCCCGCGTCTCGCAATTCCTGGTGATCCTGCCCAAGGCGGCGGACCTGGCCGCATTCAGCGATCAATTGAAGACGCTCTTTCGCGACAACTTCCGTGGCGATGTCCCGGTGGAGATCATTGAGAGTGACACCAAGCCCAATGAGATCACCCTGCTCGGGCTGACTAACCTGTTCCCGCTGCGCTACGCCAAGGCCACCCGCTTCCTCAAGGAGCAATACGACCGCCGGATCGCCCAGGGCGGCAACCCCGAGCGCATCAAGCTGGAACTCCATGGCGAGGGTGACGGCACCCAATGGCCCGAACTGCTACTGGCCGATGAGCGCGCCCTGCGCGACAAGGCACTTCCGGCCTTGCTGCTCGCCAAAGCCCTGGGCCTGATCGTCACCGTGACCAGCCCGACGACCGGGCTCAGCGAGATCTATCTGATCGGTGAGGATCCCGACGGCCTGCCGGTCCGCACCCGGCTCGGCAAGACCCTGCCGGAGGTGGCCGAGGGCATCGAACTCACCGCCGCCCAGCGCTTGGAAGACGCGGCACAGAAGCAACTGGCCAGCGACGGCTACCGGCATCTCGATAAACGCACCGAGCTCCAGGCGACGGTACGCGAGGAGCTTAACCGCATCCTCGCTGAACGCCGTGGCGACTTCGAAGACCCGGTTTACCTTCGCTTCGAGGCGGCAGCGCGCAGCGCGATTCAAGACCTCAAGAAGATCTGATCCGTCACGGCAGGGGAGTACCACGATGGCGACCGAGTACAACTGTTTAAACTTTGGCTACTGCGACAAGGCCGACAGGCATGAGCTGATCTCGCTGCCGGACGGCAGTCCGGGCATCTGTCCGGAGTGCCAAAAGCAACTCAACCGGGCACCGGGGGGCAGTGGCGGTAACCGCAAGCCCTGGATGGTCGGCGGTATAGTTGCCGCCTTGGCGCTCCTGGCGGGTTTGGCCTGGACGTTCTGGCCCCAAAGCCCCGAGTGTCCGGCGCTGCAGGTATGGGATGTCGCGAGCAAGAGGTGCCTAGACCGGATCGCGGAGTGCCCACCGCAGACGCTATACAATCCAACGACGAAGACCTGTCAGCCGCCAGTGGGACTGTCCGAGCTCGACTGCCGCGAGCCCGAGGTTTGGGACTCGAAAACGCGGACCTGCAAGGAGCCCTCTGCGTCACCCAAGGTACTGCTGCGTTTCTCCGGTTCCAACACCCTCGGGGCTGAATTGATACCGGAGCTGGCTAAGGTCTATCTGGAGACGACCTACGCCGCGCGCAAACCCAACGTGAGCATCATAGACGGACCCAAGAATGACCGCGGCGAAGTCCTGACTCGGGAGGTCAGGGCCGTGTTTGCGGACAAGTCGTCCGTATCCATCAGCGTCAAGGCCCATGGCAGTGCGACGGCCTTTAAGGAGGACCCGAATAATGGAGTGACAAAGGTCGGGCTGGAAAAGGGGTACGTCGACATCGGCATGTCTTCGCGCAAGGTCAAGGAGGAAGAAGTTAGACTGCTGGAGGGGGCAGGGCTCGGCAAGGTGGACGCGTCCGGACCACGACAAGGGGACGGCGGGCAACACGTTGTGGCGATGGATGGCGTCGCCGTGATCGTCAGCCCGCTCAATCTGATGGAGGCCGAGATCAGTCTGGAAGACCTGCGGAAGATCTACTCTGGGCAGATCACCCGCTGGGAAGATATCCCGGGCGTCAATGGAATGACCGGCCCGATTCAACCGGTCCGGCGCGACAACCTGTCGGGCACCTACGAGTTCTTCTGCGATAAGGTGATGGGTGCAAAGGGGAAGAAAGGTCCCGCGGATCCCACTCCTGAACCGCTGTCGGCGGCGACCAAGGCGTTCGAGGATAGCAATGCGTTGGTACGGCATGTCACGGAAGAACGGCAGGCCATCGGGTTTGTCGGCCTCGCGTATGTGGGTGCAAGCAAACCGCTGGCAATCAAGAAGGCGCGTGCAGACTCATCCGCCACAGCAGTGATGCCCGACTCGGAGTCAGTCCGCAGCGGTACCTATCCCTTGGCGAGGCCGCTATATCTTTATGCCAAGAACCCTGCCCCGGAGACGGTTCGCGACTTTATTCTTTTCGCACTCACCGATGCTGGACAGCGTACCGTCGCTCAGGATGGGCACTCGGTTCATATCATCGGGAGTCAATTTGAACTGCCGGCCCCAGAAACGATCGTCGAGGCTGGGAAGCCCCCGCGCTCCGAGCATGTGGTGCTACGCTTGCACGGCTCACATACCATCGGGGGACGGCTGGCCGGAGAACTCGCGCAGCAATTCATGAAAGAACGACATGTGTTGCAGCCAAGGGTCGAATATGGTGCTGAAACCGATACGAGGGAAGGTAGGGCGCGCGATGTCTACATCATCGGCGATATTGATAAGGACGGACAAGACGAGGCAATCGAGATAAAGCCTCATGGATCCTCCACCGGGTTTAGAGCATTACGGGAGGGTCTTTGCGAAATCGGGCTCGCATCCGACAAGATTCGCCCGGTCGAATATAATGAAGTCGACCCTAGATCACAAAAATCATTGAAAGACATCCTGGGTGACCTTTCGGTTTCAGAGCGGTCAAACGTCGGCGCCGTAAATCTGATCGGCTATGATGGTATAGCTGTCATCACGAACGTGGGAAACCCCCTCGAGCAGATAGACATCGGAACCCTGCGGGATATCTTCACTGGTACGCTGACGCGTTGGGAACAAGTCCCCAACTCACTTGGCCGTGGAAAGATCGCCGTCTACGCGCGAAACTCCCAATCCGGAACCTATCGATTCTTCGAACAGAAGGTGTTTCCCAATGGAAGACTTGCCCCAGGTGTCCACAACCAATACGAGGACGGCCAAAAGCTCGCCGCGGCGGTGGCGAACGACCCCGGTGCCATTGGGTTTGTAGCCTGGCCCGACGCGAAGGGAGTGAAAGTCTTGAAAGTGCATGAGGAGAACGCGCAGCCCGTTGCTCCAAACGGTCAATCCATTCGCTCTCGCGCCTATCCACTAACGCGAGAGCTCTATATGTATCTGGCACGTGCTATCGCTCAGCCGGGGTCCGTGACTCCGGAGAGCTTGCGTTTAGCTGAGGAATTCGTGGGCATGGTGCTATCCAACTCCGGCCAAGAGATTGTTCAAGATGATGGCTTCGTCCCTGTTGCAATCCGAATGGGCACGGAAGGTGCGACGGGGTCCTTGGTCATTCCGTTCTACATCTATTTTGACACGGCAAAGGACCAACCAACTCCGGAAAGCAAACGGGATGTGACTCTCTGGCTTGCGAACGCTTTCCGACAGAACCCTGAGTATCGTTCATGGAGCTTTCGTCTAATAGGCTTTACGGATGATGTTGGTGATGACCGGTACAACCTGGATCTGTCGCAGCGGCGTGCCCTTCAAACCAAACGCTACCTTGAGAGCAAGTTGTATAAGGTAAAGTCTTACGAGGGACGAGGTGAGACAGAGTTTATCGGAGATAATCGGACTGAAAACGGGCGGATTCAGAACCGACGGGTTCAAATGATACTGGAGCCACCGTGATAGTCGACGCCGTGTGGCCGCGCCAGGCGACCCCCCCTGCAAGCTCCAGATCCCTCGTGACACCGCCGCAGCGGCGTCACGCCCGCTTTGAGCGCTCTGCGTCCCAAGCGGGCATCACACTTCGCGCCCACGGCGCAAAGCGTCTCGCACATGCGTACCACCGCTGGAGCGGTGTTACGAGAGGCAAAGAGAGACCATGACAGACACAACGCAATTCGATGGACGCACCATCCCAGTCTCGCCGATCGCCGTGTCTTCCTTTCCGGCAGTCGTCGAGCATGCCTGCTACCTGATCTTTCCGGTCCCGGTCGGCGAGCAACTGCTGTCGACGCGCCTGACTCTTGGCGATCTGGCCGATACCCATGCCTTGCCGGAAGCGGGTAACAAAGCGACGGCAGCGGCTCGCTGGCTCGCCGCTGAGGCCCTGACCACCATCAGCGATGAGCGCCGACCCCGCCCAGTTTGGGAGCCTGGATCGCTGGAGCCGGGCGACGATCTCTATCCCCATGTCCAGCGTCTGCTGGGAGGCGAGAAGTCCGGGGTACCGGAAGTGCTGCCGACCGCACAGAGTGTCCCGTCCCAGAAGTCTCACACCTCCGTCTGGCGCCTGAGCGAGTCCGGGCGCAAGCTGGTCCAGGGTCAGCGCCTCGCCTACCCGCCAGAGACGCCAAAGGAAGATCGGCTGCCCCGGCGTCTCTGCATCCGGCTCAGCAAGTCGGCGCGGACGCGCATCGCGGCACGGGTGCCGGGCTTCGATGCAGACGTGCTCGGCGTCGCGATCCTGGATATGCATCTGATTGCCTTGCGCACCGGCCACGCCTTCGTCGTTGCCGAGATGGAGGTCGCGGCGCCCGGAGGCGATGGGCTGGACCCTTACCTGATCGTCGAAGCGCTCCACGCACTCTCGCGTATCAACGAAACCACCTGGCGCAGTGCCGAAGGCGGGTCCCTGGACCAAGTGCCGGTGTTCGACCTCGGGGCAATCGTCCGCGGCCTCACCGGCCAAAGCGGCGGGGCCAAACGGGCGGACCGGGTCTTTTCCGCGACCTATGTCCAGTTCGCGGAGGCGCCGGACCCGGCGGCCCTGGACCGGCTCCTGACCCAGCTTGCCCGTCACTATACGGACGATTACGACATCCGCGACGACCTCCCGGGCACCAAGACCGTCAGTCACTTCCGAAACGTCCAGCACCGATTCGCGCTTGAGGGCTGCGTCACCGCGGTGGACCTGGAGGGCTTAGGCCCGGAGGCCGTCCCGATCTTCCTCAAGAACTACCGCCAGGTCACCTACCGTCGACACTATTTGCCCATCGTCCTGCTCGCCTACCACGAACTTTGCTTCCTGCTGCACGCAACCAACGACTCGAGCTTCTGGCCCGAGCCGGGCGACGAGGCGCGCAACCTGCAACGGATGCAAGCCATTCGCGAAAGGGTCACCGGCTTCACCCTGTGTTTCCGCTTCTCCTACGTCAGCCGCATTGGCATGCACAACGACGTCAACCGGGCATTGCGCGAGGTGCTGGGACTGGACTGGATGCTCGCCGAGTTGGACCGGGACAGCGCCCAGATCGACGCCTACCTAAGCCAGGCCGCGGCAAGAAAGGCCGCGGAGCACGCCCGGCGCCAGGACCGGCGGTTCCGTTGGGCCTCCGTCATCGGCATCTTCGGACTTTCCTGGCTCACGACTTTTACCATTGCCAAGGAGATCCTAGAACTGCGGCCGGTGCACGACTGGTTGCATCTGTCTCAGGATCTCGCCCCACTGGCCGCGACCGCCATCGGCTTGGTGATCGCCGTCGTCGCCGCCGCGGTGACGGCAATGACCGGGAGGCACCCGCACGGCCTTGCCGAGCACGCGCAGCACGAGACCGTTATTCATGCGGCGCACCAGTGATTAGTTGTGCGCCGGAAAAGTGACATCTAACGCCATGGAAACCGAAAGGACAAAGGCCGAGGCGCAGCGTGACGCTGATCGGAGCGACCGCGAACGGGTTCAGCGATATTACCATAAGGCGCTAGGTTACCAGACGAGCGATCCAGCGGCTGCGCTTGGTCAGGCCAGAAAAGCCGCCGAGGCAATCTGCAAGCACATTCTCAATAAGAACAACTCGAATCCTGGCAAGGCTACCCTTCAGCAACTTATCGAGAAGCTCACCTCTGAAGGATTACTCCCACCGATTATTCTGCCGCCACTACAGACTATCCAAAGGTATGGAAATTTTGGTGCGCATGATCAGGAAAGAGAATCGGATGAGATTACAGCGGAGTATATACAGCCGTGCATGTCCGCCCTTTTTACAGCAGTAAAATGGTATTTAGACGTATGCAATCCCGTCCCGAACGTCGAAGTCGATACGGCTCCGCAGCCGATTTCAGCAAGCCATAAATGAGCAAACGGGTTCTGGCACTGGGTTCATTCCGCGCTAAAGCGATCAGGAGAAGAAAGTGGAAAGAAGGCATATGAAGAATGGCATAGACATACCCAGAATATCCGTAATGCGTTGCCTCCTATACAGATCATATATGTGTTTATGGTGCTCTCTGTCCTCTATATGCTCGCTACTTGGATGCCACCGCTTAATTCTCATCGCGTACCGCCAGAACAAACAACACAGGAGGAAGCGACCTCGCTCGTTAAAGTGACGATTCTTCCGCCGGAGGTAGTCAAGCTTGGCGCCAAGTGGCGTATAGATCCCGAGTATCCGCAACTGGACCTGGACCCCGCTAGGCGGGTAGATGGTGGGTCCTGGTTAAATAGCAACGAGCCAATCCGGCTTACTCGCAATCACCGTTATAAAATCGAGTTTTCAACGGTTTCCGGGTGGCAGGCACCCGCGACACAATTCATCGACTCGTCCGGCACTGCTCACTTATTTTCTTACATACGGCTCCCAGTGCAACCTCGCTCGTCCGATGAAAATTCGATTACTGAAAAGATGCGTCCAGCGGACGCAGCTAACCCCACAGATGGAGGGAAGGTCGATGGTCCTGGCGAGAAGAAGCATGGCGGAGACAAGATCAATTTACCGGATGCTACGAGCGCTCCCATTATTTCCAGCGATCCTTCTAGCCGGAGAAAGCCTAGTCGGATTCCAGTGGATACCGACGGATCCAGCGCGATTCCTTTAGCGCCCACGTATGAAAGGATATCGGCTGACTCCGACTCGGGCACGGTACCGGTTTCACCTGACCCTGTGGGGCATCAGGCCGATTTAGGATATCTCTCTACGACCATCGAGTCCAGACAGGCGGTTCAGCCGGATGCACGTTTAAGAATCCCTAGGGGGGAATGGCAACACAGCGGGGCCGAGAGGGGCCCGCGCGGGTGCGGCCTCGACATGATGTGCCGTCAAGGAGTATCTTGTACCCTTCTCTAGC
>JACDZG010000321.1 GCA_013426805.1 Chromatiaceae bacterium
ACGGGGACTCTCACCCCGCAAGAGACGCCAAGCTTTGCTCGGCGCGATAACGTGCAGCCTAAAGCGGCGCGCGCCACTGATGACTTTGCGAGTTTAGCACGACGCCTGTGGCGCGCGCTCGCTTTTAAGGCAAAGGTTAGGCATTCTTTTCTCTTCTTCGATGCGGCTCGAGGGGATTCACAGGTAAACCGTGGTCTGTCCCCTATTGCCCAGGCTTTTTTTCTTCATTGCTGTTCGAATTAAGTAAACTGTCCCCGGAATTCTCGGAATAGGGGGCATCGCGATTCGTGGGGATACCTCAGGGTCTGTCCCGGGTATTTCCTATTTTGCGCCGCAGAATTCGGCGAGACTATAGAAGTTTTTCACGGCCCCTTTTGGTACATCAGAAGGAAAGCATGCGGCGCTGGCTCCCAGGTCGGATTGGTCTGAGTAATGATATCGGAAGCGTGGCTTTGCATCTTTTGTTTCAAATTGAATGTAACGGATACCGTATGTTTCATTTAATTCTATGCTATCCAATGCGACATCGGAAAGCACGAAGTCTATAGAATAACCAGGGATATTGCTATCGCTGCAACGCAGATGACAAACAGTGTCATCCAATACGCTCAAATACTTGGACCCTTTCTTATCAGTGAATGCCCGTTCAAGAAATTCAAACGCCTCCCGCACGTCATCCGGTATCGGCTCGCCGTTCGGCCCTTTAAGTATCACCTTATTTGACGGGTGACCGGGCGATGTGGGCGCGCCTGCGGGACCAGGCTGCGCGACTG
The DNA here is from genome assembly GCA_013426805.1 of Chromatiaceae bacterium. Classification (GTDB taxonomy): domain Bacteria; phylum Pseudomonadota; class Gammaproteobacteria; order Chromatiales; family Chromatiaceae; genus Thiodictyon. The sequence continues at coordinate 774 of JACDZG010000321.1, forward strand.
GCACCGTTTCGGGTTTAGGCGCAGGCCCAGTCGGCGACTGGTCATCATGAGCAGGACTCTGCGGCTTATCCGCCTGGGCATTCGCGTTTCGACATGCCGCCTCATAAACGGCCTTTGAAGCAAGGCTCTTCGGGCCTATCGGCTTCCAATCGGCGCCGTTATTGTTGCCTGTTTCCTGCCCGGTCGAAAGCGAGACGTTGCTGGTCCAACGGAATTGGCCCTTTTGACAATCCAGGGTATAGGTGTTCTTGTATCCCTTCTGGTCCATTTGATACTCGACCAGGCCAGGCGCCTGGTCGGATGGCCAATAGGACACGATCGTGTCCCCGACCTTGAGTTTTTCCACGGCGATGGCGCCGGGGGCGACGCTCAGGAGTGCCAGCCCGGCCAGAGGTCCCAAGAACGCGCGCCGACGAATCGGGCGGTCATGCCGCTGCATGACCGAAGCCTTCCGCGAAGAACAAGACATCGTAGGCATGTTGTCTATCCAATCGGACAAGAAACGCTGGAAATACCATCCCGGGCGCAAGGGGCCGAGCTCGAACCGTTTAAGGGGTCTGACCCCTTTTATTCCCTTTTATTCCTATCCGCTTCTTTAGCCTAACGTATAGCGTTAACCGGCGCCCGGCCGCAACACCCGCAGCAACCCAGA
>JACDZG010000026.1 GCA_013426805.1 Chromatiaceae bacterium
TGGGAACTGTTCGCCAGCGAGCTGGATCGAATCCGCTATGGGTTGGCGCACTATCGGCCACGCGACCCGGCGGCACACCTGCTACGTTTTCATCTGGCGAACATCCATCAACTGGAGCTGCCCGACATGGCTTATACGCTCGACGATTTCAAACTTGAAACCTATCGAATGCTCATCGACGATTTTCACGCGCTCAGCCTGGAAGATCGCCAAGCGCTGCTGGAACGGATGGATGTTGCGGACCGTTTGCGTGGGTTGGACCCTGAGGAGCGTTTGCGTGGGTTGGACACTGAGGAAATCTTGCGCAGGTTAGACCCTGAGGAGCGTTTACGCGGGTTGGACCCCGAACAGGTCAAAGCGTGGCTTAAGCGTACGGGGCATTAGGCGATTCCCAGGAACCGACATTCCCGTTGCGGGGAGCTGTAGGGGCGATTTCAATCGCCCCACCACGCGGTCGATTCTTCCCCGGAAATACCTCAGGACCTTACCGCGCCAACGCCAACCTCAAGCCATGCGCACCAGCCAACCCAACTCAAACTCCACCGCCTGCATCTCCTCTGCCGTCAGGGTCATCCCCTCCGGCAGGCGCGTGGCCAACCGCAGCACCAGCGCCGTATCCCCCGGCTGCATGGTGATCGCAATCCGCTGGGTCGGCACCGCGAGCCCCAGCAAACGGGTGAGAAACAGGGCCGCGCCCTCATGGCCGATCGCCGACACGAAGGTCCTACCCAGTCGCGCGGCGGCCTCCGCGGGCGCCAGTGGACCGCTGAAGCGGAAGTCGCCGTAGGCGGTCAGCACTGGGGTGTTCAAGACATAGCAGGTCATAGTCAGAATCTCGGGTGACGCAGGGGGCCGAAATTCACATAATGACCCTGCTCGTTTTGGTACAGCAACACCCGGCAGCCCGCGTTGGCGAACTCTGCTCCAACCACTGCGGCGGCAAACACCGGGCCGGCGTGAAAATAGTGAAGCACGTCGGCACCGCAACGCAGAATCTCGGCGGCCGCGGCCTGGATGTCTTGCACGAGCCCCGGCGCATCATCCGGCTCCAGCCAGTTGCTGCGGCTCACGACGAAAACATGCTCCTCCGGGATACCCTTGAGTTCCTCTGAACCCGCGCGGAAATGCTCAACGGCCGCGCGCACGTCCTTCTTGGGGAGAAGATCGACGATCAAGATCGCCGGCCGAACCCCCGCGTGACAACTCACTTCACGTCGCCAACGCCGATGGCGGTAGCGTCTCCCGATCACCAGATCCCACCAGGTCCAGAAGATGGGAACCGAGACGATGAGGCTAAGCCAGACACTGATCGGGTTAAGGATGGTATCGGTTACCGATTTCAAGGCATCAAACATCACTCGCGGCCTCCGTCAGGGTGTCGAAATAAAACGAAAATGTGATCGCGGTGATCCGGCCGGGCTGGCGCGCCCCGGCCATGATCGCCGCTCCGGCCGCAAGAAAACTGGAGGTCGAGGCTTTAGCCGGTCGACCTTGCGTTTGAGCGGTCCTCGTCCGGCTAAAGCCTCGACCTCCAGTGCCCGACGCTCGGGCGCCGGCCGGATCGATGATCGAGGTCCGCGTCCCGATCCTGCTATTCGGTTTGCTCGGAATAGAAAACGGCCGGCGCTCATTGATATCCCGCTCCATGTTATAGCATTTGGACGTGATAACCGGACCTAGGGGCGGGTTTCAAGCCCGCCCCTACAACAAGGGTCTATCTGGATATCAGGTACGAAGGCTATAAGTCACCCGTCATTCGGAGGGATGTCAGAGTCCGGTGCCGGGCATGACGACCCCCGGTGAGTGCGGACCTGCGAAATGAAACAGAGCGCACTATTGGACGCTGGACCCTGCGGCCTGACCGCCGATCCGCAGGCGTAGCGCGACCCATTGCAGCAGGTCCGCGAGCATCACGCCGATCAGCGCGCGGTCGATCCCCGCGGGATCAACCAAGCCATAGCGGTATTCAACCGCGTAGGGGTTCAACTCATCAAGCCGATCGGCGTGCGGCGGCGGCGCAAGGCCGGCGTCTTCAATGGCATCAAGCAATTCGGCGATATCATGCGTACGACGATGGACGGCCTTGGCGTCAGCCAGCACGGCTTTCAGCGCCTTTTCGACAGCCTGTTGGGCATGAAACACCGCGACGGTCTCATGTATCTCGGGGTCATCGGCCAACTTGTGGAAGGCCAGCGCGTCCCGCCGTGCCAGTACATAGAGCCGTTCGCCAAGGGTAGGCTCAGCCATACATCACCCGTCCCTCCCGCAGTGCCCAGAAGAGAGCGCTGCCCGGCTGTTGGCCCCAGCGCTCGACCTCCTCCTCTGAGTACACGACTATATCCACCGGCAGACGCAGCGGGCGAAGGGCGCGGCGCAAGCGCACCATTTCGCGGGCACGATCCGCCACCAACGGCTCGATTACCAGAAAATCCAGATCGGACTCAGCATTCGCGTCGCCGCGCGCATAGGAACCGAAAAGCAGGATCCGCGCCGGTGCCGCTGCCTTGGCGAGGGTATGGACCGCGGCGTCGATCTGGGCGGAGGCAATCATAGCTTTACCACGCTTTGGGAGTTGACCTGGGGCCGTCAATGTAGGCCAGTTCGGTGTTCGGTGCGGACATTACTCTATCGCTGACTCATCTGGCTCAAGCCCATCTGACCTTGATGAAGTGGACCTTGCCGTCATGATCGCCGACGACTGCGGTGCGACCATGCTGGGTCAGCGTGAGCGCGGTCGGCGGGTCCTGTCGAAAGGCTAGCGAGAACCTCGGTATCAGGTGGGCGTTTCGCGTACGGGTTCACTGTCGAAAGGCGGCCGCCAGACCAGCACTTCATCACTCGCCAGGTCATCGATGGCCGCGGGCAGCTTGCGCAGGCGCAATGCGACCGTGAAATGCCGATAGATGCGGCCGTCACGCTCCGCTTCGATGTGGCCGCCGGAGTATTCGACGCTGGGCGCACAAAAGTCGAGTGTCCGCTCACCGACCATCTGTGCCCCGATCTGCTGCCCGAGTGCGCGCATTTCTCCCTCGCCGGACAGCCCCGCCCGCTCGCAACGCATGACCTCGCGCGCGTCGACCCCATCGCCATGTCGAAAGACGACGGTCAAGCGGCAGGGCAATGAGGCGTGCCAATCCTGCCGAATCTCACCGAACCACAGCGCCATGGCGACGATCAGCACGGCCATCCCCACGAACGGGTCGATGTGATCGGTCCAGAACTTACCAGCGGTCGTCATTTCGATTCCGGTCGCCGACAAGACGACCAGAACCAATAGAAAGGTCAGCATAGCAACGAAATAGACACCGCGGCTCTCACGCACAAAGCCGATCATCGATCGCAGTTGCACAACGCGCACCGTTATTCTCCTCTTATCAATTGACTGCAATGATACGCTCAGCGAGCCTTGTTCCGTGATTCATCGCGGCGGATTCTCGATCAGTGTCCAGAGTCCGCGGTCCGGTTCCGCTAGGGCGGGTAAGCTATGGTGTTCATGCCGAGTTCGGTCGGACGCCTCGTTCTTTACGAACCATTTGTAGCTTTCCCCCACGGGTCCATGCTGCGAGTCTGTGCGGGGGTAATGAGTAGGTAGGTTGCTGCCCCGCGATGCATTGCGGAACGCCTTGACAATGGTCAGGTTATCGAAACCAGCTTTGGTTTCACCCAGTGCGCCTATCATTTCGGACTTGTAGGCACCAATGACTAACCCAGCCTGCTGCACATCATCAATTCGTCGCCCCGCTTGCTGAGTTTCTGAAAAAGCACGGTAGTCCGCGGCAAGGGCTGCACCATCGCGCAGGTTCAGGTTCGTGATGCGAAGGTTCACGGAGCCGAACCCCAGAGGTTTACCGCCGCCGACCCGCAAATAACCCGCGGCGAGTTCTTCAAGAAGCCAAAGCAGTGCTCCAAGTTCCACGTCGCTGAGATTCGTTACCTCCATATCGAAGGCGAATCGAGACCCCGGCTCGATCCAGGCGGTGATGGATCGGTTCTGGTCCGTTTGCTCTTGGCCATGGCTCAACCATTCGCGGTAGACCCGGCGTCCGTTAAGAAGTTCGGGAAGAGGCTGCGTCACGTCCTTGGCAGGCATCCAGTACTCGGCTCGCTCAGCTTGACTCTGGTGAGGATAGACCTTGCGCCCACGTAGTCCTCCGCCGGGCCCGTAGCCTTCTTTCTTCTCGCCACCAGGCGGCAGTGGATTTCCGCGCTCATTGCTGGCCGCATAGAAGCGGGCCTGGGCGGGCTTGGGCTGACCGAGAATGGCGAGCGGGATGCCTTGGCCCTGTTCAAGCACCTTAACGGCTTTTGCACCGTCGAGGCAGGTCACTGCACCGATACGCAGTTGCCCCTTGAAACTGCCGTTACCTTTCTGATTGACCCAGCCGAACACGCGGTCTGCGGGTGACAGTTGGCTCCGTTCGACCGCTGGCGATAAGGTGTCGCTCAATAGTGTGAGCGGCGACTTTGAAAATAGCATCCGCGTTATCGACACGGGGTAGAGTTGAACTAGCCGAACCGGAATCCCGCTCGGGTTTGTTTCGATGCTTGCATAACACAGAGTGTCAACCCTCAACTGTTCTTCCCCTATACCGTAGACATGGCGGGAAAAACCCGTCTTACCGGGTTCATGCCCTAAGTAGTCTGAGGGTTGGATCTGTTTGCGACGACGATCCTCCAGTTCGTCCCGATGAATCGCACGGTAATCGTCGATGAGACGTTGCCAATTTCGTGAGTGATTGTCTTCGATAGGAAGGCATCTAGCCTTTGGAGTTACAAGAAACACACGCTCCTCATGCTTATTCATGATGTTGCGTCCCGAAATGAAGACAATGCCGTCACTCCAACCCGCAGGACACGCTAGTCCCGGAGTAGCCCGTTGAATTTCCTCCACAGATAAGAAGGAGAACTTCCCGGATCTGTGTGGGTTACGGGTGATTCGAACGTAGACGAGGTCTCCATGGGACGGCAGGGTATTGTCAGGGTAGCGGCGTGCCTGTTGTCGCTCGTGCTTATCCGTAGCCGACGCCATGTGCGAATTGTACTTCCTGTAGCGCGGAAGCCAGGCCGCGTACATCAGGCAGTCTTCTCCTTGGCCTTTTGGTCTTCCATCCAAGCCGAACTCCGACAGCCCCGGCAATAGACGTGCTGCAAGAGCACCATTGGCTGCTGCGACAACCTGGCAGGGTACGAGCTTGACGCCCTCGGATGCGGGCATTCTTAGGGCAAGCAGTTTATCATGGGCTTCTAGTATACCCATCCGGCTGTTGGTAATCGCTTCATAGGCCACCCGTAGTGGCCCCTTGATGGTCGTCGGCGGAAGCACCGGCACCCGATGCTCATCCAACCGCAAGCCGAAGACTTTATGACCGTTGGGCTGCTCCACGCCAAGGTCGGGCACGAGCAGCGGAGTCTTGGTCGTTAGTTCGATGCGGATGCGTCCGCTCCAGCAGCCGGGATGGAAGCGATGATGACCAGACGGCGCCGCGTCCCCCAATTCCGCATGGTCGCGGTCACGCGGCAGTGCAGGAATGAAATTGTAAGGATTCTCAAACTTGCCGTCTGGACCGGTGTTCTGCGAGCCCGCTTGCCTATTTTGTCCGCCGCCCCAGTCATTATTTCGGTGCGGCTCGCGCTTATTTCCTCCCGCCCCTGGACGACCCTTACCACCATCGCCCGCCGTTGGCCTCACCGGTGGGGGTTGCTCGCCCCGATCCCAGGTTTTTCCCGCAGTCCACACTCGCTGAATCTGCCCTTTGTCGAATAAGAACTCCACCAACGTCCCCTCCAGACCCTTCGGGGACTTTTTGAAGACTGCGGCAAGTTCGGTGCAAAGTTTGGTCGCGTTAAGCGGCATTGGTTGGCTTCCGCTCCTCGTCGGCACGTCGATGTAGGCCTGCGGACCGGTCTTGACTTGACGAACTTTGATCTCGCCCTTCATGGGTTCATCGCTCATTGGGTGCCTCCAGTCTGGGTGCGCGCCAACACGCGCAGGATGCGGTGTTCCACCACGATCATGTTGCCGTCCTCGCCCGCCATTCCCGAGGCGGAACCGATGTACTCCCGAATCGTATAGCCGGCAACGTCGTCGGGCACATCCGCACCCGGAAAGCCTTTAGCGTAACTCAGAATTGTGCCATCGATCGTTTCCAGTGCCCGAGAGTCCACCGGTTCGAAGCCCTTGGGTGTGTAGGCTAGTTCGCTGATCCAGCCTGCTCGGCCCTGACCTGTCGCAGCAGGATCGCGCAGCCAGCGTAGCTCGCCCTCCTCGCAGAACAGGCGTGCCTCGTAGACTTGGTCGAGTTTGAGGGGGCCGGCATCCTGCCCGTCCCAGGTGGCTAACCGCCAGGCGCGTGGGCTTTGCAGCAGACCGAGCAAGGACCGACCGGCGAAGGCGTCGGTCAGGCAGTGCGCAAGGGTTAAGTTCGCCCGCTGAAAGCGATAAAGGATGGTTTCGTCGTTCATTGATCCGTCTCCGGGTCACCAACGTCCAGCCATGTCGTCCAGGCGGTGTTGAGAGCGGTCATCAGGTCGCGGATCGAATCGACATCGATCTCGCCGCTGGTGACCTTCAAGTCAACCGCGTCCGTCGTCGCGCCCAAGGAGCAGAGTCCGTTCATTTTGATTGCGCTCACCTCCAAATCTCCATAGCCGCGGTTGACACCATAGCCAAGGGGAATCCGACCGGCGCAGAAGTCACGCAGGGTGAGCCACAGGAGCGCCAGTTCCGCATGGGGCTGACCCTCCGTGTCCACATGCAGCACCAGGGGTGCCCAGGTCACGCCCATGGGCTCCGCGGCACTGAACAGCCGTGAATCCGCAGCCCCTCCGGTCCAGCGGTCGACGGCCACGTGCATCGCGCGGGCCATCGGTCGCTGCTGACTTGGTGGTCCAAGCCAGTCGGTCTCGGACCGATCAAGCGTATCCCAACGCTCCTGCGGCAAGGCGAACTCGGCGTAGCAGGTCTCGAACCCCAGGCGGCCTTTGCCGCGTTCGGCTTGTTTGGTTTTTCCGCGCTTCGGGTCCTCGGGCCGGGCACGCCCAAAGAGGTCGCCTGCCAGCGGAATATTTACCTGATCGCCGTGCTGTTGCGGGATAGCGTCGATCCCACGGACGGTACGGACGATGCGCTCCGCATGAGAACGCCAGGCGCCCTTGATGCCGGCACCGGGGAGGGTCAAGGCGAATTGACCGTCTTCCTGCCGACTGACAAAGGGCAGACCGTCTACAACGACGCCGTCGCGGGCTGAGCGACTCATCAACGGACCTTTGGGCTGCCAGTGGATTTCGATACGCAGGCGTTGGCGTATTGGGGCCGTATACCGAGTGCGCTGGGCTTGCCAGGCGACACGTTGGTCTGCGGCATCCGCGCCCCCAAGCCAAGCAAAGATCCCCTCGGGGGTCGCCCAGTCGCGCTCGTTGCAGCGTGCCGCGGCGAGCTTAACCCTGCCGAAACCGCGAGTTCCAGCCGCACCGAGGACCAACTCTCCTGCCGTGAGGGCATCGACCAGCCATGCGAGGAAGCCACGCTTCTCGTCCACATCCTGTCCCTCGACAACCTCCACGGTGAGCCGGAACGCGAAGGCTGTACCCTTGGGCAGCACCTCGCGGTCGTATTTGATGCCGTCAGCGGCGGTTCCCCAGCGCCGGTCGATCCCGTTGCCGTGCCATAATTCCGGGTAGGCCTCACTCAGTACCGGGGCGTCGTCGACGATGACGTGGGAGGCATTGCCTTGGTCTTCGCCCATGGCGAAACCCCACACCGGGTCCTCGTCCAGCGCTCGACAGAAGGCTCGAATCGCGCCGCCAAGCGAGGTGCCAGGGAGGTAGTAACGTCCGAGCCCATCAATCGCCAAAGGCATATCCGTGATGCCGTCGTTCTCAGCGCCACCCACATGCAACGGGGTCAGACTGTTCAGGCAGCCAGCAATCGTTAGGGTATGGGTGATCTTACGCGCCATGACCTGACTCCTGGGGTTTCTCGCGGTTGTCCGGCGCACGGTTGTTCTCGTTCAACTGCGCGGAAATCGCAGTGAGCCAGAGAGTCTTCACGGCCTCGACGCGCATTTCTTGGGTCAACGCCTCCTGATCATGCCCGGGGAGGGCCAGCGGCCCCGTGACTAGGTCGAGTGTCCCCCAGATAGTCGTCGAGTCGGCGTCCAAGTGCTGCTGGAGTCGGGCCTGTGTGGCCTCTGGCCATTTAACGCTCCGCGTTTTCGTGCGCTGCACGGCAGCGAGCCAAGCGGCTATGCGCTCCAGCCCGGTCTGGTCATGCGCCGATTCCATCAGCGCACGCAAGGCGCCGAGTTGGGTATTGGGCGGGAGGGACGAGGCTCCGCTCGTCCAGCCCAGATCGCGCCGGAACGAGTGCGCACGCTCCGCGGCCTTGCGGCGAATCGCAAGCCGCGCCGCACGGCGCTGCACCGCCCGCGAAAAGTCTGTTACCGTAGCGTTTCCCGTCGCCTCTGCTACAGGTCGGTCAAGGTTCAGTGCACGGCAGATAACATCCGGGTTGGCCAACAGGGGCGTGTTGAAACGCAGTTCGCCATAGCCTTCACCCCGGCGTTCGCCGAGTCCGTTGGCCTGAACGCGAGCGAGTGTCCGCGGATCGAGTGAGCCGTGCACAGCGAAAGATACGCACGACCCCGCGGCAATTCCGAAGCGGGTGGCGCGGCGCATCTGCCAGGCGTTGTTCCAACCCTCGTCTCGCCATGGCCGCAGAAAGACACCTTGATGATCCCGGCGGGGTTGCAGCCCCGCCGACCCGAGTCCGAGGGCCACTCCAAGCTGTTCGGCTAAGCCAGCGACATCCGTTACGGGCGCCAATGCCGCATCGCGCAGCAGGAGCGGCGAAACCAGCCACACCGTGAGGCTCTCCGGGTCCGTGTCGGGCACCGGCGGTTTGATCTCTCGGTAAGCAGCTATGGCAACTTGACCATAATCGTCTTTCTTGGCTCGACCGATGCGCAAGACTTGCTCAGGCGCGCCATCCAGCCAATCCTTGAACTTCGTGTCATCGGCACAGAGCGCGCGGCTGATCCACAACTCGGCCATCAAACGCTGACCGGGACGGATGGCCTGATAGGTGAAGACACCGCCGACGGCCCCCGTGGGCCGCTGGGTCTCATCGGCAATGGTGGCGTGGGTCACCGCGATGGTGTCCACCTTCGCGACTCGCCCCGGAACCTCGAACACCGCATCCGCGGCCACGTATCCAGCCCTTAACTGCTTGCGTTGGCGCTTGTCGGGGGCCTCGTCCTTGAGTTGATTGATGGTTTCCTCATCCTCTTTGAGTTTGAACAACGAGGCGGGCACGGGTAGGAGCCGCTGTTGATTCGCCGAGGGGTAGGCGTTCCGGACCTGCACCGCCCCGCTCGCGAGGGCGCTGGTGGTCTGGTCAGCGAGCAGACCGCGCAACCAGACGTCGAGGGCGGGCAGTAGCAGTGATCCGGGGATGTGATCCTGAGTCGTAACCACGTTACCAAGGGTTTCTGCCGGAACGATGACCGGGTAGTTCAGATCGAGGTCCAAGGCGATGACGCGCCACTGCCCCCCGTCGCCGGGAATCACGGCAGGATCTGTCAGCATGTGCGCACGATCCGGCTCGGCCATTGCGGTCGACGGGGGCGTGCTCTTGAGAAGCTCAATCAGCTGTCCCGCGTTCGCCCAGCCCACCAGCTTTAGGGTGCAGCGTCCGTTGCCACGTCGGCGTTTGGCTCCGAGGCGCTCGACCGCCTGCGCTCCTGCCGTGAGCAACGCCAAGGCGCAATCGCGCCGCGCGCCGGTGAGTTGGTTCAGAGTCAGTGGGGCGTGTAACTGCGCCCCCGCCAATACGACTTCCTCGAAGCGCAACATCTGCGATTGGGCGACCCCCTGCGTGTCCAGCTTGACACCGGGTTTGATAAAGACCAAGGCTTCGGTCATCCCGTCGGTATCGAGAATGCCCTTCCGCAGGTCCCCCGGCAGTCGCGCAGCGCCGACGGTGAGGCGCGCGGTCCGCGCCATTCGGTCGACTTTATCCTCTTGATTGCTGCCGAACACTTCCCGTAGCAGGGTGTGCCAGTGGCCATCTTCCTGACCCGCGTCGAGTCCGTAGGCCACCCGCTCGCAGCCGTCCCGCAGGATACCGGTCAGGGTTTTCGCTGGGACATAAGGTAGGCCGTCCGTGGGGTGTCGGCGTACGATGGCATCGATCTGGCCGCGTGCGCCGGCCCCTTCCCCAACGTGCCAATCGGAAAGGAACTGCAGGTGCAGTGTCAGCGCGTCACTCATGATCGTCCTCCTGCGTGGTTGCGCTCGATCCGGTGGTTGCGTGGTCCGGATCGGGCCAAAACCCAGCCCCATTGATGGCGTCGATGAAGCGCGTGGACCACTCCCCGTCGCGCTGGGTGAAGAGCGAATCCGCAGTTTCGATCAAGTCCTTCAGGCCATTCGTATCGAGCCAGCGCAAGTCCCGCAGTCGCGCGTCGCCGTAGGCCTTGCCTTGAGCCACCGCTTGGCGCAATGCGTGCATCTGACTGCTGGGAAGTCTGGCGCGTCCGGTGATGGGGTCTTCGGCGTTGAACGCGGCAAAACGCGTCGCCAGATGGTCGAAGTGATGCGCGGTGGCCCAGGTTCTGCCAACCTCGGAGGTCTCATCCAGTTGATCGAGTGGTGTCACAACGTAGGGGCCGCCATATAGCCGTTGCTTAACCCTTTGGCTGTTCGTTTTGTCACAGGTCACAGGCGCCAGAGTCGTCATTCGTTGACTCCGAATCGACTCCAGGTCGGTGTAGGAGGCGTCAAACAGTACATGGAAATCCAAGGCTGAGGCCGGGAATGGCGCCGGCAAGTCCGCCGCTGAGGTGGTCGCGGGGATCTGTCGCTTGACCTTCTTGGCGGACTTCAACAACTGCTCGGCCAGTCCATAGGCCAGGTGGAAGGGAAAGTGATGCTTGACCAAGGCTACACCCGCGGCAGCCGATAGGCGCGGTGCCCCGAGGGCAACCTTGGCAACGCGTGCGATGGTCTCGCACTTGGCCGTCTCCTCCTCGAAAGCGCGCAGGAAAGTCTTGGCAAAAGGTAGGGCGTACTCGCCTTCGACGAGAACGGTCAGGTCATCGCCGGCCAAAACCAGGGGGATGACTGGCACATAGATGCACTTGGCGCCGTGGCGTCGTAACGGAGCTTGATAGGCGCGCGATGCGCCGAGCCAGTGAATGTGCTCACAGGCAGCGTAGAATGCCCGTTCCGTCGCTCCCTGCAACTCATCGGAGATCGCTTTCATTGCTTCGAAGACTCTTGGTTTGGGCTTGCCGCTATTTGGTAGATTCCCCAGATGGGTCGCTAGATCCAGGAAGATCTGGCCTAACCCGTTGCCGTCCGCGTGCACTACGCCGAGCCATTGCGTATCGTCGAAAAACCGTTGAAGACGATCAATGTCGTGGGCAATGAAGAACTGCTGCCCCCCAAGATCTGCACCCTGAAATTTCAATCGGCTCTCAATGTAACGGCTCCAGTCCCGCGCCGCCTGTTGCTTCGCGATGGACTCGGCGGATAGCGCATGTCGCTGATCTCCCGTGCTTTCCCACCCCGTTGCCGGCGACCCAGAGGTCGCACAGGGTTGTGTCCAAGGGAGTACCGGGGCGCGGATCAATCCCATCGCATCGCGATTGGCATTGAATCGTTTATGAACTTTGTCAAGCGCGTCGGCGGGGTCATCCCCGAGGTCAACGACAGCTCCGGTGACCTGAAGCCCTGGGGCTTCCCTAAGCGCCCGCCGGGTGACGCTTCTGACAAGCGCTATGCCATCCTGGCGCGTGGGCACCTGGATCAGCGCTTTTCCGGAGGTTGCTAAAACCACCCCCTGTTGGTCGGGTGCCGCATCATGCGCCCACTGTCCCACCATGCGGGTGATCTGGGACGCTCCGACGTTCTCCTTAAGCTTGTTGGTCTTGTACAGGTAGTGCTGATTGCCGGAGGTCTCGATCAACACGAGAGCCTGATACGCGTCGCCTTTGGAATCGCAGTTCATCTTGTCGTTGTTTCCTTGTCGTCCAAATTAGGCAAAGCCGGTCCGCGGTTGACAAATTGAATCTGCCCCGCCCCCAACCCCACCCCCACCCCATACCCTCGCGGCTTGCCGCCCCCCTCGATCTGATAGGGCTTGCGCCCCAGACCCAGTGCGGCGCGCAGCTTGCCGTTCAAGCGGGACTTGACCTCCATGAAGAAGGCCGCGTCCATGCCGTCGGCCAGGCGCGCGGCGGTGCGCTCGTCATCCCCCATCTCGCCGAGCACGGCGCGGTATTCGGCGAGGTACTCAACCGCATAGCCGGGCTCCGGGTAGCCGTCCACCGGGCAGCGCAGGGGCGGGTCGCCGCAGCGGCGACGCCGGGCGAACCAGCCGATGAAGGCGAGTTGGGGGCGGCCGCCGCACCTCGCGGCCGGCGGCGCGGATCAGCCGGCCGGGGTAGTCAATGGTCTTGCGCCCGCCGGCGATCAAGGCATGGAGTACGGTCGTAGGGTCGGCGGTGAAACGGCGCACCAGTTCGGTGAGTTGGTCGGCCGCCTGGTCGTTGTCGGCCGGGGTGCGGATATCGGACAGCGGCGTTCCCGCGGCGTCCTCCAGAACATGGATATGGGACTCGGTGAAAGCGATGGGCGGCAGCCCGTAGTCGGCGATCAGCCGCCCGAACCACGCCAAGTCCGCCGAGAGCAGGCTGTGGCGGGCGCGCTCCGCGCCCTCGACAGTGGTGACGAGGTGGACCTCGGTCGGCACCCAGGGGATGGGTGCGGCCACCGCGAGGGCGTGTAGGCTTTCGGTCACGATCTGCGGGGAGAGCCCGGTAGCCGCGAACAGAATGCGTCGCTGGGGTGTGTCCTCGTCCATTGTCCCGGTCCTCGACTTGTCATTGTCGGACATCGTGAATCTTACCTCATTGCGGCTGGTGAAATGCAAGTGGGCGTGGTGCCGCGCCGGTGAAAGCCTGTCCGGTCAACGTTCGGAAGCAGGCGTCCCGTGTTGGCGCGGCCCGGTGTTTCTGCATTGGCAGCTTGCGCGTGGGCGGCGCCGGTGTCCGGGATCACAAGCTTGTCGTACCCCCGCGGCCCTGCCGGATGGCTTCACCATGGCTCCGTCACTCAACCGATGGAGACCAACCCCATGCCCCTGACCGGCTTTTTTCGTATCACCTGGACCGTTCAACTCGCGGTGGGCGTGGCGCTCTTTGGCGTCTCGTTCTGGACCGGCCGAACCTGGCGCAGGTCCGCGCTGCCGAGCTGGCCGCCATCGACACCCGGCTGGCCGCCGACCTGTAGCGGCTCGACGCCCGGCAGGCGGCTAAGGTGCAAGCTGAAACCGACCGCCGCGACGCCGAACTGACCGCGGCCCGCGCGCTCCACCAGCGCCAGGTCGATGCATTGGAGACCCTGCTGCGTGCCGAGATGGACCGTGTCGTCGGCGGGGTCTTCAAAGGTCCGCGATATCAGGAGTTGGAGCGGCGCCTGGAGGCCGCCCGTGCGGCCAGTGAGTCCGCACTCGCCGTGCTGGCCGAGCGCCACCGGCGTGAAGCCGCGGAGGCTGCTGCCCGGGCCGATCACCTCGCCACGGCACGCCAGGCCCTGCATACCGAGGCCGATGCACGGCGCCGCGCCGTGCGTGAGTCGCGCTTCGACCAGGACGACCGCACCCATAACCCGCTGGTCATCACCCTGATCCGCCTGGCCGCGGATGTGTTCGATCGGACGGTGACCGCGCCCCAGTTTGCTTTCGCCTTGGCCCTCTTTCTCAGCGTCCTGGTCGAGTTGGGCATCGTGCTCGCGTTCGACACCATCACGCTGGCGGTCATCCCCGCCCTGGCCGCGCAGCATCGGGAGGCGGTCCTCGAAGAGGCGCTGGCTGCCGAAGTGGAAGGGGCGGCCGTCCGTGATGCGATGCGTCACCGCGAGGCCATGGACCGCGTGCGCCAGGGTGCCGACCGGGTGCCCGAGCGTGCTCAGGCACACATCAGTGAGGGGGTGGAGCGGCGCCAATAATCGCGTCGGCCGCGGGTCCGCGCCGCGGCTTGGAGCATTGTTCCGGCCGGCGGCGCTCGGTCCGCACAGCGGACCCTACGGTCTGGTACCTGATCGCCTATGCCGTGCGCGACGCCAAGCGTCTGCGCAAGGTCCACTATTACCTGCGCAAACAGGCGCTGGCGGTGCAGAAATCGGTCTTCATCATCCACGCCGACCTGGAGACTCTGGCCGCCGTCCAAGACGGATTGCGCCGGCGGGTGGTGGAGCGTGACGACGACCTGCGCCTGTACGCCATCCCCGGTCCGGCGTCGCTCTGGGCCGCCGGCCAGCAGGCGCGGCGGCTGGCCGGGCCTTATGGCGGCGATACCGACACCCAGGGCGCCCGTCCGGGCCGTCTGCGGCGTTGGTTCAAGGGCCTGTTCGCCCAGGAGGCCGCATGATCCTCGTCGTCGATCACCGCGATTGCACCCTGCGGCATGAGAACGGCTGCGTGCGGGTGGAGCAGGCGGGCGAGAAGCCGCGCCGTGCCCCCATCGCCCAGCTCGAATTGGTGGTGGTGTACGGCAACCCTCTGGCCGAGACCGCCCTGTGGCGGGCACTCGCCAGTGCCGGCGTGCCCACCGTCATGCTGCCCGCGCGCGGCCAGTCGCCGGAGCGCAACGGCCCCGCCGTGCTCGCCGGCGGCATCGCCACGCAACTGCCGCTACGCCGGCTCCAGCACAGCCGCGCCGCCGACCCTGCCGCCGCGCTGCACCTCGCCCGCTGGTGTCTGCGCCACAAGCTTCAGGGCTACGATCTGCCGCTCATCGCCCTGGCGGCGCACCACGGCGCCGCCCCGGCGGTCTGCGCGGCCTTTCGTCAACGTCGTGACCAGGCCCTGACCGCGCTGGCCGCCGCCACCGATCTGGACACGGCGCTGGGCGTCGAGGGTCAGATCGCCCATGCCTGGTTCGGCCTGCTCGCCCAGGTCATCAACCCCGCCTGGAACTTTACCGGCCGCAACCGCCGCCCGCCGCGCGACCCGGTCAACGCCTTGCTGTCACTCGGCTACACCCTGGTCGGCACCGAGATCCATCAGGGCGTCATGGCCCTGGGACTGGACCCCTCGCTCGGGTTCCTGCACCAGCCGGTCCCCGGCCGCGAGTCCATGGTGTTGGACCTCACCGAGATCTTCCGGTGCGGGGTGGACCATTTCGTCCTGGGATGGCTGCCACCCGCCGGGCCGCGGCAGACCGACTGGTACTACCGCGACACCGAAGGCTGTCGTCTCAGCAAGGCCGCCCGCCCCGGCTTCTTCGAAGCCTGGTCCTTGGTCCGCGGCCGCTGGCCCTATCCGCTGGGCGATGCCGCGCAGCCCGAATGGCCGCACGGCACCCTGCGCGAACAAATCCATGGCTGGATCGAACGCCTGCGTGCCGAGATGAAGGCCATAGACCTTGGCCCAACCGCAGCCGCATCGGAGTGACGACCATGAAAACCAGCCTGCTCGACCAAGCCATGGCCCCGGACGCCCTCAATCAGGCTTGGCGCCGGCTCAAGACCGAGCACACCCCCCTGGAGCCCCGCGATCCCCCGCGAGGAACTCCAGCACAATCTCATGCGCCATCTGCTGGAGTGCCGCCAAGAGGTCCTGGACGGCGGCTACCGCCCGCTGCCGTTGCGCCAATTCCCCATGCCGAAACCAGACGGTCGAATCCGCGTCATCACCGCCTAGTATCTCAAGGACAAACTGGTCCAGCGGGCGATCCTCACCGTGCTGGAACCCCGCGCCGAGCGCCTTTTCCACGACGACAGCTATGCCTATCGACCCGGCCGCAACGTCGAACAGGCCCTCGCCAAGGTCCGTGAACGCATCCGCATCGGCCAGGACTGGCTGGTGGATGCCGACATCGAAAAATTTTTCGACTCGATTCCACATCGGCCGCTGCTCAGGGTGCTGGACGACTTCATCGCTGATCGCAGCGCCATGCAACTCATCGCCCGCTGGCTGGACCAGGGCGCCCATGTGAAAAGCCTGCTCAGCACCCCGCGCGGTATCGCCCAAGGGGCCATCTTTTCACCACTCTTCTGCAATCTCTATCTGCACGGTTTCGACACCGCGTTGGACCGCGCCAAGTGCGGCTTCGTCCGTTTCGCCGACGATTTTCTCATCTTCGCCGTCACCGCCGAGCAAGCCGAAAAGGCCCGCGCCTTCGCCGCCCGCGAACTCGACCGCTTGGGACTGACCATCCATCCGGAGAAAACCCGTGTCGTCCGCAGCAGTCCTGAGGTCATCTTCCTCGGCGAAACACTGCCGAACCCTGGTGCGGTGTCCTTGAAGGCGCAAGGCCGTCCTGCCCCTAGGCGTGTCCCGGACCGGCACCCGCGCGGCAGGCGCTGATCCGCCGCGCGGGGGAGGGGGCAGAGCCCCAAAAATGCCTCCGTCTGACCCTAACTCGGAACAACCGATTTGATACCCCCCGAAAACCGTTGTAAACTCTTGGTGCGACTCGGGTTCTGGGACGTGCCAGGGTCCGACACCCATACCTGATGAAGAAGGTATTGAGACAGGGGCAGTCTTTGATCGTGCCGCGCTAGCGGTTCTGGTGACACCGCTCCAGCGGTGTCACCCAAGTCTCCGCCGCTCTGCGGCGCGGATTGACCAATGTCCGTCACGGCCGACGCTCCAAGCTCGGGGCGCAGAGCGCCTGACCGATGCGCGACACCGCAGGAGCGGTGTCGCGAGCGCGATGGTCGGCGCCCTGCGGGTCAGCGACGGTGCTATGCTCGACACTCGACCCACGCCGCCGGACCCGTTGCGATGTGCGACCTGCTCGACCCCAAGAACGACTATGTATTCAAGCGTCTGTTCGCCGACGCCCCGGACCTGCTGGTGGCGCTGATCAATGCCGTGCGCCGGTGCGCGGCGCCGATCACGCACCTCGCGGTCAAAAATCCAACCATTGATGCCGCGGAATTGCACGGCAAATACATCATTCTGGACCTGCTGGCTGAAGACGCGGCAGGCCGTAGGATGCGGTGAGGCACGAACCGCATCACTCCCCGCGTGACCTGCGATGCGGTTCGTGCCTCACCGCATCCTACGGTGAACTTCAGCCGGCCATCGGCATCCATCTGCTCGACTTTGATTTGTTCCAAGACCTGGCCCACCAGGATCAAGCCCTGTGGTGTTTCGAGATGCGCGATGCCGCGCGCCCGACGGTGACCCTGGGTCAGGAACTGCAGCTCAACCTGATCGAACTGCGCAAGGCCGATCGGCTCCAACAGACAGCGGGCGCACTCGGCGCCTGGATCACACTCTTTGAACACTGGCAGGAGGAAGACACCATGGCGCAGATCGTCGACCCACCGGTGCGCGCCGCGCTGGACAAACGCAAGACCCTGAGCGCCGACGCCGAGGCCCGGCGCCCGGCCTTCGTGCGCGAGCGGGCATTGCGTGACGAGCGCAGCTTACTCAAGGATGCGTGGGAAGAAGGTCGCGAGGAAGGTCTGGAGGCGGGTCGTGAGGAAGGTCGGGCCGCCTTGCGCCTGACGGCAATCAATCTGATCCGCGGCACCGACCTGAGCGATGCGGCCATCGCCGCGATCACCGGACTCGGCGTCGATGAACTCGCCGCGCTGCGGCGGTGAAGCATCAGTGATTTACGATGCTCGGCGGCCCAAACCAGATGGGGGGTCTGAACGTCCGGCACTCCGGTCCGGTGGAAAAGCGCCGGCGTTCCCGCGATGATCCAAACGCGGAACTGCCGCCCGCTACCCCTGACACCACCTCGCGCCAACGTGTTACACTTGATCAACTTATTGAACAAGTATGATGCCATGAAAGTCGTCACCTACTCCCATGCACGCAATGCACTGAAATCCTTGCTGGATACGGTCGTACGGGACGCGGACGTGGCCATCATCAGCCGTCGGGATGCCGAGGGTGATGCGGTGGTCATGTCCCTGGATCACTACAACAGCCTGATGGAGACCCTGCACCTGCTGTCGACCCCCGCCAACGCCGAGGCCTTGGCGCGCGCGATCCGGCAGGATCAGGCGGGCGAGGCGCAACCGCGGACTCTGATCGATGCGGACGGCGATTAGTGATGCGCGGGATTCGTTTCGTCCCGGACGCCTGGGATGCGTACCTTTATTGGCAACAGCAGGATCGCAAGACGCTAAGACGCATCAACCTCCTGATCAATGAGACCGTCCGCGCGCCATTCGCCGGGATCGGCAAACCCGAACCGCTACGCGGCAATCTATCGGGCTACTGGTCGCGGCGCATTGACGACACCCATCGCCTGGTCTACCGTGCGACCGACACCGAGTTGGTCATCATCGCCTGTCGGTTTCATTACGACTTCGCCACCCGTGTTCGTGCCTCACCGCATCCTACGGCACACGGCATGATGCGGCGTGCGGGCAGCGCGGCGCACCATCGCGGCCGGAGGCCGCTCCCACGGGGGCTTTCAGGTCCCCGCGGGCGTCCTCAATCGGCCTGGAAGCCGGTGATCTCACTGGTCCGCCCCCGGCCGTGCAGCGCGCGCAGGATGTCTTTGAGCGGTCGGGTGCGGGTCTCGCGCGGGACGCAGAAATAGTGTCGGCGCAGGTCGTCACGGTAGGCGTCGGACGGGCCGGTGGACAGCGGTTGCCACTCGGCGGCCGGCGCCTTGGCGAAGGCGCCGTCGCTGCCGTAGGCGTAGGTCTTCCAGGCACCTTTGAGGGTGCAGCGGATGCTTTCGTAGGAGACGTTGCGGCCGCCGCTCGGGGATTCGATGACCAGGGTGTAGCGTACCGCCGCGATGGGTTCGTCGATGCGCAGGTTCTTGCCGTCGATGAAGAATTTGAACGGCGATTCGGGTCCTTCCGGGGTGAAGGCGATGAGGTCCTGAGCGCGCGGCCAGGGTGGGAGGCTGACGGCTGCTTCCTGCCGTTCGGCCCCCGGCTGGACGTTGCGGGGACGTATCGGCTCCGGGTCCAGCTTGAAGTTGTTGTCCGCGCGGGTGGGCGCGGCCCCGCAGAGCAGGGGCGCGAGGATGAGACAGGCAGAGCGTCTGAATCTGAATGACATCGGCGTTGATCCTGGATGAATCGGTCAGCGTGCGTTGCAGGGTCGATAGTCCGCCAGTCGGCCTTCCAAGACCGCGGTGAGGTTGGCGAACTCGTCCTTGAGACCGCCGCCGCCCTCGGCCATCACCCATTCCATCGACTGGCGCACCGCCTTGGAGAGCGACCATCCCAGCGGCGGCTCCACCAGTGTCTGCTCGATTCGCCCGCGGGCCGCCGGGTCGTCCTGCGCGCGGGTCAGTTCGGCTTCGACCACGGCGGCCAGTGAGACCTCAATGACCGCGCCCCGCATGTCGCCTTCGACCAGCTTGGCGCTGCTGACCTCGGCGAGTCGCCCGCGCGCGGTCCGGGCGTTCAAGAGGGCGCGCACGGGGGAGGCGACCTCGCTCAGGAAGTCGCTGGCGGGCGGACCTTCGGGGCCAGGCCCGAACCCGGTGACCTCCGGGCGGCGTCGACAGACCGCGGGCGCCTGCGGGTCGTTGCGAATCAGAATCAGGATCGGGTAGAGGGTCGGGTTGTTGATCAGTTCGAGCAGGTCGATGGTGGTGGTGGCGCCTGAATTTTCGAAATAGCCGCCGTCGACCAGACGGATCTTCTGGTCGCCCTGGGCGCCCGGGCCGATGAGGCTGCCGGCGGGGCTGACGTAGGTGAAGCGCGCACTGGCCCCGGCGGCCGCGGATAGCCGAATCGTCCGGGTTTGGAAACCGTCGTCGAGCAGGTCCAGGGTGTCGGTGAAATCGGTGAGTGCGATGTTGGAGATGACCGCACGCCGGCCCGAGTCCACGATCGTGGTGTTCAGCAGCAGGCTCGGGAGGCGGAATTTGTAGCCGTCGGCATAGAGTGCCGTGAAGGGTCGGGTCAGCGGGTTGTCCGGGTCGGTCAGGGCCTGTTCGAATCCCAGTTCCAGGAAGCGCTGGCGGTCCGCCTCCGGGAAGGGGTAGGGGATGAAGCGCTGAACCAGGTCCGGGAACAACATGCCGGCGGCGACCGGTGACAGAAAGTCATGGCCCAACGCCCGTTGGACGGTGGTCAGAGTGCTGTCTCCACCCGTCGGCGCGGTGCGGTTCTCCAGTTGTTGACGTTTGACCGCCGCATACACCGCAGCGCCGAGGCTGCCGCCGGAGACGCTGCTGATGGCGAATAGGGACTGGCTGAAGGTGGGGATTCTGGCTTCCAGGGTCGCCAGGGTGGAGGCGGTCCAGTAAGCGGCACGGATGCCGCCGCCCGCCGCGGCGACCAGGATGACCGGGTCGCGTCCGTCGATCTTCCGCGGTGCCGGGTTGACCTCCCGCCAGGCCTGATAGTGGGCCGCGGCCGCCAGCCGTTGCAGGGTCGGGGCCTGATCGGCAACGCGGATCCAGTGATTGTCGTTGAAGAATCCAAAGCCGGCGGCCAGGATCAACGTCAGCGCGGTGCCGGCCGGCAGGCCGTTGACAAGAAACGCGTAGGTGAGCACCAGACTGCCGAAGAGTGCGATGCCGGCGAGGCCGGTCAGCAGAATGGCCGGTGTTCCCAGGGTCTGGGGCAGGTTGACCGGCCACACCACGAAGGCGGCGAGCAGCACGAAGGCGGTGATCTGACCGAGTGACAGGATGATCAGCATCAGGCGGCGGTCGCTTGTTTCGCCGGGTTCGGTCAGCCCGCGCGCGCGCGCCGTCGCCTTCATGAACCAGTCGCGGCGTTTGTAGTAGAACCACCACTGGCCCGCAGCCAGCAGCAGGAAGAGGGCGCTCAGCACCCAGGCCGCGGTCTGCGCGCTGGTCTCGAGTCGCAGGAACCCGATACCGATGGCCAGCGGCACCAGGGTGCCATAGACCCGCGGCAACCAGGTGCGGCCGAACCGCGCGCGCTGCCAGCGCAGTTGATCGCCGTCGAGGCTGTGCGTGAGCAGCAGCCGGGCGCTGTACCAGAGGCCCAGACTCAGGAACAAGGCACTGAGCAGAAAGAACAGGTTGGACCAGGCGAAGCCGTTCTCGGCGGACAGGCGCAGCAGGTCCTGACCCTGACCGACGCGCGTGAAGACGACCGCGGCGCCGACCGCCGTGACCGTGGCATAGCCGCACAGCCACAGGACGCGCACGATGGAGTTCCAGATGAAGTTCCAGAGGGCGAGCAGCGGCGGCAGCGCCGCATCCGCGGCGGAGGAGGTTTCAGGGGCGCTTGGCGACATGACGGACCTCGCTGGAGTGATGCTGGACGGAGAGCAATGTCGGGTTCGGCAGAGCAGTTCCCGGGTTGGTCATAAGCTCGGCTGACGCGCGATGTTCGCGGTCGGTGGTCGGCGGTCCGCGGAGCGGACCCTACAGGGTGTCGTTCGAGAAGGTGTCGCAGGCCGCCAGCCGGCCTTCGGCCAGGCCGCGCTTGAACCAGCGCACCCGTTGTTGCGAACTGCCGTGGGTGAAGCTGTCCGGCGTCACGTAGCCGCGGGTCTGCCGTTGCAGGCGGTCATCGCCGATGGCGGAGGCGGCGTTCAGGCCTTCTTCCACGTCGCCTTGTTCGAGAATCTGCCGGGCGGCGTGGGCGCGGTTGGCCCAGACGCCGGCAAAGCAGTCGGCCTGGAGTTCCAGCCGCACGGAGAGCTGATCGCCTTCGCGCCGACTGGCGCGGCGGCGCAGATTTTCGACCTGATCGGAAATACCGAGCAGGTTCTGGACGTGATGGCCCACTTCATGGGCGATCACGTACGCCTGCGCGAAGTCACCAGGGGCGCCGAAATCGTTGCGCAACTCGTCGTAGAACGCCAGGTCGATATAGACCTTGTGGTCGGCCGGGCAGTAAAACGGACCCATCGCCGCCTCGCCGAGCCCGCACGCGGAGCGGGTGACGCCGGTGAACAGGACCAGCGCCGGCTCGCTGTAGCGTTTGCCGGCCTCTTTGAAGACCGCGTTCCAGGTGTCCTCGGTGTCGGCCAGGACGACCGCGACGAATTCCTTCATTTCGTCTTCCACGCCGGCCGTGGGACCGCGGAACTGCGGCTCGCCGCCCGGCCCGGACTGGGCCATGGGGTCCTGGTGGGCGGTCGGACCGGGCAGATATTGACCGTCGCCGGTCAGCAGCACCGCGGGGTCGACGCCCAGCAGCATCAGCACGACCACCAACAGCAATCCGCCCAGGCCGCCGCCGATCCCGACGGTGCGTCCGACGCGCAGCGGCCGTCGGCCGCCGCCGAAGGGATCGCCCCCCAGGCTGCCGTCGTCGCGGCGGTCCTCGATATGCTCGCTACGTCTGCCGGTTTTCCAGCGCATGCGTCCGTCCTCTGAAGGATTCGTGATTGCCCCATGATTGCGGATCATAGAAGCGTCCAACGCGATAACCGGATGTAGGGGCGGGTTTCAAACCCGCCCCTACGCCGAGGCCAGGTCCGGATATCAGGTGCGAAGGCTATAGCATCCGGCAGGTGCTGCCCAGCGCCAGTATCGCAGCACTGGGGGTCAAGCGTCCGGGTCGTGATGCTCGCCGTGGATCGGGGCTGCCGCCGGGTCCCCATGGTCGGCGACCTCGGCCGGGGCGTGCACATGCAGGTGGGCATGGCGATGGGTGTGGGGGTGCTGGTGCAGGGTCCCCGCGGCGAGTGTTGTAGGGTGGACAAGCGCAGCGCAGTCCACCAGCGGTGCCTGCGCTACGCTTGTCTACGGCCAAAGCGATGATCAGGCCTGCAGTCCCCTGTCGGTGCACCCTAAGCACCCTGGAAAGCATTCGAGATAATTTCTCCATATTATTGTTTTTTCGATATGTCTTGATGCCATGACGACCCAGGCACCGGTCGGTTTATCCCGACCCGTTCGGGCGTTATGAGGCAAAATCGCCTCATAACGCGTAAACGAAGCGAGGCTAAGCGCGGCCCCCTGCCGGTGCCTCTGAACACCCTGAGCATTATGGGGTAGTTCGTCCGTCGAAATCTAGTTATCGCCAGTTCATTTGATATGCAATTCAAGAGTCCCCAGTCACAGTTTTCGTCCCTAATTATCATGAAGTTGCAATACTGATAGCGATTAATCTCTCCGGTTGAGCTGTTCACAGAGACTGAGACATGATTACAACACTGCTATTAGAAGAAAAATACAAGGCACAGAAAGAGCTTGCCGCCCAGGCGCGCCATGATGTATCACAGTATTTCGAGCTATCGCATAGAATCGTGGCGGACATATCGTCGCAGTATGGTTATCGCTTCAAGTACGGTTTACGCCGCGGAGGGGAAATAGAAACGATCCGTGAAAATGAAAGCGCCTAACAAGGCGCTGTACCGGACCCGCGCCTAACGGCGTGCCCATTCCTCAGCCTTATCGTGCGCGGGCCGGTGAGCTTAGTCGTTCGGCTGTAATTGCCACTGGAGTCCTCGTGAAAAAGAAGCTGCAAGTCTTCATGTCCTCCACCTACACGGACATGCTTGCCGAGCGCCAGGCTGCGGTAGAGGCGATACTCCGCGCCGGCCACATCCCTGCTGGCATGGAGTGCAACTGCAAGCCTTCCGAGAGACCGTTACAAAGAAAATCTGCCGCTTCTTCGGGGACGTCACCGAGCTCAAGCTTATCGTCTTCGAATCACTATCTAAGTGAAGGTTCACTAACAAATTACTCAATTTAGCTCAGACGGTCTCTGTCTGGTGGCGGCCAGCGATGTGCATTCGGAGTCCAAGGCTTCAGCCTTGGCCTGCCGCTCCAAGGCTGAAGCCTTGGACTCCAATCGGCCGACGCCTCGGCTGGCCGGAAACACGCGCCTGGCCGCCATCCACTTGAAAAACCGAGGTCCTCCTGCGACCATTGGCGCTGGTTGGTTGGACAGCAGAGACGACGATGAACGAATTTGCCGGTTACGCGGCCACCCATGAGGAGACGATGCGACTGTATGGCCGGTCGCTGCCGGAGGATCATCGCCGGCGCTACGCCGCGCTGGAGGCCTTGAAGATTGGTTTCGGCGGTGTCGCGTATGTCGCCCGTGGGGAAATAGGGGACGTACCACGGAATAGTCCCGTGCTGCGGCGACAGCCTACACCTACGACCGCCGCAACCTACGCCTACGCCTACGCCTACGACGCCAACGGCAACACCTTAAGCCGCCACGACCGCACCGCGGGCCAGCTCAGCGAATTCCGCTACGACCCCCAAGACCGCCTGGTCGCCGCCCAGTCCGGCGGGGAATGGCGGCGCGAGGTCATCGATACCGCCGCCGATCAGCACGGAGCGTCGGCAATCGCCACGGGCCTGGGGGCGGGGCTCCTCTGAGGTGGCTGACGAGGACTTGGCCGTCCGGGTCAACATGGAATGGGCCTAATCCCGTCACCCCGATCCGATCGGGGCTTTCGTCAACACATCATTTCTGATTGAGGCCCAGGCGTCGCCAACGCCGACGCAGGGCACCGGCATATTCATAAGCCGCGATCAGCGCACCGCGCGCGGTGCCCAGGTTACAGGCAATCAGCCCGACCCGCTCACGGCGTCCGGACATCCAGGCCTGCTTATAGGCGTCGTCCCCGCTCAGGTAGTCGATCGCGGTGACCCGGTCTTGCTCCAGGCTATGTTCAATCAAATGAGCCGTCAGCACGGTTCCCGCCGACCACTGCGCATAGTCCTGGGCGTAAGCGAGTTTGAAGATGTAGGCCCGACGCTGCATGGTGAACCAGAACTGTGCGGCGATCGGTACGTCGGCGACCAATGCCAGACCGAGACGCAGCCAGCCGTTGTCCGCACAGATTCGGGCCCAGTGGCGGATGAAATCAGGGTAGGGCTCAGGGGGTTTCCAACTCTGTGCATAGACCTGCTCGTAGGCATCCATAGCCGCCTCGATCTCGTCGCGGGCCGTCACGATGCGAATCCGTGCCAAGCCATCGGCGCGACGGAATTTTCTGACCTTGCGCGACCAGGTATGGCGCGCTTGCGACCCCCGCCCGCGCATATAGTCGGCGAATGACAGACCGGCACAGGGCAGATGCCAATTTCCGAAGCAAAAATAGCGTTTGACATACCAGCCCTGCGACGCGAAGGCGCGGACCAGCGCCGCGGTATCGTTATCCTCGGGAGCAAGTGGTGCGAGGTCGATCGTAGCGCAGCCGGGTCGGGAGCGCGTCAGATCGGCGGCGATGGCGGTCAGTGACGCCTCGCGGTCGACGGCTGTGCCGATTACCGGGGTATATAAGGATGCATAATAGTTGGTCAGCGCCAGGCGCCGATGAGGTGATCCGCGCTCACTGTAGAGTAGCAGGTAGGCCTCACCCTGCGAGGAGTCCTCGGCAACGTAGTAATGCCAGTCGTCCGCGGCAACCTGTTCGATAAAATTGAGTACCCAGGCGCTGCAGGCGAACGGATTGCCGCGCGCGGCCGCGGCATCGAAGAGCGCGCGCTTGTCCTGGACATAGCGCAGCAGTTGCGTGCGCGTCAGTATGCGCATTGGCACCCACCCGCGGTTGGACACGGCGGTTGCTCACGCACGATCCGGCGGGTCAGTCCTTGCCGGATATGCTGTTGGTGTTCATGCAGGGGCGCCAACCAGGGCCACCGGTAGCAGTTGATGTGGTACATCGTTCGGAAGTCCTCCGCCCATTTGGTATGCCAGTCCATGACCGGGCCATAGAACTCGATCGCGGCAATGCGCGCATCCGCGAAGGCCAATCGAAAGGATGCCTGGCGCAGGAGTGCCGCCGGAGATGAGGTGGTCTGAGTCTCGTCGTAGGTGGTCTTGAGCCAGTTGAGGGTGCCGCTGCCGTGGATGCAGAAATCGATCGCGACCAGTCGCTCGTTGTAAAAAAAACGGTAGACCAAGGCGTCACCGGTTTGCGCATAGGTCTCCAGCAGGGCGCGATAGAAGGCTCCCTGCACATTGTCCGCCGCGACCGCGGTCCCCGTGCGCGTTTTCCAGCCCGCGCTTTCCAGTCGGCCGTAGTCGGCGACCGCCGCGGCCATCGCCTCGGGCTTGGTTGTCACCTCCAGTCGCGGCTGGATCCCTTCGCGCTCCAGGCGATTGAGTTGGCGCCGGAGATTGTGGCGCAGATTCTTGCCGCGGCGTGCCCAATAGTCCTCGAAGGTGCCGTTGACGCTGATCCGGGCGGTGTGAATGTAGTCCAGGGTCCGTAGTCCGGGAGTGGGGTACGGCCGCGGCGACACGCGCGGGTCCTGCTGTTGTAACCCGAGCAACAGTACGGAACCGGGAAGGCTTCGCAGCAAGGTCCGGGCGGCCTCGCCGTGGTCCAGATCAGGGGCGGTCAGCCACAGACCAAGTGGCGCTTGGGCCGGTTGGATACTGGTCCAGACCAGTGGACGTGCCGGTTCAATCAGGGACATCGCGACCGGTGCCCCGGCGTTCGTCGCGATCCCGAGGCGCATCCGGCCGTGGCCGAAGAACCGCAGCAGCAGTGTGACGAAACGTGCCTGCAGCAGTGCGCTTCCGCTGCCGAGGTGGTTGATCGTGTCCCAGAGCGCGGCGCAGCTTGGAAAGTCTGTGGCGGGGGTGAAGTCCCACTTGATCACGTGCGACCCCACAGGAAGGGTTGCGGCCGCGGAGTGTCGTGCCTGGGTCGCCGGCCGGCACCGGTCCGGGGGCCTGGCGGCAGCCGGCCTGTGATGGTCATTGAGCACCTGCCGCAGAGTCCAGCGCACTGATCAGCATCCGGATGATCCAATCGACCTCCTGAGTGGTCAGCGCTTGATGACAAGGAAACTGGAGCAGATGATCGGCGTAGTCGATACTCACAGGGCACGTGGCGGCGGTCACCCGCGCATCGAGAAACTCGCCGAAACGGATGATCGGCACGCGTTGACATTTGAGCTCAATGAAGACCGGCAGGCAGTCGTTCACATAGAGCGGGAAGACTTGCGGAACCGTGCTGGTCGGCAGCGGGTCGCACAAAGGGTGACAATCGTGGCGTCCCCGCACCGCCCGCAAATAGGCGGCATAGTTCGCCCGGCGGCGCTCCGCCAAGCGCTGTGTGGCCCCGCGATGCAGCAGCGTGCGACTGACCCGGGTTGCCTGCCGGTGGAGCCAGTGGGGGTCCAGCGCATACTCCGTCCGGCCTTGGTATTCACGTGCCGCAGCGGCTGGTGGGCGCAGTGGCCCGCGGTCCGGGGTCACCTGCCGCGGCTGGTCGACGCGCCCTTGGAGGAGCGGTCCGAGAAGTGCCGGTCGGCGGTTTTCGAGCGCGCTTTCCAGTAGATTGTAGGCTGCTTTCAATTCGTCCCGCAGCAGTGGTTTCTGGAGCACGAGGCCCGTGAGATCCCGTCGGGCGGACGCCAGCAGACCACCGAAACCGATCGGCAGGAATTTCATGGTGCTCGCGATTGCGTAGTCGCCAACCGCACCCACCGGCGCTTCGGCGGTGCCTCCGAACAGCGCATGGCTGCAATCCTCGATCAACCAGACCTTGGCCCGGTCCGCCAAGTGGCGTACCGCGCTCAGATTCTGCACCAAGCCGAAGTAATGCACGACGATTACGGCGCCAATGCGGGCGGTTAGGCGGGATTCCAGGTCGGCGGTGCGCACGCTGGTGTTGGTCGCGATGGGATAAAAAACCGGCTCCAGGCCCAGGATATGCAGCGGTTCGAGCATCGCCAGACAATGGTAAGCGGGCACCAGGACGCCATCGCCGCGGGTGAGTCCAGCGTGTCTCAGGGCGTGATAGAGCGCATAGCGGCCGCTGTGCAGGTAGCGGCGATGCGTCAGCCCCAGGACGCCGGGCGGCGCCGGTCCCTGGTCGCGAGCCGCGGCGCCGGGTCGCGGAACCGGCAGCGCGGGGACCAGCGGTTGCTGGAACTCGTTCGCGTTGTAGTCGGCCGCGCGATGGATCATGGTTGTTGCATTCTACACCCGGCAGCCTGCATCAGGGCGCACCCCCGCGCAGCCCTGAAGCATAACCCATTCGCCGGCTGACATCGGGCGGCGTCAGCGCCGGTCGGCGCTGGCGTTGGCGGTTGCGGGGTGGGTTGGCGCGGACCGGGGGTGGGCAACGGGACGCCCTGGCGGATGCCGGGAAGGTGGTCGGACCGGTCGCGTACGTGCACCACGGTGGGCCAGGCCAGCGGTTGCCGGCTTCGGTGGTGGCCGGCGGTCGGGATGCGACGCCGTGCCCGGCGGCGCTTATTCGAGCTGAAGCTGCCACGGCGGGGCCAGCAGGCGACGCATCCGCGCGGGGTCGAGCCAAGGGGCGGCGCAGGAGGCGCGGATGAAGGCGATGGCACCGCGCACGCCCAGTTGTCGATAGAGGTCACGCAGGTGGCGGGCGAAGCGCGCCAGGGTAGTGAACACATGCGCCTGGCGCATCAGGCAGTGATCACCCTGCATGGCATTCCAGTCCAGGGCAAAGGCGTGCTCATACTGATCGCCCTGATGTTTCTCCACCAACAAGCCGGCCTTGATGCCCCTGCGGTAGCGGGCGCCCGGATTGCAGCGTTCATGAACCGTGGCGTGGCTGAGCGGCTGGCTGGCGAGCCAGGCGTGGCGGGCGTGCTTGGTCAGGCGCGCGCCCTGTGCACGTCGGGCTGCACGGCGTGCAAGGCATGGAACTCCTCCCAGACCGTGGACAGGTCCTGGTCTTTGAGCACGATCATGAACTGCCAATGGGACTGACGGCAGCGGTGCATCACCGGCCCGTTGGCATAGAGACCATCGAGTAGCAGCAGGATCGGCAGGCGCGGGAACAGCGCCTTGATCCGGGCGCTCAGGCGGGCGAACGCGCGCAGTTCGCAGTCTTGTTTGCAACTCCCGGCACAGGACACGCACCTGCCCGCTGACCGCCGTCTCGCGGGCCTGCTGTTCCGCGGCGATGGTGGCATCGGCCGAGTAGCCGTTGGGCAAGGGCGCGGGTCTCCGGGGAACCAATCCGTCCTGGCGCTGCTGGGTGCGTAGCGTCTGTTCCTGCCGGCGTTGGTGCGACCGTTGCTCTTTGATGGCCGCACGTGACGGGCGGCGGCAGGGTTTGCTCATGGCGTCGCCTCCCCGGACGTGGCGCACAGGCGCTCGCGCCACTGCGCGCATAAGGGCTTGACCCACACCTGGCGCGGGGCACTGTGATAGGTCCGGCCCGGTCGCGCCAGCCCGCTCCCGCTGGTTTCCCCCAGCAGTTCCCACCCGGCGGCCCGGTAGCAGGTGCCGGCGTAGTGGCGCGGATCGACGAAGGTCTCCAGCAACAGCGGCGCAAACCCCCAGTGCTCGAGCCAGTCGGCGCGCACCCGCCGCGCCAGTTGTCCCAGCACATGGCTCGCCAGGTGCGGGACCCGCACGTGGGGAAAGATCAGGAAGCGGCTGTTGTTGAGTACCCGTACCCGGTTGGCCCGGCGCGCCTGGGCGTCCCACCCGATCCAGCCATCACGCACCGCCAGCGCGCGCGCCGCGCCCGCCAGCAGGAGGCAGCCCACGCGCTGCTCGCCGGCGGTGATGAAGTAGCGCAGCCGGTAGCCGAAGGCGCCCTGGTAGCCCAAGGGGTGCCAACGCGCGACGAGCGCATTCCACTGCGCCACCGCCGCGGCGTCGGCGCGCACCGGCGCCAAGCGCACTCATCGTTCCCCCGACAGAACCGCAGACCGATTACCCTAACTGTAATCCTGCCGGAAGCCCGCAGCGGTGTCTACCCCCTTGTGCGAACTTAACTTTCGTTAATCCTCGCCAGCCCGCGCCGTGACTGCGGTCACGCGGTCATGCTTCAGGGCTGGTCAACACGTGCCATCGATACGCATCGACGAGGAGACTCAGCGGCGCTTGAACGAGGTCTGTCGCCGCCACGGGTGCAGTAAGAGCGACGCGGTGAAGCGCAGCTTGGAGGTCTGGCTGACCAGTCTGGAGCCGATGCCCGACGACGCCTACGTCCTCGGGGCGGACCTCTTCGATCTTGGGGGTGCCGCTGAGCCGCTGGCCGATCCGCTGCGGCGGCAGATCTGGGAGCGCTTACATGCCAAGTACCGTTCTGGTTGACATGATCTCGAAACAATGGCCGGATGGGGCGTTCGCCCCGTCCGAAACGTTTTCCTCGAACCTGCCGGTTCCGATCAGCGCTCGGCCACGGAGCAAACGTTCGGGGCGGGGCGAATGCCCCGTCCCGCCGCGGTTGATGGGGCAAACCCCGTCCGGCTTGTCGGCGCTGATTGCTATGGCATACCCCGTCCTGTTTGGTGAAACGAGTGCAACGATACTGACGGTCGCGTAGATCAGTGTTTCGCCCGCAGGAACGCGCTCAGGTGGGCCGCGGTCTCGGCCGGACGCTCCAGCATGGGTAGATGCCCTGCGCGAGGGAGTTTGACCAATCGGCTGCCGGGCAGTCGCTTCTGCAGTGCCGCCGCTCCGTCGATCGGGTAGATCGCGTCCGCTTCGCCCCACAGGATCAGCACTGGAACCTTGGCATTCAGCGGTTTGTCCAGTGGTTTCTGGTCCAGCACCGCGTCGTAGAGATTCACGATATCCCAGATTTGCTGGTAGTGCCGGTTGTAGGTCACGTAGTTTTTCAGCAATGGATCCCGGAAGTCAGCCGGAACCTCGGGTGGGTCCGCGAACAGCAGGCTCATTTCGAGATCGAACTGGGCGGGATCAATGGGGATAAAGGGGTTGATGCCGTCTTTGATGGCCTGGCGGACCCGCGGTCCCCACTCGATCACGCCGAGTGGCGGGCCGATGAAGGCCAGTCGGCTTGCGCGATCGGGGTACCGTTCAACGTAAATGGCGGCGATGGTTCCGCCCATGGAGTTTCCGGCCAGGTTGAACTTTCTTAGCCCCAGTGTGCTAACGAACCCCTGGAGGCGCTCGGCCTGCGCACCCAGGTCATAGGCCGTCACGTCAAATCCGTTGCTCTGGCCGAACCCTGGGAGGTCCGGGGCGATGGCATCGAATCCGGCCCCAGCGAGCGCGCACAGGACCGCGTGCCATTGTTCCTTTTGCGCGAAGAGCCCGTGCAACAGCACGATCTGAGGACCTTGCCCGGAGCGACTGTAGTGGATGGTACCGCCGTCCAGTTCAAGGCTTGCGGACGCGATGGAGCAGCCGGTATCTGCTCCTTGGACATCGGCGCGGCCCGCACCGGCCCACAGCAATAGGGCTAGGAGGGCGGCAGCGCGTGCGGCCCGGATCAACAGGGGCGTCGGAAGGCGCGAATGGGCAGGCATTTAGTTGAACAACCAAGCGAAATTCACGCCCAGTTCATATTGCTCCATGGCGAGCGACGGGGACTGGCCCCCGGTGAATGCGCCGGGACCCTCGACCGTCTCCTGCGGGGCGTACATCCCCCAAAACGTCAGCTCATAGTTCGGCCGCAGGCGGTAGGTGGCGCCCAGGGTCCAATGGTCCTGGATATCCCCTGGTGCCAGCGCGTTGAACGCGATCTCTTGGGCGCTGATCGGCTGGCTGCCGTGGCTGTAACCGGCGCGGACGGTGAGCGCATTGTTGATCGCGTATTGGACACCAAGTTTGAACACTGTCATGTCACGCCAGCCGAAACCGGCGCCGTTGGAGCCCCCAAGGCAGTAGCTGGGATCATACACGGCTCCTGGTGAACTGGGCGCGCCAAAGGCGGCGTTGAGGTCGCACCGTTGCGCCAGTTGATTGGTGTTGCCGATGGACTTGACGTCGCTGTACCAGATTTGCTGGATGTCGAAGGCGAAGGTCAACTGGCTGGTCGGCTTGAAGGCGAGACCAATGGTCCCGACCGCCGGCATATCGAAATCACCGCCTTCCGCAAACATGTCCTGGTATTTGTCGAATTCGCCCATGTACATTTTCGTACGATAGGAAATCCCCAAGTCCCATTGCGGGTTCACCGCCCAGAGTGCACCGATCTGGAAGCCGTAACCCCACGCGGCGTCATCGCCCCGGTCGGTCAGGTTGGCGGGGGTGTCCGCGCCGGCGCCGCGATTGGCGATCATGCTCTGAGTGAAGGTTTCGGTGAACCCCTGGAAGGCACCGACGCCGCGCACCTCGATCGTCTGATAGCCGAGCAGGAAGGCGCCGCCGATGGAGAGGTTGTCCACGACCTCCCGCGCATAGCCCAGCGAAATCCCCAACTGGACCAGGTTCACTCCGGCATTACCGCCGCCCTGGATCGCCGTGCCCGGGATCTGCGGACCGCACGGCGCGGCGGTCGCATCGTGCGGTGGATTCGCACACCCATTGTTTCCACCAAAGGTGCCTAGGTTCATGAAGGTATCGACGCTGCGGAAATCGGTGTTCATGCCGCCGTTTCCAAACAGGGCGACGCCGAATGCGCTCTTTGCATCCAAGGGGTGCGTGTAGCCGAAGCTCGGGACAAGGAAGTCGTTGTTCTGGCTTTCGACCGTGTCTGTCCCCAGCGGGCCGCCGCCGATCGGGGCGTAAGCGCCGGTGGATGGGTTGGGGGTAACACCGGTGTATTCCCGCTTGGGGCTGAACCAGGCCGCTCCGATATCCAGCCGCTGTACGACCTTGGCCAGCCCGGCCGGATTGCCGACGAGACTCAAGGAGTCCTGGGGCAGGGCGGCCTCGCCCGCGCCGGCCAGGCCCTTGGCGGCAGGCGAATACGCGTGCGACATATAGCCGTTGGTGGCCTGAGCGGTTTGCAAGGCGACGACTGATGCGAGTCCGAGCGCGAACGCGGCGAATCTGGAAGCAGACATGAGGTCCCCTGGGTGTTGTGATCGCGCTTGTAAGGCGCCGTCGTCAGCGCCAGTCAGCGTGGCGCTTTCACTACAAAGCGAGAATAATAATCCGCGCCGGGTTGATGAATGTCAATCGCGTGACGACCGAATCGCGATACTTGTCGTCTCGATAAATCGTGGCAGAAATGCTACGGATCGTCTGGGGTTGTCGGTTATCTGGGGTAACGGGGGGGCGGCGCTTTTTCCGGGTTTGACGACGTGCCGACTGGTTTCGCGCGGGTGAATTCGCCGGATGTCCGGCGTGGTATCCCGCTGCCGGGTGTTACGCCGGTGACGAAACCCGCGGGGTTGTGACGGCCGCGGGTCCGGTTCCGATGGACGGGGCGAGCGGCGAGTCGCCGGGTCGCTCAGGTGATTGACGGAGATCGCCTGATCGGCTGTCAGGCGGGCTCCGCCGGTACCCGGCCGATCGAGATGTAGGTCAGTCCGGCAGCCACGGCCAGCCGGCCGTCCAGGATGTTACGGCCGTCAAAGATAACCGGATGCTTGAGCCTCGCTTTGACGGCCGCGAAGTTGGGGCTGCGAAACTGGCTCCATTCGGTGACCAGGGCGAGTGTGTCGGCGCCTTCCAGAGCGCTCATGGCGTCTTTGGCAAGCGTGAGATCAGGGCGTTGTCCATACAGGCGTTTGGTTTCGTCCAAGGCGACGGGATCGTAGGCCTGGACGCGGGCGCCGGCTTCCCAAAGTGCCTCGATCAGGGTTCTGCTGGAGGCCTCGCGCATGTCGTCCGTGTTGGGTTTGAACGACAGGCCCCAGATCGCAACGGTGCGACCGCTAAGATTCCCATCAAAATAATCAGAGATTTTTCTGAACAGGACCTCCTTTTGGCGGAAATTGACCGCCTCCACCGCGTGCAGCAGTTCTGCCGGATATCCCAGGGTGCGCGCGGTCTGCTCCAGTGCGCGCACATCTTTAGGAAAGCAGGAGCCGCCATAGCCACAGCCCGGATAGATGAACTGGTAGCCGATCCGGGGGTCCGAGCCCATTCCGACGCGCACCTTGTCGATGTCGGCGCCGACGGCCTCGGCGATGTTCGACAACTCGTTCATAAAGCTGATCTTGGTCGCCAGCATGGCGTTGGCGGCGTATTTCGTCAGCTCCGCCGAGCGGACATCCATCAGCATCACGCGGTCGTGATTGCGGTTGAACGGAGCGTAGAGTGCGCGCAGAAGTTCACCGGTGCGCGGATTGTCCGTGCCGACAATGATCCGATCCGGCCGCATGAAGTCCTCGATGGCGGCGCCCTCCTTGAGGAACTCGGGATTGGAGACGACGTCGAAGTCGACCGCGGTCCCGCGGGCCGCCAGCGTCTCGCGAATACAGCCGGCGACCTTGTCTGCGGTGCCGACCGGTACCGTTGACTTGTCAACAACGATTCGATACGAATCGAGATGCTGGCCGATGGTTTTGGCCACCGCTAACACATATTGAAGATCTGCCGATCCGTCCTCGTCGGGCGGCGTGCCGACCGCGATAAACTGAAAGAGGCCATGCTGCACCCCAGCCTCGGCGTCGGTCGAAAAGTTCAACCGCCCGGCCTCACGGTTCGTGCGGATCAGATCTTCCAGGCCGGGCTCGTGGATGGGCACCCCCCCGCTGTTGAGCAGTGCGATTTTCTGGGGGTCGACGTCGATGCAGAGCACGTTATTGCCGACCTCGGCGAGGCAGACCCCAGTTACCAGGCCAACATAGCCGCTGCCGAAAATGGTCACGTCCATCGGAGACTCCAAGTCGTTGGAAGATTGACGATGTGCGTCCCGGCAAACCAACAGGTTCCCAGCGGGCGCGTGGTCGAAGCGGTGATGCGGGTGCAGTGCCGGGTTAGCGAACCGCTTGCGGTCGGGAAATATACCAGCTTAGCGAGATGCTCCGTTGCTTACAAACCTTTGTTGACTTAGCCGCCGTGTGGACCTAAACTGCGTCGCTTGATTCGGAGGGGTTCCCGAGCGGTCAAAGGGATCAGACTGTAAATCTGACGGCTCAGCCTTCGGAGGTTCGAATCCTCCCCCCTCCACCAACTGAAGACGCATGATCGTGAGCGCGCTCCGCGTCAGGCAGTCGATGCCGGGCATCGTCGATGACGATGATCGAGGCGCGCTGAGGCGATCCGGTCATCACCGATGTCTCGCGGGTGTAGTTCAAAGGTAGAACCTCAGCCTTCCAAGCTGATGGTGTGGGTTCGATTCCCATCACCCGCTCCAAGCTGCGGATTGGCGTCAGGGCAGCGTAGTGGTTTTTGGCCCATGTAGCTCAGTTGGTAGAGCACACCCTTGGTAAGGGTGAGGTCATCGGTTCGACTCCGATCATGGGCTCCATATTTGCATTTTTGTGTTTTCAGTGTCGGTCGGCGCCGTGTTGCCTTGAGCCTGGCCACTTGACCCATGCCCTTCAGAACTAGGCGGAGAGCAGTTCATGTCCAAAGAAAAGTTTAAGCGCAGCAAGCCCCATGTAAACGTGGGCACCATTGGGCACGTGGACCATGGCAAGACCACGCTGACGGCGGCGATCACCATGCATCAGGCGAAGAAATTTGGTGGTGAGGCGCGGGCCTACGACCAGATTGACAACGCCCCCGAAGAGCGCGAGCGCGGCATCACCATTGCGACGGCGCACGTCGAGTACGAGAGCACCAAACGGCACTATGCGCACGTGGACTGCCCCGGACACGCGGACTATGTGAAGAACATGATCACGGGAGCGGCGCAGATGGACGGCGCCATTCTGGTGGTGTCGGCGGCCGACGGCCCGATGCCGCAGACGCGGGAGCACATCCTGCTGTCGCGTCAGGTGGGCGTGCCGTACATCGTCGTCTACATGAACAAGGCGGACATGGTCGACGATGCGGAGTTGCTCGAGTTGGTGGAGTTGGAGGTGCGCGAGCTGCTCTCCAAGTACGACTTCCCCGGCGACGACACCCCGATCGTCATCGGCTCGGCCAAATTGGCGATGGAAGGCGACGCCGGTGAACTCGGGACCCAGTCCATCGACAAGCTGATGGAGGCGCTGGACAGCTACATTCCGGAGCCGGTGCGGGCCATCGACGGCCCCTTCCTGATGCCGATCGAAGACGTGTTTTCCATCTCCGGGCGCGGCACGGTGGTGACCGGCCGGGTGGAGCGCGGGATCGTCAAGGTGGGAGAAGAGGTGGAGATCGTCGGCATTCACGACACCGTCAAGACCATCTGCACCGGTGTGGAGATGTTCCGCAAGCTGCTGGATCAAGGGCAGGCTGGCGACAACATCGGGGTGCTGCTGCGCGGGACCAAGCGCGAAGACGTCGAGCGTGGTCAGGTGTTGGCCAAGCCCAAGAGCATCAATCCGCACACGCATTTTGAGGCTGAGGTGTACGTGTTGTCGAAGGAAGAAGGCGGGCGTCACACGCCGTTCTTCAACGGCTACCGTCCGCAGTTCTACTTCCGGACCACGGATGTGACGGGGGCCTGTACCCTGCCCGAAGGCATCGAGATGGTGATGCCGGGGGACAACGTGAAGATGGTGATCAAGCTGATCGCCCCGATCGCCATGGAAGACGGATTGCGCTTCGCCATCCGCGAGGGCGGTCGGACCGTCGGCGCCGGTGTGGTTGCGAAGATCATCGAGTAATTTAGCCCGGTGGCCCGACGTTGGACCGTGGTACTATATACGGTCCAAGGTCCGGGGCACCCGGCCCATCTTTCTTAGGCCAGTAGCTCAATTGGCAGAGCAGCGGTCTCCAAAACCGCAGGTTGGGGGTTCGAGTCCCTCCTGGCCTGCCATACAACCATCGCCCTACACATCACCCGAAGGCGACACAGTATCCCATGAACGTAAGCGCTGAGGCCGGAGGCGCCAACTTGGATATTGCCAAGTTGGCAGTTGCCGCATTGTTGCTGGTCGGCGGCATCTTTGCCTTCTATTATTTTGCCGCCTATTCGGCGCTGTTGCGCGTTATCGGGCTCCTTGCCATCAGCGGTGGAGCCGCCGCGATTGCGCTGCAGACGCAGCCCGGTCGGCGACTTTGGCAGTTTGTGTCGGACGCGCGCATGGAGGTTCGCAAAGTCGTTTGGCCGACCCGCCAGGAAACGGTCCAAACCACGTTGGTGGTGATGGTGATGGTAGTTGTCGTCGGTCTTGTTCTCTGGCTGTTTGACATGGTGTTGATGGGGATTCTGCGATTCCTCACCGGCCAAGGAGGCTGATAGTGGCGAAGCGTTGGTATGTTATACACGCCTACTCGGGCTTTGAAGGCCAGGTAAAGCGGTCCTTGGAGGAGCGCGCCCGGCGTGCAGGGCTTGAAGATGCGTTCGCGTCCGTGCTGGTTCCGACCGAGGAAGTCGTCGAGATCCGCAATGGGCAGCAACGTAAGAGCGAGAGAAAGTTCTTTCCCGGTTATGTTCTGGTCAATATGGAGATGACCGACGAGACTTGGCATCTGGTAAAAGCTGTTCCGAAAGTCATGGGCTTCATTGGTGGTACCGGCGATCGACCGGCTCCAATCCCGGATAAGCAAGCAGACGCCATCCTTCAGCGCATGCAGGAAGGGGTGGAGAAGCCGCGTCCAAAGGTGCTGTACGAACCCGGTGAGGTTGTGCGGGTAGTCGATGGACCATTCACTGATTTCAATGGCGTCGTCGAAGAAGTCGACTACGACAAGAATCGGGTGAAAGTTTCAGTCTTGATCTTTGGCCGTTCGACGCCGGTCGATCTGGAGTTCTCTCAAGTGGAGAAGGGTTGATATAAAAGTCCTGCGAATCCGCCAAGGCGGGTTCCATGGCGACCGCGGATCGTCCTCATCTACTGCGCGCGACGACCGAAGACTGCTCAATAGCGTTTTGTCCCAAACAGGGACCCAACACGGGGAGCCTGGGTATCCACCCCTGGCGTTTGCACCCACAGGAGAGAAATCATGGCGAAGAAGATAAACGCCTATATCAAGCTGCAAGTCAAGGCGGGGATTGCCAACCCCAGCCCGCCCGTCGGGCCGGCGTTGGGTCAGCATGGCGTCAATATCATGGAGTTCTGTAAGACGTTCAATGCCCGCACCCAGGAATTGGAGCAGGGCATGCCGATTCCGGTGGTGATCACCGTCTATTCGGATCGCAGCTTCACATTCATCACCAAGACCCCGCCCGCCTCAATCCTGCTGAAAAAAGCGGCAGGCGTGCAAAAGGGTAGTGCGATACCGCAAACCAATAAGGTTGGCAAGGTGACTCGCGAGCAACTCGAACAGATTGCGAACGCGAAGATGCCCGATTTGACTGCCGCCGATCTGGATGCGGCGGTACGAACGATTGCGGGCAGTGCCCGGTCCATGGGTCTTGAAGTGGAAGGGGTGGTCTAGTCATGGCTAAGCCGAGCAAGCGTCAACAGGCGATCCGTGAGCGGATCGAGCAGGGCAAGCTCTATCCCGCCGAAGAGGCCTTCGGCCTGCTGAAGGAAGTCTCCCGAATTAAGTTCGTCGAGAGCGTCGATGTGGCGGTGAACTTGGGCGTGGATCCACGTAAGTCCGATCAGGTGGTTCGCGGCTCGACCGTCCTCCCGCATGGGATTGGCAAGACCGTGCGTGTTGCGGTGTTTGCTCAGGGTCCGAATGCCGATGCGGCCACCGCAGCCGGTGCCGACCGTGTCGGATTCGAGGACTTGGCAGACGACATCAAGGCCGGAAAGATGGACTTCGATGTGGTGATCGCCTCGCCGGACGCGATGCGGGTGGTTGGTCAACTCGGAAAAATTTTGGGTCCCCGCGGTTTGATGCCTAACCCGAAGGTTGGCACCGTTACCGCCGATGTGGCCGAGGCGGTACGCAATGCCAAGGCGGGACAGGTACGCTATCGCACCGATAAGGCGGGCATCATCCACTGCCCGCTGGGTCGAGTGGACTTTGAGCCGGCGAAACTGCGGGAGAACCTGCAGGCCTTGCTGGCGAACCTCATGAAGGCGAAGCCGAGCACCTCCAAGGGCATTTACATGCGCAAGGTAACGGTTTCCACGACCATGGGGCCAGGGTTGGCGGTCGACCATCAGGCGCTGACCCTGTAAGTCGAAGATCATCGTTCTACGCGGTTACCGAATTTGACGGAAATCGCCTAAGGCCCTGAGGCGTCGGTCCTGCGATTCATGCAGTCGCTGATTCAGGTGCCTTGGGCCAGTGCTTTGGGGCCCCGATTCGGTCGGGGACCGTCAAAGACCGCAGGTGGCACAGCAGCCAATAAGGATCTCGTCGCTGTGACTTAATCGCCCCAGGCGCCTGCGCAGACGGTGCTCCAGAATCAGATTGCTGATGAAGGTGCACAGGATGGTGCCGGTGTTTGCCGATGGATCGGTGAGCAACTGCACCACCCGGCTCAGGTCGGGTCAATGTTAGACCAGAGGTGACGAAAGTGGCGCTAAATCTTGCGCAAAAAGAAGCGATCGTCGCCGAAGTTGCGGAAGTCGCTCGGAGTGCTTTCTCAGCCGTCGGGGCTGAGTACCGGGGCTTGACCGTTGGTCAGATCACGAAGTTGCGTGTGGAAGCACGCAAGGCCGGGGTCTATGTCCGGGTGGTCAAGAATACCCTGGCGCGTCGTGCGCTCGCCGACACCGATTTTGCGTGTATGCAGGATGGGCTGAAAGGGCCTTTGATCCTGGCCTTCGCGCAAGAAGACCCCGGTGCGGTCGCGCGTGTCGCGCAGGCCTTCGCCAAGGAGCACGACAAGTTCCAGGTGTGCATGGTGGCCGTCGGCGGCAAGTTGCTCGCTCCCGCGAAACTCGGTGATCTCGCTAAGATGCCGACTCGCGACCAGGCGCTCAGCCAGTTGCTCGCCCTCATGAAGGCCCCGGTCCAAAAGCTTGCAGCGACCA
Source organism: Chromatiaceae bacterium (assembly GCA_013426805.1). Lineage (GTDB taxonomy): Bacteria > Pseudomonadota > Gammaproteobacteria > Chromatiales > Chromatiaceae > Thiodictyon. Next base: position 39,462 of record JACDZG010000026.1, read on the forward strand.
TCAACGAGGTCCCGGGCAAGTTGGTCCGCACCCTCGCCGCAATTCGCGATGCCAAAGAGGCGGCGTAGTCCGCACGCCTCGTATTACAGCAGTTTGATTCAGGAGACAGGCAATGGCCGTTTCGAAAGAAGAGATCCTCGACGCGATCGGTAATATGACGGTCCTCGAGGTGGTTGATCTGATCAAGGCGATGGAAGACAAGTTCGGTGTGACCGCTGCCGCCGCGATGGTTGCAGGGCCGGCGGCAGCCGTGGCCGAGGTCGCCCCGGTCGAGGAACAGACCGAGTTCAATGTGATCCTGGCCTCCTTCGGTGCCAATAAGGTCGGCGTGATCAAGGCAGTACGTGCCCTGACCGGTCTGGGCCTCAAGGAAGCGAAGGACGCGGTCGAAGGGGCGCCGACCACCGTGAAGGAAGCGGTCTCCAAGGCCGAGGCCGAGGCAGCGAAGAAGGAGCTGGAAGAGGCTGGCGCAACCGTCGAAATCAAGTAACGGCGCTTTGCGTCGCGACCAAGTTTCACGGGACCCATAGGCTGGCGGCGACGAGCCGCCGGCCTTTTGCCGTTTGGTTGAGGGTCGTCGTCCGCGCGCAAGCGGCGGGCGACCGGGCGAACGCGGCGGCGTCGCTTCGTCCGGCGGGCGCCATCGCGAACCTTTAGTGGTCCTGATTTCGGGTCCCATCCGGGTCCCAAGTACGATCTCGAGGGAAGGCATAATGGCTTATTCGTTTACCGAAAAAAAGCGCATCCGTAAAGACTTCGGCAAACGTCCGACGATCCTGGACGTGCCCTTCCTCCTGGCCACTCAGATCGAGTCTTATCGCGAATTCCTGCAGGCCGAGGCGGCGCCGAAACGACGGGCCGACATGGGCCTGCACGCAGCCTTCAAGTCCGTGTTTCCCATCGAGAGCTACTCTGGGTACGCGGTGCTTGAGTATGTCAGCTATCGGCTCGGCGAGCCGCCCTTCGACGTGCGCGAGTGTCATCTGCGCGGCGCGACCTTTGCGGCGCCGTTGCGTGTTCTGCTGCGCCTCGTGATCTACGACAAGGAGGCCCCGTCCGGCTCGAAGGTGGTGAAAGACATCAAGGAGCAGGAGGTCTATATGGGCGAGTTGCCGCTCATGACCGAGACCGGCACCTTCATCGTCAACGGGACCGAGCGGGTTATCGTCTCGCAGCTTCACCGCTCGCCCGGTGTCTTTTTCGACCATGATAAGGGCAAGACCCACTCGTCCGGTAAGCTGCTCTTCTCCGCCCGCGTCATCCCTTACCGCGGCTCCTGGTTGGACTTCGAGTTCGATCCCAAGGACAACGTCTTCGTGCGTATCGACCGGCGCCGCAAGTTGCCGGCGACCATTCTGCTGCGCGCCCTGGGTTATGGGGTCGAGGACATTCTGGAGCGCTTTTTCGCGACCGACACCTTTCGCTTCGTCGGCGACGACGTCTCCCTGGACCTGGTTCCGGAACGGCTGCGTGGCGAGACGGTCGGGTTTGATGTGAAGATCGGCGATCAAGTCATCGTCGAAGCCGGCCGACGGGTCACCGCCCGGCACATCCGCGAACTCCAGAAGGCCGGGGTCGAGCGGTTGGAGGTCCCGTCCGACTTCCTGATCGGGCGTATCCTGGCGCGCGTCCAGGTGGACAAGGCGACCGGTGAGGTGATCGCCGAGGCCAACACGGCGCTGACCCGTGAGTTGATCACGCTCCTGGTCGGCAAGGGCATTGATCATGTCGAGACCCTGTTCGTCAACGATCTGGATCAGGGGCCTTACATCTCCGAGACCCTGCGTATCGACCCGACCACGACCGATCTGGAAGCGCAGGTGGAAATCTACCGCATGATGCGGCCGGGCGAGCCGCCCACCAAGGATGCGGCCCAAAATCTGTTCCATAACCTCTTCTTTACCTCGGATCGGTATGACCTCTCGGCCGTCGGCCGCATGAAGTTCAACCGCCGCCTGGGCCGTGAGCCGGAAGTGGGTCCGGGCGTGATCTATGACGGACGCTACTTCAGCGGCCGTACCGATGCGTCCTCCCAGGCGCTGTACGCCGAGCACGGCACGGCCTCGGACATCATCGACGCGCTCAAGGTGCTGGTGGAGTTACGCAATGGCCGCGGTACGGTCGACGATATCGACCACTTGGGCAACCGCCGCATCCGCTGTGTCGGCGAGATGGCGGAGAACCAGTTTCGCGTCGGTCTGGTGCGGGTGGAACGGGCGGTCAAGGAGCGCCTGTCCCTGGCCGAGTCCGAGGGGTTGATGCCGCAGGAGTTGATCAACGCCAAGCCGGTCTCCGCCGCGATCAAAGAGTTCTTCGGCTCCAGTCAACTGTCGCAGTTCATGGACCAGAACAACCCGCTGTCCGAGGTCACGCACAAGCGGCGCGTCTCGGCGCTCGGCCCCGGCGGTCTGGCGCGGGAGCGGGCCGGTTTTGAGGTCCGCGACGTTCACCCGACGCACTATGGCCGCGTGTGTCCGATCGAGACGCCGGAAGGGCCGAATATCGGTCTGATCAACTCGCTGGCAGTCTACGCCCGGACGAACCGCTATGGCTTCCTGGAAACGCCTTACCGCAAGGTTGAAGGCGGTCGGGCGGGCATGGAGATCGATTATCTGTCGGCCATCGAGGAAGGCAACTTCGTCATCGCCCAGGCCAACGCCACGCTGGCCGAGGACGGGCTGCTGACCGACGCCCTGGTGTCCTGCCGTTATCAGAACGAGTTCACGATGAAGGCGCCGGAGGAAGTCCAGTACATGGACGTGTCGCCGCGCCAGATCGTCTCGGTGGCGGCGTCGCTGATTCCCTTCCTGGAGCACGACGACGCCAACCGCGCCCTCATGGGTTCCAACATGCAGCGGCAGGCGGTGCCGACCCTGCGTGCCGAGAAGCCATTGGTGGGGACCGGCATGGAGCGGGCGGTGGCCAAGGACTCGGGCGTGGTGGTGCGGGCGCGCCGCGGCGGCGCCATCGAGTCGGTGGATGCCGCGCGCATCGTGGTGCGGGTCAATGACGAGGAGGCTGAACCGGGGGTGCCGGGCGTGGATATTTACACGCTGACCAAGTACACCCGTTCCAACCAGAATACCTGCATCAATCAGCGTCCCTTGGTGAAGCCGGGCGATGTCGTCGCCAAGGATGATGTGCTGGCCGATGGCCCCTCCACCGACATGGGTGAATTGGCGCTGGGGCAAAACCTGCGCGTCGCCTTCATGCCCTGGAATGGTTACAACTTCGAGGACTCGATCCTGATCTCGGAGCGGGTCGTCCAAGAGGACCGCTTTACCAGTATTCATATCGAAGAGCTGTCTTGCCTTGCTCGCGATACCAAGCTGGGGCCTGAGGAGATCACCAGCGACATTCCCAATGTGGGCGAGTCGGCGCTCTCCAAACTCGATGAGTCGGGGATCGTCTATGTCGGCGCCGAGGTGCGCGACGGCGACATCCTGGTCGGCAAGGTGACCCCGAAAGGCGAAACCCAACTGACTCCCGAAGAAAAGTTGCTGCGTGCGATCTTCGGTGAGAAAGCCTCGGATGTGAAGGACACCTCGCTGCGTCTGCCCTCCGGGATGACCGGCACCGTGGTGGATGTCCAGGTGTTCACCCGCGATGGCGTGGATCGCGACAAGCGCGCCCAGCAGATCCAGGAACAGGAAATGGACCGGGTGCGCAAGGACTTCGCGGACCAGCAGCGCATCATGGAGAACGACACCTTCCAGCGCGTCGAGCGGATGTTGGTGGGTAAGGTCGCCGATGGCGGGCCGGGCTCACTCAAGCCGGGGGCCAAGATCACCAAGGCCTATCTCCAGGAAATCGCGGAGAAGGGACAGCGTGACCGCTGGTTCGAGATCCGGATGCACGGCGAGGAGGTGGCCCTCCAACTCGAAGCCGTCGCCAACCAGATCAAACAGCAGCGTGAGGAGTTCCGCGACCGCTATGAGGTCAAGAAGCGCAAGATCGCGAGCGGCGATGACTTGGCTCCCGGCGTGCTCAAGATGGTCAAGGTCTATGTGGCAGTGAAGCGGCGCATCCAGCCCGGCGACAAAATGGCTGGCCGTCACGGCAACAAGGGCGTCATCTCGAAGGTTGTCCCGGTGGAGGACATGCCGTTCTCCGCGGATGGCGAGCCGGTCGATATCGTTTTGAACCCGCTGGGCGTGCCCTCGCGCATGAACGTCGGACAGGTGTTGGAGACTCACCTGGGCTGGGCAGCCAATGGGCTCGGGGTCAAGATCGGCCGCTTGCTGCGCTCCCAAACCGCGGTTGCGGAACTGCGTGACTTCCTGGACAAAGTCTACAACAGCAGCGGCAAACAAGAGGACCTGCAGAGTTTCTCTGACGATGAGATTCTCGAATTGGCGCGCAATCTGGTCAAGGGTGTGCCGCTGGCCACCCCGGTCTTCGACGGTGCCACCGAGGATGAGATTCGCGCCATGCTCAAGTTGGCGGAACGCGACAACAGTGCCCAGGGGATTCCGGTCGGCCAGACTCTGCTGTTCGACGGACGCACGGGGGACCGCTTCGAGCGCCCGGTGACGGTGGGTTACATGTACATGCTCAAGCTCAACCATTTGGTGGACGACAAGATGCATGCCCGTTCCACCGGTCCCTACAGCCTGGTGACACAGCAGCCGCTGGGCGGTAAGGCGCAGTTCGGCGGCCAGCGTTTCGGCGAGATGGAGGTCTGGGCGCTGGAAGCCTACGGCGCCGGCTACACCCTGCAAGAGATGCTCACGGTGAAGTCGGACGACGTTAACGGCCGCACCAAGATGTACAAGAACATTGTCGATGGCGACCATCGTATGGAGGCCGGCATGCCCGAGTCCTTCAACGTGTTGGTCAAGGAAATTCGCTCCTTGGCGATCAACATCGAGCTCGAACAGGATTAGAGGTGAGTCGCGAGCAGCAAGGCAGCGCGCCGAGGAAACACGCGATCCCCGGCGCCCTGCCTCGAACCTCGAATCTCGGCCCTCGCAACTCGCACCTCGCAACTCGCGTAGGAGATTTGAATTGAAAGACCTCCTCAAGATTATCAAGCAGCAGGGTCAGGCCCTGGAGTTCGATGCGATCAAGATCGGGCTGGCTTCACCCGACATGATTCGCTCCTGGTCCTATGGTGAGGTGAAAAAACCGGAAACCATCAACTACCGGACCTTCAAACCGGAGCGCGATGGGCTCTTTTGCGCCAAGATCTTTGGCCCGATCAGCGACTACGAGTGCGTCTGCGGCAAGTACAAGCGCCTCAAGCACCGCGGCGTGGTCTGCGAGAAGTGTGGTGTTGAAGTCACCCTGGCCAAGGTGCGGCGTGAGCGCATGGGCCACATCGATCTGGCGAGTCCGGTGGCGCACATCTGGTTTCTCAAGTCCTTGCCGTCGCGGATCGGGCTGCTGCTCGACATGACGCTGCGCGATATCGAGCGGGTGCTCTACTTCGAGTCCTTCGTTGTCATCGATCCGAGCATGGTGGTCGATCTTGAGCGCGGTCAGTTGCTGACCGACGAGCAGTATCTCGAGGCGCTGGAGGCGAACGGCGACGAATTCGATGCGCGGATGGGGGCTGAGGCGGTCTATGAACTCCTGCGTACCATCGACCTCCAGGTCGAGGTCCGGCGGATGCGTGAGGAGATCGAGAGCACGAACTCCGAGACCAAGATCAAGAAGCTCTCCAAGCGACTCAAGCTGATGGAGTCACTGATCGAGTCCGGCAATCGTCCGGAGTGGATGATCCTGACCGTGCTGCCGGTGCTGCCGCCGGAATTGCGTCCCCTGGTGCCGCTCGATGGCGGCCGGTTCGCGACCTCCGACCTGAATGACCTCTACCGTCGCGTGATCAACCGCAATAACCGGTTGAAGCGGCTATTGGACCTGGTCGCGCCGGACATTATCGTGCGCAACGAAAAGCGCATGCTGCAGGAAGCGGTCGATGCACTGCTGGATAACGGTCGCCGGGGTCGTGCCATCACCGGCACCAACAAGCGTCCGCTGAAGTCGCTGGCGGACATGATCAAGGGTAAGCAAGGCCGCTTCCGGCAGAACCTGCTCGGCAAACGCGTGGACTATTCGGGACGGTCGGTCATCGTGGTGGGACCGACCCTGCGGCTTCATCAGTGCGGGTTGCCCAAGCGGATGGCATTGGAGCTGTTCAAGCCCTTCATCTTCAGCAAGCTGCAACTGCGCGGCCAGGCGGCCACCATCAAGGCGGCCAAGAAGATGGTGGAGCGTGGTACACCGGAGGTCTGGGACATTCTGGAAGAGGTGATTCGGGAGCATCCGGTGATGCTCAATCGGGCGCCGACGCTGCACCGACTGGGCATTCAGGCGTTCGAGCCGGTGCTGATCGAGGGTAAGGCGATTCAGCTTCACCCCCTGGTCTGTACCGCATTCAATGCGGACTTCGACGGTGACCAGATGGCCGTGCATGTGCCGCTGTCGCTGGAGGCGCAGATCGAGGCGCGTGCCCTCATGATGGCGAGCAACAATATTCTCTCGCCGGCCAATGGTGAGCCCATCATCGTGCCCTCCCAAGACGTGGTGCTCGGGCTCTATTACATGACCCGCGAGCGGGTCAACGCCAAGGGCGAGGGGAGCGCTTTCACCGACATCGACGAAGCGCGGCGCGCCTATGAAACGGGTCATGCGGATCTGCATGCCCGCTGCAAGGTGCGAATTCGTGAAGTGATCAAGGGTGAAGACGCGGTCATGCGCGAGCTGGTGAGCATCAAAGACACCACGCTCGGCCGCGCCCTGGTGTTTGCCATCGTGCCTGACGGGTTGCCGTTCGATCTGGTCGATCGGGCGCTCGGTAAGAAAGCCATCTCCCGGCTCATCAACACCTGTTACCGCCAGCTTGGCCTCAAGGAGACGGTCGTCTTCGCCGACCAGATCATGTACCTGGGGTTCCGCATGGCCACCCGTTCCGGGGTCTCGATCGGTCTGGATGACATGGCGGTTCCAGAGGAGAAAGCCGGGATCCTGGCGGATGCGGAAAAACAGGTCAAAGAGATCGAGGAGCAGTATGCCTCCGGTCTGGTCACCAACGGCGAGCGTTACAACAAGGTCATCGACATCTGGTCGCACACCAACGATCAGGTAGCTAAGTCCATGATGTCAAAGCTCGGCAAGCAAACCGTGCCGGATCGTAACGGCAATCCGGTGCAGCAGGACTCGTTCAACTCCATCTATATGATGGCGGATTCCGGCGCCCGTGGTTCCGCCGCCCAGATCCGTCAGTTGGCGGGGATGCGCGGTCTGATGGCCAAGCCGGACGGTTCCATCATCGAGACGCCGATTACCGCGAACTTTCGCGAGGGCCTGAATGTCATCCAGTACTTCATCTCTACCCATGGCGCCCGCAAGGGTCTCGCGGATACGGCGCTCAAGACGGCGAACTCGGGCTACCTGACCCGGCGTCTCGTCGACGTGGCCCAAGACATGGTGGTGCTCGAGGTGGATTGCGGGACCGAGCGAGGCCTGTTGATGTCGCCCATCATCGAGGGTGGCGACGTGGTCGAGCCCCTGCGCGAGCGCATCCTCGGCCGGGTGGCCGCGACCGACGTTTACCGGCCGGGCAGCGATGAATTGATCTGCGCCGCCGGCACCATGCTCGATGAGTCCATCGTGGAGCGCTTTGAGGTCGCCGGTATCGACCAATTACGCGTACGCTCGCCCATTACCTGTGACTCGCGGATCGGTGTCTGCGCTCAGTGTTATGGCCGCGACCTGGCGCGCGGCCACCGGGTGAACATGGGCGAGGCGGTGGGCGTCATCGCGGCTCAGTCGATCGGCGAGCCGGGTACTCAGCTCACCATGCGTACCTTCCATATCGGCGGCGCCGCGTCGCGGGCAGCAGCCATCAGCAGTATCGAGATCAAGAACGGCGGCTCGGTGCGGCTGCATAACATCAAGACCGTGGTGCACCATTCCGGTAACCTGGTGGCGGTGTCACGCTCCGGCGAGTTGACGGTGGTCGACGACAAGGGCCTGGAAAAAGAACGCTATAAGGTTCCCTATGGGGCCACCCTGCGGGTTGGTGATGGTGATGCGGTCAAAGGCGGCGATGTTGTCGCCAACTGGGACCCGCATACGCACCCGGTGGTGACCGAGGTGGCCGGTAAGCTGGCCTTCGAGGACTTCATCGAAGGGGTGACCGTGCAGGGCCAGGTGGACGAGGTCACGGGTTTGACCTCGCGGGTCGTCATCCCGCCCAATCAGCGGCCATCCACGGGCAAAGACCTGCGGCCAATGATCAAGCTGCTGGATGCCGACGGCAAGGAACTCAACATCGCCGGCACGGACCTGCCGGCACGCTACTTCCTGACCGCCGGAGCGATCGTGAGCGTGGAGGATGCGGCCCAAGTGGGTGTCGGCGACATCTTGGCGCGCATCCCGCAAGAGTCCAGCAAGACACGCGACATCACCGGTGGTTTGCCGCGGGTGGCCGACCTGTTCGAGGCGCGCAAGCCCAAGGAGCAGGCGCTGCTGGCTGAGGCCAGCGGTACCATCGCCTTCGGCAAGGACACCAAGGGCAAGCAACGGCTGATCATCAACAAGGATGATGGTGAAACAGTGGAAGAACTGATCCCGAAGTGGCGGCATGTCAATGTTTTCGAGGGCGAGCGGGTGGAACGTGGCGAGGTGATCGCCGATGGTGAACTGGCCTCCCACGACATCCTGCGCCTCAAGGGCGTGACCGCTTTGGCCGAGTATCTGGTCAAGGAGATTCAGGACGTCTACCGCCTGCAGGGCGTGAAGATCAACGACAAGCATATCGAGGTGATCTGTCGTCAGATGTTGCGCAAAGTGGAGGTCATCTCCACTGGGGATACCCGATTGCTGCGCGGTGAGCAGGTGGAGCACACCACGCTGATGGACGAAAATGCGCGCGTCATTGCCGAGGGAAAGCAGCCGGCCCTGTTCGAGCCGCTGTTGCTGGGCATCACCAAGGCCTCGCTGGCGACCGAGTCATTTATCTCGGCGGCATCCTTCCAGGAGACGACTCGCGTGCTGACCGAGGCCGCGGTGCGTGGGTCTACGGATCGTTTAACCGGCCTAAAGGAGAACGTGATCGTCGGGCGTCTGATCCCCGCCGGGACGGGGCTTGCTTATCATAAGGAGCGCAAACGTCAGCGGCTGGAGGACGATCGTGCGTCCGGCAAGGTCGGGATGGATACCGAGGAACTGGAGGAGGCGCTGAAGAAGGCGCTCAATACCTCCGAGGCGGAGTAGGAGCGGAGCGCGGCGGCGCTGCCCCGCGGCCCGGACGATTCCGGCAGAGCGATGGCTGGATGGCGCCAGGGATGGCAATCCTTCCGGTCTTAACCATGTTTGGGGTGCGCGGGTCCAACAGCCGATAACTTGTTTGACACGTCCCGGACATGTCCCTATACTGCGCGGTCTTAGCTGGCCGGCTTACATGCCGGCCTGACTATTTCACCATCCGGTACCGATTCCGGAGCTTGGCCCGGACCGACGTCCGGTCCCCGAAGCACTCGAATCCTCCCCACGCGGGGTCGCCGTCCGCTGACTGTTTCGGTCGGCTGATAGGATGTTGTCGCATTCGATTTGCTGTATTGAGACAGGCGCGAGGGCGCCGCTGGAGACCGACTGAATGGCAACGATTAACCAACTCGTGCGGAAGCCCCGCCGGCGCAACGTTGTGAAGAGCAATGTGCCTGCTTTAGAGGCGTGTCCTCAGCGCCGTGGCGTCTGCACGCGTGTTTACACAACGACACCGAAGAAGCCGAACTCGGCGCTGCGAAAGGTCGCGCGCGTACGGCTGACGAACGGCTTTGAAGTCGCGTCCTATATCGGCGGAGAGGGGCACAACCTTCAAGAGCATTCGGTTGTGCTCATTCGCGGCGGCCGTGTCAAGGATTTGCCTGGCGTGCGTTATCACACCGTGCGGGGCACCCTGGATACCTCCGGCGTTGAGAAACGTCGCCAAGGGCGATCCAAGTACGGCGCTAAGCGTCCGAAGAAATAATGCCCGGTTGTGCCGCTCATAGCCAGGAAATAGACCCTGGGTGGGTCCAGTGTGAAAGAGTGGCGCAAGCCCCTAGTCAGAGAGTCGGAGCCTGAGAGATGCCCAGAAGACGCGTAGCTGCACGACGCCAGATCCTGCCAGACCCTAAGCACGGCAGCGAGTTGTTGACAAAGTTCATCAACATGCTGATGGAAGACGGGAAGAAAGCGGTCGCCGAACGGATTATTTACGTTGCGCTGGATCAGGTGGCCTTGAAGAAAGGCGGAGAGCCGATCGGCTTCCTTGAGCAGGCTATGGAAAACGTGCGTCCGGTCGTCGAGGTCAAGTCCCGGCGGGTCGGTGGTGCCACTTATCAGGTGCCGGTCGAAGTACGTCCGACGCGGCGTAACTCGCTTGCGATGCGCTGGCTGATTGATGCGGCGCGTAAGCGCTCTGAAAAATCAATGGCCCTGCGTCTGGCCGGCGAACTGATGGATGCGGCCGACTCACGCGGTTCCGCCGTCAAGAAGAAAGAAGACACTCATCGTATGGCAGAGGCCAACAAAGCCTTCTCTCATTACCGCTGGTAACGGCGTCAGCCGGCACCATCAACTTGCAGGACGGAATCAGTCGTGGCACGCAGCACCCCCATCGAGCGCTATCGCAACATTGGTATCATGGCGCACATCGACGCCGGCAAGACCACGACGACCGAGCGCGTCCTTTATTATACCGGCGTGTCGCACAAGATCGGTGAAGTGCATGACGGCGCTGCCACTATGGACTGGATGGAGCAGGAGCAGGAGCGTGGCATCACGATCACCTCCGCGGCGACGACCTGCTTCTGGAAGGGTATGGATTTGACCCGGCCTGAGCATCGCATCAATATCATCGATACGCCCGGACACGTCGACTTCACGATTGAGGTGGAGCGGTCGTTGCGCGTGCTCGATGGTGCCTGCGCGCTGTTCTGCGCCGTCGGCGGAGTCGAACCGCAGTCGGAGACCGTGTGGCGTCAGGCGAACAAGTACGGCGTGCCGCGTCTCGGTTTTGTGAACAAGATGGATCGCATGGGAGCCAATTTCCTGCGCGTCGTCCAGCAGTTGAAAGATCGCCTCGGGGCCACGCCGGTCCCGCTTCAGTTGCCGATCGGGGCGGAAGAGCACTTCAAGGGCGTTGTAGATCTGGTCAAGATGAAAGCCATCATCTGGGACGAGGCGTCCAAAGGTATGACCTTTGAGTATGGCGAGGTCCCTGCGGAAATGCTTGAGGAGTGCCAGGAGTGGCGTGAAAAGATGGTCGAGGCCGCCGCCGAGGCTAACGAGGAGTACATGGAGAAGTACCTTGAAGGGATCGCCTTGACGGAGGATGAGATCAAAGCAGGCATTCGCGCGCGGACGCTCAAGAGCGAAATCACGCCAATGTTGTGCGGCTCCGCGTTCAAGAACAAGGGCGTGCAGGCCATGCTCGATGGTGTTCTGGATTACATGCCGTCCCCGGTGGATGTGCCGGCGATCACGGGTATCCTGGACGATAAGGACGAGAGTCTGGGCGAACGTCCAGCGTCGGACGATGCGCCATTTGCAGCGCTCGCTTTCAAGATCGCGACCGACCCCTTTGTCGGAACCCTGACGTTCTTCCGGGTCTACTCCGGCGTGCTGAACTCCGGCGATAGCGTTTACAATCCGGTCAAGAGCCGTAAAGAGCGCATCGGCCGTATCCTCCAGATGCATGCCAACGACCGGTTGGAGATCAGGGAAGTCCATGCCGGCGATATCGCCGCGGCAGTCGGCTTAAAGGACGTCACGACCGGTGATACCCTGTGTGATCTGAATAAAGTCATTACTTTGGAGCGCATGGAGTTTCCGGAGCCGGTGATCTCCGTAGCCGTCGAGCCAAAGACCAAGAGCGACCAAGAGAAAATGGGCCTCGCCCTGCAAAAGCTGGCACAGGAAGACCCGTCGTTCCGCGTCCGTACCGACGAGGAGTCCGGTCAGACCATTATCTCGGGTATGGGTGAGCTGCACTTGGAGATCATCGTCGATCGGATGCGTCGTGAGTTCAAGGTCGAGGCCAACGTTGGCGCTCCGCAGGTCAGTTACCGCGAGACGATTCGCAACAAAGTGCAGCAAGAGACGAAGTTCGCCCGGCAGACCGGGGGGCGTGGTCAATACGGCCATGTCTACATCCGGCTTGAACCGCAAGAGGCGGGCAAAGGATACGAGTTCGTCAACGGCATCGTCGGTGGCGTCGTTCCGAAGGAATATATTCCGGCCGTCGATAAAGGTATCCAGGAAGCCATGCGTAACGGCGTGCTGGCTGGATTCCCGGTGGTGGATATCAAAGTGACTCTCTATGACGGCTCGTACCATGAGGTCGACTCGAGCGAAATGGCTTTCAAGATCGCCGGTTCCATGGCATTCAAAGAAGGCTGCAGCAAAGCCAAACCGATGCTGTTGGAGCCGATTATGAAGGTGGAAGTGGTGACGCCCGAGGAGAACATGGGTGATGTCATGGGAGATCTCAATAGCCGTCGCGGCATGATTCAGGGTATGGAAGACTCGCCCTCCGGTAAGATCATTCGTGCCGAGGTTCCGTTAGCGCAAATGTTCGGTTATGCGACGGACCTTCGCTCAGCCACTCAGGGCCGGGCGACTTACAGCATGGAATTCGCCAAGTACAGCGAAGTGCCCGCCAGCATTGCTGAAGCGGTCGCTAAGAAACAGTAACGATTGATACGGGAAGAGCGCGATGTCTAAAGAAAAATTTAAGCGCAGCAAGCCCCATGTAAACGTGGGCACCATTGGGCACGTGGACCATGGCAAGACCACGCTGACGGCGGCGATCACCATGCATCAGGCGAAGAAATTTGGTGGTGAGGCGCGGGCCTACGACCAGATTGACAACGCCCCCGAAGAGCGCGAGCGCGGCATCACCATTGCGACGGCGCACGTCGAGTACGAGAGCACCAAACGGCACTATGCGCACGTGGACTGCCCCGGACACGCGGACTATGTGAAGAACATGATCACGGGAGCGGCGCAGATGGACGGCGCCATTCTGGTGGTGTCGGCGGCCGACGGCCCGATGCCGCAGACGCGGGAGCACATCCTGCTGTCGCGTCAGGTGGGCGTGCCGTACATCGTCGTCTACATGAACAAGGCGGACATGGTCGACGATGCGGAGTTGCTCGAGTTGGTGGAGTTGGAGGTGCGCGAGCTGCTCTCCAAGTACGACTTCCCCGGCGACGACACCCCGATCGTCATCGGCTCGGCCAAATTGGCGATGGAAGGCGACGCCGGTGAACTCGGGACCCAGTCCATCGACAAGCTGATGGAGGCGCTGGACAGCTACATTCCGGAGCCGGTGCGGGCCATCGACGGCCCCTTCCTGATGCCGATCGAAGACGTGTTTTCCATCTCCGGGCGCGGCACGGTGGTGACCGGCCGGGTGGAGCGCGGGATCGTCAAGGTGGGAGAAGAGGTGGAGATCGTCGGCATTCACGACACCGTCAAGACCATCTGCACCGGTGTGGAGATGTTCCGCAAGCTGCTGGATCAAGGGCAGGCTGGCGACAACATCGGGGTGCTGCTGCGCGGGACCAAGCGCGAAGACGTCGAGCGTGGTCAGGTGTTGGCCAAGCCCAAGAGCATCAATCCGCACACGCATTTTGAGGCTGAGGTGTACGTGTTGTCGAAGGAAGAAGGCGGGCGTCACACGCCGTTCTTCAACGGCTACCGTCCGCAGTTCTACTTCCGGACCACGGATGTGACGGGGGCCTGTACCCTGCCCGAAGGCATCGAGATGGTGATGCCGGGGGACAACGTGAAGATGGTGATCAAGCTGATCGCCCCGATCGCCATGGAAGACGGATTGCGCTTCGCCATCCGCGAGGGCGGTCGGACCGTCGGCGCCGGTGTGGTTGCGAAGATCATCGAGTAGTTTGATGAATAATCAAAGAATCCGTATTCGCCTGAAGGCTTTCGATCATCGACTGATCGATCAGTCGGCGCGTGAGATTGTCGATACCGCCAAGCGCACCGGCGCTCAAGTTCGTGGTCCCGTGCCCCTGCCTTCAAAGAAAGAACGCTGGACGATTCTGGTCTCCCCACACGTAAACAAGGACGCGCGGGACCAATACGAACTGCGTACACATAAGCGTTTGATGGACATTGTCGATCCTACCGACAAGACTGTCGACGCTCTGATGAAATTGGATCTGGCGGCGGGCGTCGACGTCCAGATTAAGCTGAGCTGAGGGCGGAACGATGGCGATCGGAGTTATCGGGCGCAAGGCCGGCATGACCCGTATCTTTGCCGAGGGTGGAGAGTCCATTCCGGTAACGGTGATTGAGGTCCCGCCAAACCGGGTGAGCCAAGTCAAGAGTGCGGAAACAGACGGATATCGCGCCGTGCAGGTAGCCTTTGGCACCCGCAAAGCATCGCGCGTCAACAAGCCGACGGCTGGGCATTACGCCAAGGCCGGTGTCGAGGCTGGTGAGTGCTTGGGCGAGTTTCGCCTCGAAGAGACCGAGGGCGCGGAAATCAACGTTGGTGACGAAATTTCAGTCGGAATCTTCGCACCCGGCCAGCAAGTTGACGTGCGTGGCGTAACGAAGGGGCGGGGTTTTGCTGGCGGTGTTCGTCGCCACCATTTCCGCACGCAAGACGCGACTCATGGTAACTCCGTGTCGCATCGCGCCCCTGGTTCGATCGGGCAGAATCAAAGTCCGGGCAGGGTTTGGAAGGGTAAGCGCATGGCGGGTCATCTTGGCGCCGCCAACCGCTGTCAACAGAGTCTGGTCGTTGTGCAGGTAGATGCAGAGCGTAACCTTTTGTTGGTCCGCGGCGGTGTGCCCGGTCCTACGGGCGGGCGTCTGATCGTCGTTCCGTCCGTGAAGTGCAAGAACAAGGGCCAATGATCATGGATCTCGCGATACGAAACGCCTCCGGTAATGGCAGCGTTCAGGTCTCGGATGCCGTTTTCGGCGCCGAACTGAAGCCAGGGTTGATTCATCAAGTCGTTACCGCGTATCTGGCGGGCGCGCGGTCCGGTACAAAGGCGCAAAAGACCCGCGCCGAAGTGTCCGGCGGCGGTCAAAAGCCTTGGCGGCAAAAGGGTACTGGTCGGGCTCGTGCTGGTACGACGCGGGGTCCGCTTTGGCGCGGGGGTGGGGTAACCTTCGCGGCTCGCCCGCGGGATTATTCCCAAAAAGTGAACCGCAAAATGTATCGTGGCGCGGTGTGTTCGATCCTGTCGGATCTTGCGCGCGCCGGGCGTCTGCTGATTGTCTCAGAGTTGCGCGTCAATGCACCAAAGACCAAGGAACTCATTGAGCAACTCAAGATTCTTGGAGTGAGCGACTGTCTTATTCTCACCGATGGGCTAGACGAGAATCTCTATCTTGCCGCGCGTAACTTATTGGGCGTGGATGTGATGTCTGCCCAGGAAGTTGATCCGGTGAGCCTGATTGCCTTTGAGAACGTGGTGGCTACCGAAGGTGCCGTCAGGAAGCTGGAGGAGCGTTTGCTATGAACCCTGGGATCAACCACGCGGGGATGAATAAAGAGCGGCTCATGAAAGTCTTGCTGGGGCCCTTGGTCTCGGAAAAGAGTACCATGATGGGTGAACTTGCCGGGCAGTATGCCTTCCGCGTTGTCGGCGATGCCAATAAGCGTGAGATCGGACGCGCCGTCGAACTGCTGTTCGAGGTCGAAGTAGCTGGTGTCCAGGTACTGAACGTCAAAGGTAAAGTGAAGCGTCTCGGAAAACGGCTTGGTCGGCGTCAAGATTGGCGCAAGGCGTACGTCCGTCTGAAACCGGGCCACAACATCGACTTCGGCGGCGGCGCTTAGCCCGGCCGGACCAAGCGGATAGAAGAAGATGCCAATCGTCAAGTCCAAACCGACCTCCGCCGGGAGACGTTTCGTCGTCAGGGTGGTCTCACCCGATCTCTATAAGGGTGAGCCCTACCAGCCCTTGCTTGAGAAGCAGACGCGCCATGGTGGACGCAATAATGCGGGCCGTATCTCGGTACGTCACCAAGGTGGTGGTCACAAGCAGCACTACCGGATCGTCGATTTCAAGCGAAAGAAAGACGGTATTCCTGCGGTAGTGGAACGATTGGAATACGACCCGAACCGGAGCGCTCACTTGGCGCTTCTTAAGTACGCTGACGGCGAACGTGCCTATATTATTGCGCCGAAGGGTGTCAAGGCGGGCAGTCAGGTGCAGTCGGGTGAGGGTGTGCCGATCGTGGTCGGGAATTGCATGCCGTTGCGGCACGTTCCGGTCGGCGCGCAAGTGCATTGTATCGAAATGCGGCCAGGCAAAGGGGCTCAACTGGCTCGATCGGCAGGTACATCCGCGCAGTTGGTTGCGCGTGAAGGCGAGTATGCAACGGTGCGCCTGCGCAGTGGAGAAATGCGCAAGGTTCATACCGATTGCCGCGCGGTCATCGGTGAAGTCGGAAATTCCGAGAATAACTTGCGCAAGCTCGGCAAAGCTGGCGCTACACGCTGGCGTGGCGTTCGTCCTACGGTTCGCGGCGTCGTCATGAATCCAGTTGATCATCCCCACGGTGGCGGCGAGGGCCGGACTTCCGGAGGTCGTCATCCAGTGACACCATGGGGTGTTCCGACCAAGGGTTATAAGACACGTAAGAATAAGCGGACAGACAGCATGATTGTGCGTCGTCGCGGCCGTAAGTAACTAAGGCGAGGTTTCTGCAAGTGCCACGTTCAGTTCGAAAAGGACCCTTTGTGGATCACCACCTGGCAAAGAAGGTGGAGGAAGCGGTCGCTCAAAACAGCAAGCGGCCTATCAAGACGTGGTCGCGCCGCTCGATGGTGCTGCCCGAGATGGTGGGTCTGACGATCGCGGTCCATAACGGGCGTCTGCACATTCCGGTGCTCGTCAACGAAAACATGATTGGCCATAAGCTCGGCGAATTTGCGCTGACCCGGACTTACCGGGGTCACGCGGCCGACAAAAAGGCGAAGAAGAAGTAGGCGGGGTGGGAGAGATGCGAGCCGAAGCCAAACTGAAGTATGCCCGAATTTCGGCGCAAAAGGCCCGATTGGTCGCTGACCAGATCCGTGGCCAGCGCGTCGAGCAGGCACTCCAAATTCTCGCTTTCAGCACCAAGAAAGGCGCTGAGTTAGTTAAGAAGGTGCTGGAGTCCGCGATTGCGAACGCCGAGCACAATGCCGGTGCGGACATTGACGATCTCAAGGTTGAGTCGATTCAGGTCAACGAGGGGCCGACGATGAAGCGGATCATGCCGCGAGCGAAAGGCCGTGCCAATCGCATCATGAAGCGGACTAGCCATATCACCTTGACGGTCGCGGAAACCTGAGAGAACAGGAGAGCAATATGGGACAGAAAGTTCATCCGATTGGTTTTCGCCTGGGCATCGTCAAAGACTGGACGTCAAAGTGGTATGCGAATACCCGCGACTACGCCGACATGCTCAACAAGGACCTGATGGTTCGCGCCTTCCTGAAGAAGGAGTTGGCAAGCGCATCGGTTAGCCGTATTCAGATCGATCGGCCGGCCAAGAACGCCCACATTACCATCCACACCGCCCGTCCCGGCGTGGTGATCGGCAAGAAAGGCGAGGATATCGATAAGCTGCGTGCAAAGGTCTCCGGAATGCTCGGGGTTCCTGTTCACATCAGCATTGAGGAGATCCGCAAGCCTGAACTGGATGCCCAGCTTGTCGCGGAAGGAATCGCGCAACAGTTGGAGCGCCGGATCATGTTTCGCCGGGCAGTAAAGCGGGCCTTGCAAAACACGATGCGGCTTGGTGCCGAGGGTATCAAGGTCAGCGTCGCCGGACGGTTGAACGGCGCCGAGATTGCGCGTAGCGAGTGGGCACGCGAGGGGCGGGTGCCACTCCACACGCTTCGCGCCGACATCGACTATGGGTTTGCCGAGGCGGGTACGACCTATGGCGTTCTTGGCGTTAAGGTCTGGATCTTCAAGGGTGAGGTGTTCGGTGACCAGCTCCCCGAGGAGCCGGTGGCGAAGCCGGCCGGTAGGAGGGGATAAACATGCTGCAACCCAAGCGCACGAAATTCCGTAAACAACAAACCGGTCGCAATCGCGGCCTGGCGCAAAGTGGTAACCGCATCTCTTTCGGAGAGTTCGGTCTAAAGGCGATTGGCCGCGGTCGCCTCACGGCGCGACAGATTGAAGCAGCCCGCCGGGCGATCAGTCGAAAGGTAAAGCGCGGCGGGAAGTTGTGGATTCGGGTGTTTCCGGACAAGCCGGTATCCAAGAAGCCTTTGGAAGTACGTATGGGTAAAGGCAAGGGCAATGTTGAATACTGGGTTGCCTTGATCCAGCCTGGCAAAGTTCTCTATGAGATAGAAGGCATCAGCGAAGACTTGGCCCGTGAAGCATTTCAGTTGGCGGCGGCCAAGCTGCCGATACAGACCACATTTGAGAGACGGACGATTTTGTGATGAAGGCGAAAGAGCTACGTACCAGCAGTACCGAAGCGCTGCAACAGCAGCTGGAGGGGCTTCTGCGTGAACAGTTCAACCTGCGTATGCAGCGCGGTGTGGGGCAACTCACTCGTCCTTCTCGCATGAAGGCGGTTCGGCGTGACATCGCACGGGTTAAAATGGTCATGGCAGAGCAGACTGCGGGCGGCAAATCATGAGCGAAGCGAACACCGAGAACCGAACCCTAAGCGGTCGGGTCGTCAGCAGCGCGATGGACAAGACGATCACTGTGCTGATAGAGCGTCGGGTGAAACACCCACTCTACGGGAAGTTTCTCACGCGCTCTACGAAAATTCACGCCCATGACGAAGCCAATTCCTGTGGCGAGGGTGACTTGGTCCGCGTGGAACAGTGCCGACCCTTGTCTAAGACCAAATCGTGGCGCTTGATCGAGATCGTCGAGAAAGTTCGTTAGATCTGGTGCCGCCCCGGCGTGTTTGTGGCTAATGTAGCTCCGGTCGCCGCCCTCAAAATATCAGGTAGAGAACAATGATTCAGATGCAAACCAATCTGAGCGTCGCTGATAACAGCGGTGCCCGGAGCGTCATGTGCATCAAGGTGCTCGGCGGGTCGCATCGGCGCTACGCTGGCATCGGAGATGTGATTAAGGTGACTGTAAAGGACGCGATTCCGCGCGGCAAGGTCAAGAAAGGTGACGTCTACAACGCCGTCGTAGTCCGGACCCGTAAGGGCGTCCGGCGGCCGGACGGGTCGCTGATCCGGTTCGACGGGAACGCGGCGGTGCTGCTCAATAATCAGCTTCAGCCTATCGGTACGCGTATTTTTGGTCCGGTCACACGTGAACTCCGGGGGGAGCGGTTCATGAAGATTATTTCACTTGCTCCCGAAGTGCTCTGAGGAGTCGCTGATCATGCAAAAGATTCGAAAGAATGATGATGTGATCGTCATAACCGGACGAGATAAAGGGAAGCGGGGCACTGTGTTACGTGTTGTAGACGAAGATCATGTACTCGTCGAGAACGTGAACATGGTTAAGAAGCACCAAAAGCCTAACCCGCAAAAGGGTGAGGCGGGTGGTATTGTCGAGAAGCCGATGCCCCTACAGATATCGAATGTTGCGCTCTATAACCCGCAAAAAGGCCGCGGGGACCGGGTGGGTTTCAAGATTCTGGAAGACGGCCGCAAGGTTCGGGTGTTCAAGTCGAATGGCGAAGTCGTCGACGTCTGATTCAGAGCGTCGTTGTGCCCGCCCCGGTAAAGAGTAAATAGCGAAATGTCAAGATTGCAGACCGTCTACCGCGAGCGCATCGTCGGAGAGTTGAAGGAGCGGTTTAGTTACCGCAGCGTCATGCAGGTCCCGCGCATTGAAAAGATCACTCTCAACATGGGCGTCGGAGAGGCCGTAGCCGATAAGAAAGTGATGGATTTCGCAGTTGCCGATATGCGTGCCATCGCCGGCCAACAACCGATCGTCACCATGGCCCGGTTGTCGGTTGCTGCGTTCAAGATTCGGGAGGGCTGGCCTGTCGGCTGCAAGGTAACATTGCGGCGAGAGCGGATGTACGAGTTTCTTGATCGGCTGATCAACATTGCCGTGCCGCGTATTCGGGACTTCCGGGGTTTGAGTCCCAAAGCGTTTGATGGGCGCGGGAACTATTCCATCGGCGTCAAGGAGCAGATTATGTTTCCAGAGATCGATTATGACAAGATCGACGCTTTGCGCGGACTCGACATCACGATTACTACCTCGGCACGCACTGACGAAGAAGGCCGTGCGCTGCTGGAAGCGTTCAACTTTCCGTTCCGGACCTAACGCGGAACCTTAAGGGAATTCACGATGGCAAAAACCAGCATGATCGAGCGCGATCGTCGTCGCACCGAGATCGTCGCCAAGTACGCTACGAAGCGTGCGGCCTTGAAAACGGTGATCAACGACCGGGCGTCGACTTCAGAGCAGATCGACGAGGCGGTGCTGAAGCTCCAAAAGCTTCCACGTGACGCAAGCCCTACGCGGCAGATGCGGCGTTGTCGGATCACCGGGCGTCCCCACGCAGTCTACCGGAAGTTCGGACTCTCGCGGAACAAGCTGCGAGAGGCTGTGATGCGTGGCGACGTTCCTGGTGTCGTTAAGGCAAGTTGGTAGGAGAGTTCGGCTCGGGCTCGCCCGGGTGGCTTTCAGATTCCGGGTATCGCACCATGCAGGTGGACTGACCCCCCACGTGTGACTTGAGGAGAAGCACATGAGTATGTCGGATCCGATTGCGGATATGCTGACACGCATCCGTAATGGTCAGCAGCGCGGCAAGATCACGATCGTGATGCCATCGTCCAAGCAGAAGTTCGCCATCGCGACCTTACTCAAGGAAGAAGGATATATTGCCGACGCACAGGTCGAGACAGTTGATGCGAAGGCAAGACTGGTTGTTCGGCTTAAGTATTTTCGGGGTAAGCCCGTGATCGAGTTCCTGAAGCGAGTATCGCGGCCTGGGTTGCGTGTTTACCGCGGTCAAGACGCATTACCGACAGTGTGGGGCGGCTTGGGTGTGGCGATCATTTCGACCTCGCGTGGACTGATGACTGACCGCGCGGCCCGGCAGACTGGTCATGGCGGCGAGATTATCGCCTACGTGGCTTAAGGAGATCAGCAAATGTCACGAGTTGCAAAGGCACCGATCACCGTGCCGAAAGGAGTGATGGTCGAAGTCGCTGGTCAGTCGGTAAAGGTTCAAGGCACTAAGGGATCCCTGGAGTGGACGGTGCATCCGACGGTGGCGGTCCGACTTGAGGACGGGATCATCAGTGTTTCGCCGGGGGCTGCGTATCCGCAGGCATGGGCGATGGCAGGGACGACGCGGGCCGTACTCAACAACATGGTGGTCGGCTGTGGTATCGGGTTCACGCGGAAATTGACGCTGGTCGGTGTTGGCTACCGGGCGCAGGCGAAGGGAGATGTTTTGAATCTCAGCCTGGGATTCTCGCATCCTGTCGACTACCCGGTTCCAGGGGGAATCAAGATTGAGACCCCAAGTCAGACAGAGATCATTGTTAGCGGGGCCGATCGGCAACGCGTGGGGCAGGTTGCGGCGGAGATCCGCGCCTATCGGCCGCCGGAGCCCTACAAGGGCAAGGGTGTTCGTTACGCGGACGAAGACGTCTTGCGTAAGGAAGCCAAGAAAAAGTAGGGGTTTAAGATAATGGACAAAAGAAAGGCACGTTTGCGCCGCGCCGCGAAGACTCGCGCGAAGATTCGGGAGTTGGGTGTCTATCGGCTCTGCGTTCATCGGACGCCCCAGCACATTTATGCACAGATCATTGCTCCCGACGGAGCCCATGTTGTTGCCAGCGCGTCTACCATCGACAAGGAGTGTCGCCTAACGATCTCCGGGCACAAGGGTAATTCCGGTGCTGCGGTGTTGGTCGGGAAGGCGATTGCCGAGCGTGCTATGTCAAAGGGAATTGCAGAGGTGGCATTCGATCGCTCGGGGTTTCGCTATCACGGGCGTATGAAGGCGCTTGCGGATGCGGCTCGTGAGAGCGGACTGAAATTCTAGGGGCTGCACCATGTCAAATTTTAATCCCAAGCCGGAAGGTGATGGCCTTCTGGAAAAGCTGGTCAACGTTAATCGCGTTGCCAAAGTGGTCAAGGGTGGCCGGCAATTCGGTTTCGCAGCGCTGACCGTGGTTGGCGACGGCAAAGGGCGCGTCGGCTTCGGTCGCGGCAAGGCACGAGAGGTACCGGTCGCGATTCAGAAAGCGATGGAGAGTGCCCGCAAGAACATGATTGACGTAAAACTCCGGGGAAATACCCTTCAGTATCCGCTGCACGGGCGTCATGGAGCCGCGAAAGTCTTCATGCAACCTGCATCCGAGGGTACGGGGATCATTGCTGGCGGAGCGATGCGGGCAGTGTTCGAGGTGCTCGGTGTGCAGAATGTCCTGGCTAAATGTATCGGTACCAATAATCCCGTCAATGTGGTGCGTGCCACTGTCCAGGGATTGAAGGCCATGAGTGACCCCGAGAGCATCGCCGCGAAGCGTGGTAAGACGGTCGAGCAGATACTGGGGTAAATGATGTCAGACAAGAAGATGATGAAAGTGAAGCTTGTCCGCAGCATGCACGGGCGTCTGACAGCACATAAGGCGAGTGTCCGCGGCCTCGGTCTGAGACGGATGCATCAGGTGGTCGAGGTGGAAGATACCCCGTGTACACGTGGCATGGTTAATGCCGTGTCGTACATGGTCAAGGTAGTTGAGGAGGCGTGACATGCGACTTAACGAACTCAGCCCGAGTGATGGCAGCAAGCAATCGCCGAAGCGACGCGGTCGGGGTATCGGCAGCGGGCTAGGAAAGACCGGCGGCAGGGGGCACAAGGGGCAGAAATCGCGCGCGGGCGGTTTCCACAAGGTAGGTTTTGAGGGTGGTCAGATGCCGCTGCAGAGGCGCCTGCCAAAAATGGGCTTTCGGTCGCGGACTGCGAACAGCCGCGAAGAAGTCCGGCTCCACGAGCTCAAACAGATCGACGGCGACATTGTTGACTTAGACGCACTGCGTAAGGCGGGACTGATCAACCGGGCGACTCTAGTTGCAAAGATCATTGCTTCGGGCGAGGTCGATCGCGCGCTGACGATACGAGGTGTCGGTGTCACCAAGGGTGCCCGAGCCGCGATCGAGGCGGCCGGCGGCAAGGTCGAGGACTAACACAGGTCCCTTTGGATGGCTAAGAACCCCTCATCGTTGGGACAGACCCTGGGCGGAATGGGACGGCTGACCGAGCTCAAACAGCGGCTGCTCTTTCTGGTCGGCGCGCTTCTTGTGTACCGTATCGGCACCTTTATTCCAGTGCCCGGGGTTAACCCCGAGGCGCTGGCCATTCTGTTCGAGCAGAACAAGGGCTCCATGCTGGACATGTTCAACATGTTCTCGGGAGGCGCATTGGAGCGAGCGAGCCTTTTCGCGCTTGGGGTCATGCCCTATATCTCTGCGTCGATCATCGTGCAGTTGATGTCATCCGTCATTCCTCAGCTTGAACAGCTAAAGAAAGAGGGCGAGCAAGGTCGACGTAAGATCACGCAGTACACCCGGTACGGAACAGTCGTTTTGGCCACTTTCCAGGCAATCGGCATTTCTATAGCGCTGCAAGGCCAGAGTGCCGGCGGGACGGCGCTCGTGAGCCAGGCGGGAACAGGGTTCCTGGTCACGGCAGCGGTGTCTTTGGTCACGGGTACGATGTTCCTGATGTGGCTTGGGGAGCAGATCACCGAGCGCGGTATCGGCAACGGGATATCTATGATCATCTTCTCCGGGATTGTCGCCGGTTTGCCGGCGGCCCTGGGAGGGACTCTGGAGCTGGTTCGCACCGGGGAGATGAATGCGCTCGCGGTGTTGGCAATCTTTGCTATGGTGATCGCGGTGACCGCGTTCGTGGTATTCGTTGAGCGAGGGCAACGGCGTATCACGGTGAATTATGCCCGCCGCCAACAAGGACGCAAGTTGATGCAGGCGCAGAGTACACACCTGCCACTCAAGATCAACATGGCTGGTGTCATTCCACCGATCTTCGCCTCTAGTATCATTCTGTTTCCAGGTACCTTGGGGCAATGGCTAGGTAGTAATGAAAATATGCGATGGATCGCTGACATAACATCAAAGCTCTCTCCTGGTGAGCCAATCTATGTCATTCTTTACGCCTCGGCGATCGTCTTTTTCTGTTTTTTCTATACGGCGTTGGTGTTTAATGCCCGCGAGACGGCCGATAACCTGAAGCGGTCAGGTGCCTTTATCCCGGGAATTCGTCCCGGCGAACAAACCGCGCGGTATATCGACACGGTAATGACCCGACTCACGGCTGTAGGTGCCATCTACATCACCGCGGTGTGCTTGCTGCCTGAGTTTCTCATCGTCGGATACAATGTGCCGTTTTACTTTGGCGGCACTTCACTTCTGATCGTCGTGGTCGTTGTGATGGACTTCATGGCCCAGGTGCAGGCCCACCTCATGTCCCACCAGTATGAGGGGTTGATGAAGAAGGCTAACCTAAAGGCGCCCGGCGCCGGGCTGCTGCGCTGATGGGGCGCATGAATCGCTAGGAGACAAGATGAAAGTACGTGCATCGGTGAAGAAACTGTGTCGTAACTGCAAGATCGTACGGCGTAACGGGATCGTTCGGGTCATCTGTAAGGACCCCAGGCACAAGCAGCGTCAGGGCTGATGGCATGGGGATTGACCGCGATGTCGTTTCTGATATAATGTGCGGTTTACCGCTGATAAAATTTGGTTTCGAGGGTTCAGTGCAATGGCCCGTATAGCCGGCGTCAATATTCCAGATAAGAAGCACACGGTGATCGCGCTCACTGCGATCTTCGGTGTTGGTCGGGTCCGCGCTGGCGAGATTTGCGACTCCGCAGCTGTGCCGCGCGACACGAAAGTCCAGAGCCTGTCAGAAGAGGAAGTGGACAGGCTTCGTGCGGAAGTCGCGAAGTACACCGTTGAGGGTGACCTTCGTCGCGAGATCTCAATGAATATCAAGCGCTTGATGGACCTCGGCTGTAATCGCGGGATTCGTCACCGGCGGGGACTGCCGCTGCGCGGACAGCGCACCCGAACTAACGCACGGACCCGTAAGGGGCCGCGCCGTCCCATTAAGCGTTAAGGCGGCTTACATGCTGCCCACCGGCTGGTAAAGGCGAATGGCTAAACCGACTCGAACCGTTAAGAAAAAAATCCGTAAGCAGGTCGCGGATGGTGTTGCTCACATCCATGCATCTTTTAATAACACGATCATCACGATTACCGATCGTCAGGGAAACGCCCTGACATGGGCGACTTCGGGTGGATCGGGTTTCCGTGGTTCACGGAAGAGCACGCCGTTCGCAGCGCAGGTCGCGGCTGATAAGGCCGGCCAAGCGGCGAAAGAGTATGGGCTGCGAAATCTGGATGTGAACGTCAACGGTCCAGGTCCCGGCCGTGAGTCTGCAGTCCGCGCATTGAATAACGCCGGTTTTAAGATCACCAGCATCACTGATGTGACGCCGATCCCGCATAATGGCTGCCGTCCGCCCAAGAAGCGGCGTGTTTGAGGGAGCAATAATATAATGGCACGTTACACTGGTCCTACCTGCAAACTTGCGCGTCGCGAGGGCACTGACCTCGGGCTCAAGAGCCGCGCTCGCTCTCTCGATACGAAATGCAATCTGGAAAAGCAGCCGGGTCAAGCGGGGGATCGGCGTCGCCGGCTCTCTGATTACGGTGTGCAGCTCCGTGAAAAGCAGAAAGTGCGGCGCATCTACGGGCTGCTGGAGAAGCAGTTCCGGAACTATTATCGCAAAGCGGCCCAGTCCAAGGGAGCGACGGGTGAAAACCTGCTGCAAATGCTTGAGCGGCGGCTCGATAATGTCGTGTTCCGCATGGGATTCGGCTCCACACGCTCCGAGGCGCGTCAACTGGTATCGCACAAAGGTATTCTTGTTAACGGCCGAGTTGTTAATGTGGCATCTTATCCGGTTGCCCCGGAAGATACGGTGGAAGTTCGGGAAGCTGCGAAGAAGCAAGTGCGCGTACAAAATGCAATGGCTTTAGCCGAGCAATACGGTTTCCCCGACTGGGTAGAAGTCGATTTGAAGGCTCTGAAAGGTGTTTTTAAGCGGGTTCCGGATCGTTCGGATCTGCCTGCTGACATCAACGAGTCTTTGATCGTCGAGCTTTACTCCAAGTAAGGAGTGACCGCAAGGGGGTGTTGGAATGAGTGAGGCTATCGGCGAGTTTCTGCGCCCACGTATCGTACAGGTGGAGCCGGTTGACGGCAGCGCCAGTCATGCGCGGGTCTCCCTAGAGCCGTTAGAGCGGGGTTTTGGTCACACACTCGGCAATGCGCTCCGCAGAGTTTTGTTGTCCTCAATGTCCGGGTGTGCGGTCACAGAGGTTGAGATCAACGGCGTGCTGCACGAGTACACCACGCTGGAAGGTGTGCAGGAAGACGTACTTGAGATTCTTCTGAACTTGAAGAACCTCGCAATTACCCTAAGCGGTAAAGACGAGGCTACCTTCGCGCTGAGTAAGAAGGGGCCTGGTAGGGTGACCGCGGCAGATATTGACCTGGGGCACTCCGGCGTTATTGCCAATCCGCACTTGGTCATCGCTAACCTGACGACCGATGCTGAGCTCAGCATGACATTGACCGTACGTCGCGGCGTCGGTTACGTTCCTGCGATACAAAGGGAGATCGAAGGGGGCGAGGATCGTCCTATCGGAAAACTGACGCTGGATGCGTCATTTAGTCCGGTGCGAAAAGTTGCCATTGAGGTGCAATCGGCTCGAGTGGAACAGCGGACGGATCTCGATCGGCTGGTTATCGATCTGGAGACCAATGGAACCTTAGACCCGAAGACCGCGATTCAACGGTCCGCAGAAATTCTGCGCGACCAGCTCGGGAGTTTTGTGGCGCTGGACCCCTCGCTTCCGCGGGATGTCGCAGCTCAAGAGCCCGCGCCGGGTCCGACCATTGACCCGATTCTGTTGCGTCCTGTCGATGATCTTGAACTGACTGTTCGTTCTGCCAATTGTCTCAAGGCAGAGAACATCTATCTGATCGGGGATCTCATTCAGCGAACGGAAGTGGAGTTGCTGAAGACACCGAATCTTGGTAAAAAATCGCTCACTGAGATCAAGGATGTTCTTGCTACCCGCGGTTTATCGCTTGGGATGCGCCTGGAGAACTGGCCTCCCGAGAATATCGATGAACTGAGCATTCGCTAACAGATATTTGGATCACGGACCATGCGTCACCGTAAAGCCGGAAGGCACCTAAATCGCACCAGCTCGCACCGGGGAGCTATGTTTCGCAATATGGCGGCATCGCTTTTTCGGCATGAACTGATCAAGACCACGCTGCCAAAGGCCAAAGAGTTGCGTCGGGTTGCGGAGCCACTGATCACGCTGGCTAAGAGCGATTCCGTTCATACTCGGCGCCTGGCATTCGCGCGCCTGCGGGACAAGGAGGTCGTAGGAAAGCTATTCGTGGAGCTTGGGCCGCGTTATCTGGAGCGTCCCGGCGGTTATCTGCGCATTTTGAAGTGCGGCTTTCGGACCGGTGATGCCGCGCCGATGGCATACGTAGAACTGGTCGGGCGGCCGGAGCGTGCAGAGGCGGTGGAAGAAGATTGAGGAGCCCTCCGGCTTGTTGATGACAAGGGTTATTGATCTCCGGCGAGAGCGTCAGCGATCAAGGTGGAGGGGGCGCGTAGCGCGTGGCGCAACAGGATGCGTTATTGGATCGGGCGTAGGGCTAAAAATAGTTGACCGCCCGCATAGATGATGTATACTGATCGACTTGCTTAGGAAAAGCGAATAGAACAAACCGACGAAAAGTCGAAGAAAACGGGAAAAGCAAGAAAAGAGTTTGATCCGTAGCCGAACAGATGTATGATAGCTAGCTTGCTGTGATTGAATCGCGGCAGTGTGCTAGGAAATCTCAACCAGCGCGGTTG
>JACDZG010000146.1 GCA_013426805.1 Chromatiaceae bacterium
GACCAGTTTGGGGCTGAGTGCTTCGGTTAGGCACATTATTCGGAGGCCGCACCCGGCCCGCGCACTACTAACACCGTCGTAGTGTCATTCTCGAAAGAGGGTATGGTCCAAACCCGGGAAATCATACTTCGCATATATGGCTCGCATCTCATAGGCGCCGAGCTCGCGCCGGCCCTCGCCGAGGAGTTTCTGAAGAAA
Organism: Chromatiaceae bacterium; assembly: GCA_013426805.1. Taxonomy (GTDB): domain Bacteria; phylum Pseudomonadota; class Gammaproteobacteria; order Chromatiales; family Chromatiaceae; genus Thiodictyon. Next base: position 199 of record JACDZG010000146.1, read on the forward strand.
TTGGGTGCGGATTCGGTCAAGGTCGACACGGTCGTTCCCAAAACTGAGATGAATGTCGAAGGGACATTTTCAAACAAGGATCTCATTCAAGTCATCGAGATCCGTGCGCATGGGTCAAAGACCGGTTTCCGGGATCTTAAGAACGGCGCCTGCGATATCGCCATGTCCTCGACCACGATAACAACAAAAGAAGCTGCGGAGCTTGCTTCCCTCGCCCCCAACGGAGGCATGACGGGGGTAGCCGCCGAGCATGTCGTCGGTGTGGATGGGGTTGCTATCGTCGTCAATGTTGCCAACCCCTGGGTTCCGAGTTTGAGCTTAGAGCCTGTCTAGAAACTAACATATTGATTTTATGTTATAAAAATCGTAGAATTAGCAGATCTTACGCGAAACTGCAATCTCATTCGCCGATTCCACTATGACAGAAAAAGATGATCAATTGCAAGAGAGGTACCCCAGTGACCTATCAGATGAAGAGTGGGAAATACTTCGAGTCATCTTTGAAAAACTTGATCCTTATAAGACAGGGCGCCCGCGCACAGTGGATCTTCGTGAAATATTGAATGCCATATTTTATCTGAATAAGACTGGGTGCCCATGGCGGTATCTACCTAAAGACTTTCCTTCCTATAAGCTCGTTAACTATTATTACAACAAGTGGACAGACAGTCGAATGCTCGAAAAAGTGAATACGGCACTTCGCCAGCGCTTTCGCGAAAAAAAAGGTCGAACTCCGGACCCAACGGGAGCGATCATTGATAGCCAAAGCGTCAAAGGCACCCCGGAATCATTTGTAGATTCTGGGTTTGACGGGGGCAAACTGGTCAAGGGCAGAAAGCGGCATATTGTCGTAGATACAATCGGTTGCCTGCTTGTTGTCTGGGTACACGCAGCCAACGTCTTCGACGGCAAAGCCGCCCGCCAAGTGTTAACAAATTTGTTCTTGCTTTTGCATACCGTCAAAATAATCTGGGCTGATTGCGGCTATTCTGGCGCAGAACTATTGGACTGGGTGCTTCTTCAGTTTCAATGCGATCTTACCGTCGTGAAGAGGAAGAAGGGAACTAAAGGCTTCCATGTCTTACCTCGCCGTTGGGTGGTTGAGAGAACATTCGCCTGGCTCGGTCGATCCCGTCGCTTGAGTAAAGATTACGAGCGCAAACCAACTTCGAGCGAGACACAGGTTTACATCGCGTCCGGCCGCTTGCTTCTACGGCAGCTTTGCGATAATCAAACACCATATTTGAAGGCCGCCAATTGACTCGATGTCATTTTCAGGTTCCTAGACAGCCTCTTAGCAAAAGTTTCGGATATCTTCTCCGGGCGGATCAGAAACTGGAGAGAGCTTGGTGGCTTAAACGAACCGATCGTCCTCCATGGTAGGGACGAAAATTCGGGAACCCACGAAACCTTTCAGAATATCGTCCTACGCGAAAGACCGATCGACGGGTCGGCAAGTCGGTGGGACAGCAACGACAAGGTATCCGATGCCGTTAGCGCGAATCAGTACGCTATAGGATACTGCGGTTTTCCGTATGTTAAGCAGAATAAGGCTCTGGGGATCAGCGACGGCGGTCAAACGCTGCGTCCGACCCCCTTTACGATAGCGACAGAAGACTATCCAATCACCCGACGGCTATATTTCTACACGCCAGAGTCGCCCAGGAACATCTACACGCAGAGTTTCGTCGCATTCGCGTTGGGTGCGGAGGGGCAGCGATATGTGAAAAAGAACCAGTTCGCGGAGCTAACGATCACGGCGAAAGAGCAAGAGGTGAGCACCGATGCGGTCGCTCAAGACCGGGCCGTTGTCGATGCCTACGTGCAAGCGGTGAGTGGTGCGCGCAGGCTCTCGCTGAACTTCCGGTTCCTGAGTGCAAGGTATGACCTCGACAGCAAAGCCCTGCGCGATCTCGAACGCATGGTAGATTTCCTGCAAGAGAACGGCGGCGCAAACGGTGAAGTGATATTGGCGGGATTTGCCGACAGTGACGGAGACTACCGGATGAACTGCGATCTCTCCCGCGATAGAGCACGAACGGTCCAAGCAGAACTGAGGTCTCGGGGAATTAATGCTCGGCAGGCCCTCGGTGTCTGCGAAGAGATGCCGGTGGCCTCTAACGATTCGGAATGGGGCAAAGGAAAGAACCGGAGGGTCGAAGTTTGGATCAAATGACGAAGTGTGGATGTTGTCAAAGCGTGACCAGGGTCAAATCGTGAACGGGGTCAGGTCTTGCCTTTTGCCTCCTGTCAGGGAAGAGGCAAGACCTGTCTACGTCCGTCACACGGCCTCCGCGACCGCCACGGATTACGCTGCGCTTCATCCGGGCTACGGGGTTGGCATGGCCGGCGTTTTGTCGCCAGGGCAACCCGTGCAAATCAGCGAACGGCGGTCACAGGCGCTCGACGTAGATGGAATCTCCGTAGGTCTCGATCCCCAACTTCTCGGCCACTTTGCGGGCCCGCGGGTCGATCATCGGTGAGATGACGATGAGCCGGTTGGCGGTGCGCTGGTGGAGCTGCTCATAGAAACGCGCCTTGCGCTCGAAAATGTACATGCCGGCCTTGTCGATGGACGACTTCAGCTCACAGATGATCAGCAGGCCGTTCTTGATGATGACGTCCAACTCCACTTGTTCCGGCCGGCCAAAGACGGTTCCTTGGTCGTCGAACTCGTTGACGTTGAGTACCTGGACATCGAAATTCTTCTCCAGGATGCCGGCCAGGGCGTCCCGGAAGGCCTGCTCCGATTGCATCCCCCAGCGTGCGCCCAAGGCGCCGATGCTGCGCTCGTGCTTGTCGTTTTGGGCCTTGAGCTCGGCGTGGACCCGGAGGAACTCCGCGCGCATCTCCGCCAGCATGGAGTCCGATTTACGATTTTGCTCGTCCCACTTGCGATTTTGCTCGTCCCACTTGCGATTTTGCTCGTCCCACTTGCGGTCTTGCTCGTCCCACTTGCGGTTCTGGTCCTCGCGATCCTGGCGCAACTCAGTCAATAGCCGGTCGAACCGATCCTCGGTCTGGGCGCGGTCGGCATACTGCTGGCGCGTCAGGTCCAGGACATAGGCGCGAAAATCCGCGTCTTGCCGCAGCCACTCGGGTAACTCGCGTTTGAGGGTGTTTTTCAGTGATTCGATGTTCATGGTCGTTTACGTCTTCTGGGCCGATGCAAGGCGGGGCTTGGGACCGTTGTGAACGTAGATTTCTATCCGCAGACTATATCCAACCCGGCTGTTTGACAACGGTTCGACGGGCGCTGCGCCAACGCGCCCGCCGCGGCCCGCAGCGTTAGCGGGCCAGCAGGCTGTCGCGGAAGACCCGGTGACCGTCACCGATGCGGCGCGAATACCCGATCCGGTCGAAATACTCCAGGATCTGGATGGCGAGCTTGCGGCCGGTTCCAATGGCGTCCCGGAACTCCGCGGCGCGCGCCTCACCGGCGCTCTCGCTCAAACGCAGGGCAATGGCCGCAAGGTCGGCCACCGCGGCGCTGGTGAAATAATGGTCATGGGCGACCCGCTCGACTTCGCCCATGGCGGCCAGGCGCTTGAGCAGTTGGCGGATGCTGTCTTCGTCCTGCTCCAGGGCGCGAGCGAGGTCCCGGACCCGGGGCGGGTCGAAGGGTTTGGTGTTCAGCAAGGGGCTGACGCCGTCCCGCCACAGGTGCTCATCGGGCTCCGCGAGCCGTACCGCATGGCCCGGCAGGTGAATCCAGGGGCCGGCACGCACGATCTCTCCATGTGCGGCCAAGGTGTCGAGCAAGGCGCCAACGGCCGGCCGGGTCATGGCCGGGCCGGCGATGCGGCGCAGGCGCTCCCGGTCGGGACCGAGTTGGTCTGGATGCTCCTGATGGGCGGTGCGGAGCGCGTCGATTACTCGCTGCGCCAGGGCCTGCCAATGCGGCTGGGCGAACAGCAGCGGTCCCGCAGCCGTGTCGATCCGCACGCAACCGGGCCGATCCGTAAGAGCCGAGGTGGTTGCCTGGTCCAGGTTCCACCGGCGCCTCAACCGATCCAGGTCCAGTCCTTGCGCCGCCAGTTCCAGTGCCGCAACGGCTGCGGTCAAGGTGTCCGGTTCCGCCAGTGCGGCCAACAGGGCGAGCCGGGCCGGGCGGCGCCGGCCGCGTGCGGGCGGCTCCGGGTCCAGCACCCAGCCGCCGGCGAGGGTGCGGCGGGCGGATTGGTCGCGCAGGATGAAGCGATCACCGCGCACGGCCGCCAGGTCCGCGTCCAGCACCAGTTGGGCCAGACCCGCGGTGCCGGGGGCGATGGCTTCTCCGTCCAGCACGGCCAGCCGACCGGTGCCATGGGCGGCGCCCAGGTGGCAGTGGACCGGGATCCAGTGCTTGAGCGGACCGGCCTCGGTGCCCAGGACCCGCACCTGCACGTCCAGTCGGCGGGTGGGCAGATGCAGGTCGGGGTCGAGCACCAGGTCGCCGCGGCCGACCGCCTCGCGATGCAGATCGGCCAGGTTCAGCGCGCACCGTTGGCCGGCCAGACCCTGCTGCGCCGGCTGATTCTGGGCATGGATGCCGCGCACCCGCACCGGCAGGCCCGCGGGTGAGACCAGCAGACGGTCACCCACCTGCACCCGGCCGTCCAGCACCAGGCCGGTCACCACGGTGCCGGCACCGGCGATGCTGAAGCTGCGGTCGACCGCGAGCCGGAAGCGTCCGCCGACGCGCCGGGGCGGGAGACGGGCGGCGATGGCTTCCAGATGCAGCCGTAGGGCCGGGATGCCTTCACCGCTCAGTGCATTGACCGGGACAATGGGCGCCGCCGCCAGCCCGGTCCCGTGCAGCAGGGCGCGGATCTCGTTCTCGACTTGGGCGACGCGCTCGGGCGACACCCGGTCGATCTTGGTCAGGGCCACCAGCCCGCGCTCCAGGCCCAGCAAATCCAGCACCTGGAGGTGCTCCCGGGTCTGGGGCATAGGTCCGTCGTCCGCCGCGACCACCAGGATGACACAATCGATCCCGGCGGCCCCGGCGACCATGGTGTGCACCAGGCGCTCGTGACCCGGCACGTCCACGAAGCCCAGGATGGCGCCGGAGGCGACGGTCTGGTAGGCATAGCCCAGGTCCAGGGTGATGCCGCGGGCCTTCTCCTCCGGCAGACGGTCGGTATCCACCCCGGTGAGTGCGCGGACCAGGGCGGTCTTGCCGTGGTCGATATGGCCGGCGGTGCCGATGATCACGCGGGCACCGCGCGGTGCGCCAGGATGGCGAGTTGGCCGCGGAAGGTCTCCGGGTCTTCCAGGCAACGCAGGTCGAGCCACAGCGCGCCCTCGGTGATGCGGCCGATGATCGGGATGGGGAGCTGCCGCAGGGCCGTCTCCAGATCGCGCAGCAGGCCACCGCGTCGGCCACTGGGTCGTATTACCAGGGCCTGGCTGGGCAACCGGTCGACCGGCAGTGAACCGCTGCCGATCTGGCTCTGCACCGGCGCGGTGCCGACCGACACCGGCCAACCCGCCAGGGCCTGCGCCAGGGCGGGCATCAGATCGGCCGCCAGGGCCGCGATCTCCGCGGCCGGGCGGGTCAGGAGGCGCAGGGTCGGCAAGCGCTCAGCCAATCGCTCCGGGTCCCGATACAGGCGCAGCACCGCCTCCAGGGCGGCCAGGGTGAGCTTGCCCAGGCGCAGCGCGCGCTTCAAGGGGTTCTTCTTGATGCGGGCGATCAGGTCGGCACGGCCCGCCAGGATGCCGGCCTGGGGTCCGCCCAGGAGCTTGTCTCCGCTGAAGGTCACCAAATCCGCCCCGTTGGCCAGGGTCTCCTGGGGCGTCGGTTCGTGGGGCAGGCCGTAGGAGGTCAGGTCCACCAGGGTGCCGCTGCCCAGGTCCACCACCAGGGGCAACCCACGGTCATGGGCGAGCCCCGCCAGCTCCCGCTCCGGGACCGCGGCGGTGAAGCCCTGGATGGCATAGTTGCTGGTGTGGACCTTCATCACCAGTCCGGTGCGCGGTCCCATGGCGTCCGCGAAGTCACGGGGATGGGTGCGGTTGGTGGTGCCGACTTCCTTCAGGCGCGCGCCGGCCCGCGACATGATGTCCGGGACCCGGAAGGCGCCGCCGATCTCCACCAGTTCGCCCCGGGAGACCAGCACCTCCTTGCGCAGGGCCAGCGTATTGAGCAGCAGGAAGACCGCGGCGGCGTTGTTGTTCACCACGGTCGCGGCTTGCGCGCCGGTCAGATCCTTGATCCAGCCCTCCACCAGACTATCCCGGTCGCCGCGGGCGCCGCCCGCCAGGTCATATTCCAGGGCGCAGGGCTCCCGGGCGGCCAGGGTGAGGGCGGCCACGGCCTCTTCCGGCAGCGGGGCGCGGCCCAAGTTGGTGTGCAGGACGGTGCCGGTCAGGTTGAAGACGCGCCGCAGTCGGGGCGCCTCGGACCGGGCCAGACGTTCGGCGAGTCCGGCGGCGATCCGGGATTCGGCGAATGGGTCGCCGATCTCCTCGCCGGCCGCGAGCCGCCCCCGCAGGTCATCAAGCAGTCCGCGCACCGCGGCGAGCACCGGCTGGCGGCCATATTCGAGCAACAGTGGCGCCAGGGTCGGCCACCCGAGGAGACGATCGACCGACGGTGGTCGGTGTGGGGAGAGGACGCTATGCACGATAGACGATCCTTATGGTGTTCGTTGAGGGGTTCGGGAACTGGAATCAGCGCACGGATGCGCTGCCCTGGCATCATCCGGGCGTTGCCGACTCCCCTTGCAACAGCAGGAAGTTGAGTCCGGCCCGCTCGAAACCCTCTTGGTCCACCAGGAGGTCCAGGGCCAGGGTCGCCAGATCGTCGGCCCAGGGGTCGAGGTGCGGGTCCCGCTCCAGTCGGCAGAGCTTGAGGTAGCCCCGGCATTCCGGGCAGGTCTCGGCCTGCACCGCGGGTTGCGGAACATTCGCGGCGTCCGCGGCGTCGCGCGCGGTCAGGCTGAGATAAGCCAGGCCGCGGCTGTTGTCGCACAGGCTGCATTTGGCTCTGACCACGTGCCATTCGGCGGCGCAGAGTCCGCAGTGCAGATAGCGCAGCCCGTCCACCGCTCCGCCGATGCGCTGGACGGCAGCCACCGGCGGCGAGCCGCAGACCGGGCAGACCCCCGGTTGGGTGTGGCCCAGGCCGGGCGGGGGGATAACCTCCGGGTCCAGCCGGGCCGCGGCGGCCGTCCAGCAGACTTGCAGTGCGGCACCGATCAGCGGGGCGGCGGCCAGGTCCAGCCCATTGTCGTCGCCGGTCAAGAGTACGCGGGCCTGGGCCTCCAGCCAGTCGTTTTCAGCCCCGGTCAGCCGACTGAAGATCGCCGGGTCCGGTGCCTGGGGCGCCAGTTCCGCGGCGAGCCGACGCACCAACTCACGCCAGGCGGGACTGGGCCACCAGGTCGGGGGGGCCAGCGGGGGCATAGCCGCTTCCCGGCAGTGTGCGAGCAGTGCGTCCGTCGGTAAGGGTTCGGGTGCCAGTCCTTCCCACAGGCGTTCCTGGCACTCCGCCAGGTCGGCCGCGAAGCGCAGGAAGGGCTCAAGGGCGTGGCCGGGCGCCAAGGTGCGGAGGCGGTTTGCACGGCCGGCAAAGAGTCCCGGCGCGGGCAGACGCAGCGTCGGGAAGACCCCGGCCGCGGGTTCGAGTTGACCGGGTTGGAGGATGGGGCTGGGCATGGGTGATGTTTGTGATCGCTGGAAAAAGGAGTTATCACACAAAGACACAAAGATCACAAAGACTTCGACGTGATCGCAACTGCTTGACAGTTGCGCCGGCATCTGATCGACTCTCGCCAGCCTGGCGGTTTGTCTGGCGCTTGCGTCGTCGACATTGAGTTTACCACTCTCCGAGAAGGAGGCGTTGTTATGAGGCCGGAAGAGATCAAAAAGGAGATCAGCGAATTGAGCCTGTCCGAAAAACTGCTGCTGGTTGAAGACATCTGGGATTCGATCGCGGCAAGCAGTCCCGATCTTCCTCTGCCTGAGTGGCAGAAAAAAGAATTGGACAAGCGCTATACCGACTACCAGCAGGGGGTTCTGGAACTCCATGACTGGCAAGCGGTTCATGAAGGACTGCGCGATAAGTATAAATGAAATTGTCGTGCACTCCGTCTTTGACAATCGGCAGAATCCACGCAAGAGACCGTCGTAGATTCGGCAAATCCGCCATCCCTGGCTTCGTCGATATCCCGTATCCTCACCCCTCTTTCGTCGCCTCCTTATACCAGGCCCGATGGTGCTGTTTGGCCCAGGCGCGCGTCACGGTGCCGTACCACATGGCGCGGATGGTGCCCTTGGTCCAGATGGCGGCGTAGACGTGGACCATGATCAGGCCGATCATCACCGCGGCGCTGCCGGAATGGATCACGGCGGCCAGCCGCACCCATTCGACCGGGAAGCTGAACCAGGTGCGCCACAAGGGGATGCCGGAGAGGATGAGCAGGAGCATGCACCAGAAAAGCAGCCAGAAGAGGATCTTCTGACCGCCGTTGTATTTGCCCTGCTCGGGCATGTTGTGGTCGTCTCCGTCCACCATCTCGCGCACGCGCCTGATCCATTGCCAGTCCGTGGCGGTCATGAGGTTGAGACGGGTGAAGCGGATCAGCATGATCACATAGGCCAAGGCCATCAGCACGCCCAGATAGGGGTGAATGATGCGGGTCCAGGTCCCCCCGCCGAAGAGCAGGGTGAAGGGCCAGAAGGCCGGATGAAACAGGGCCAGTCCAGAGAGTCCGAGCAGGATGAAGCTGATGCCGACAATCCAGTGGTTCAGGCGCTCGCTCGGGGTGTAACGGATCAGATCGCGCGGATCGCGTTGCATTATTCGACCTCCTTCTCGGTCTCTTTGGAGACTTCATTGGGACCTTTGGTGATGTAGTGGAAGAGCCCGGCCAGACTCACCGCCGCGAAAGCGGCAATGGCCAAGGGCTTGGTGATGCCCTTCCAGACACTGACCAAGGGGTCGATTTGCGGGTCTTGCGGCAGGTTGGCATAGAGCCCCGGCTGGTCCGCGTGCTGGAGCACATACATCACATGGGTCCCGCCCACTCCCGGCGGATCATAGAGACCGGCCTGCGCGAAGCCGCGTTCATTGAGGTCACGCACCCGCATGGCCGCATGGTTCACCATATCGTCCTTAGCGCCGTAGGTGATGGCGCCGGTGGGGCAGGTCTTGACGCAAGCCGGCTCCAGTCCCACGGCCACTCGATCCGAGCACAGCGTGCACTTATACGCCTTGCCGTCCTTCTGGGCGATCCGCGGGATATTGAAGGGACAACCGGTGATGCAGTAGCCGCAGCCGATGCAGTTCTCCTGATTGAAATCCACGATGCCATTGCCGTACTTGACAATGGCGCCGGGGGCCGGGCACGCCTTGAGGCAGCCGGGGTCCGCGCAGTGCATACAGCCGTCTTTGCGGATCAGCCATTCCAGGTGGCCGTTCGGCTCCACCTCCGAGAAGCGCATGACCGTCCAGGATTGATCCGTGAGGTCCATCGGATTGTCATAGACGCCATGGTTGATGCCCACCTCATCACGCAGGTCGTTCCACTCCATGCAGGCGACCTGGCAGGCCTTGCAGCCGATGCATTTCGAGATGTCGATGAGCTTGGCGACCTCGAACCCTTGACGGGCCGAGGGCGAGGGCGTGGTGGTGGCGGAACGGGCCGCGATATCGAGTGATTGCAGTGCCATGGTCGCCTCCTCACGCCTTTGCCTGGAGTCGGGTCGGGAGCTTTTCGATGTCCACCAGGAAGGCCTTGAACTCCGGCGTCTGGGTATTGGCATCGCCCACGAAAGGGGTCAGGGTATTGGTGATATAGCCATTCCTGGCCACCCCCTTGAAGCCCCAATGGATCGGAATGCCCACCGTATGCACCGCCCGGCCATCGATGGTCAGCGTCTTGAGGCGCTTGGTGACCACGGCCACGGCGACGATGAAGCCCCGTTTGGAGCGCACGCGCACATGGTCTCCCGCGGTAATGCCCTTGGCCGCCGCCAACTCCTCGCCGATTTCCACGAACTGCTCCGGCTGCACGATGGCATTGAGCCTGACGTGCTTGCTCCAAGTGTGGAAATGCTCGGTCAGCCGATAGGTGGTCGCCACATAGGGGAACTCCGTCGGGTTGCCGAAGCTCTCCCAATCGCCTTTGAAGACCCGTGCCGCCGGATTGGCCCGGGCGAGCGGGTTATCCGGATGCATGGGGTTGTTGGCGAGCGGTGACTCCATGGGTTCGTAATGCTCCGGGAAGGGACCTTCCGCCATCATGTCCCGCGCAAAGAAGCGGGCCACACCCTCCGGATTCATGATGAACGGCCCCATGCCGTCCGCCGGGGCGCTGTCGGGCTTGAAGTCCGGGATGTCCGAGCCGGTCCATTTACCGGCCGCCGCATCCCAGCCCACCAGTTTGCGGCTGGGATCGAAAGGCGCGCCATCCGCATCGCAGGACGCGCGGTTGTAGAGCACCCGGCGGTTGGCCGGCCAGGCGAAGGACCAGTTGAGATGTTGGCCGATGCCGTAGGGGTCCGCGTTGTCCCGGCGGGCCATCAGGTTGCCCTTCTCGGACCAGGCGCCGGCGAAGATCCAGCAGCCGCAGGCGGTGGAGCCGTCGTCGCGCAACTCGGCAAAGCCGTTGAGCTGCTCGCCGGCCTTCACCAGGACCTTAGCCGGGTCCTTCGGGTCAGTCACGTCCTTGAGCGCCCGGCCGGAGAACTCCTTCGCCAGTTCCTCCGGCGCTGGATTGGCTGGCTGCTTGTGCTTCCAGGTCAGGTTCAGGATCGGGTCCGGGAAGGCGCCGCCATCCTTCTTGTACATCGCCTTCAGTTTCAGAAAAATTCCGGCAATGATTTCCTGGTCGTTCAATGCTTCACCAGGCGGCTCAGCACCCTTCCAATGCCATTGCAGCCAGCGCGAGGAGTTGACCAGTGAACCGTCTTCCTCCGCGAAGCAACTGGAGGGCAACCGGAAGACTTCGGTCTGGATCTGCGTCGGGTCCACGTCATTGAATTCGCCGTGGTTCTGCCAGAACTCCGAGGTCTCGGTCGCCAGGGGGTCGATCACCACCAGATATTTGAGCTTGGCCAGTGCCCCGGACAATTTGATCTTGCACGGCGCCGAGGCCAGCGGATTGAAGCCCTGGCAGAAATACCCGTTCATCTTGCCGTTGTTCATGTCCTCGAACACTTGCAGGATGTCGTGCGTCTTATCGAGCTTGGGCAGCCACTCGTAACACCAGTTGTTCTCCGGCGTCGCGGCGTCACCATACCAGGCTTTCATGGTGCTCACGAAAAACTTGGGATAGTTCTGCCAGTAGCTCAGTTGTCCGGGCCGCAGCGGCTTGGGTGAGCGTTTGGTCAAATACGCCTGGAAGTCCTGCTCGACCTCACCCGGCAATGTCATATAGCCGGGCAACAGGTTGGACAACAGTCCGAGATCCGTGAGTCCCTGGATATTGGAGTGACCGCGCAACGCATTCATCCCGCCGCCGGCGACACCGATGTTGCCGAGCAGCAATTGCACCATGGCCCCGGTGCGGATCATCTGCGAGCCCTGCGAGTGTTGGGTCCAGCCCAAGGCGTACATGACGGTCATGGTCCGATCGGGGGCCGCGGTCTCCGCGATCATGCCGGCCACTTTGAGGAAGGCATCCTGCGGCGTGCCGCAGATGCGCTCCACCAGTTCCGGCGTATAGCGGGCGTAATGGGCCTTCAGCAACTGATAGACACAGCGCGGGTCTTGAAGGCTCGGGTCGGTCTTGACGAAGCCGTCCTCGCCCATCTGGTAACCCCAGGTGGCCTTGTCGTACTTGCGCGTGTCCGGGTCATAGCCCGAGAAGATCCCGTCCGTGAAGGTGAACTCATCCTTCACCAGATAGCTCATGTCCGTATAGTCCCGGACATACTGATGATGGATCTTGTCGTTACTCAGCAGATAGTTGATGAGCCCGCCCAGGAAGGCGATGTCGGATCCGGCACGGATCGGGGCATAGTAATCCGCCACCGCTGCGGAGCGGGTAAAGCGCGGATCGACGACGATGAGCCGGGCCTTGCGATGGGCCTTGGCTTCGGTCACCCATTTGAAGCCGCACGGATGGGCTTCGGCGGCATTGCCGCCCATGATAAGAACAAGGTCGGTATTCTTGATATCGACCCAATGATTGGTCATGGCGCCGCGGCCGAACGTCGGGGCAAGACTTGCCACCGTCGGGCCGTGTCAAACGCGCGCTTGATTATCGAATGCGAGCATGCCCAGGCTGCGCACGACCTTGTGGGTCAGGTAGCCGGTTTCATTACTGGAAGCGGAGGCGGCCAGGAAGCCGGTGCTGTTCCACCGGTTGACGGTCGCGCCGTCCTGGTTGACGGCCTCGAAGTTGGCGTCCCGGTCGGCCTTCATGAGCGCGGCGATCCGCGTGAAGGCGTCATCCCAGGCGATGGGCTGCCACTCGCGGCTGCCGGGGGCCCGGTACTCGGGTTGCGTCAGGCGCGTGTCGCTGTGGATGAAGTCCAGGAGTCCCGCGCCCTTGGGGCACAGGGTGCCGCGATTGACCGGGTGATCCGGGTCGCCCTCGATATGGAAGATGCGGCCCTGCACATTCTTGGCCCCGGCCCCCAAACCGTACATCAGGATGCCGCAGCCGACCGAGCAGTAGGGGCAGGTGTTGCGGGTTTCGGTGGCCCGCGCCAGTTTGAAGCTGCGCATCTCCGCGAGCGCGGTGTCGGGCGCGAAGCCCAACAGAGTGAGGCTGGAGGTGCCCACCCCGGTGGCGCAGACCTTCAGGAAGGTCCGACGTGTGACTTGCATCTGCTTGCGGTTCCTCTGGTTGGTGGTGTTCGCGCCTTGGACATCGGGTCTGGCACCCGCGGCAGGCGGCGTTCTTGTTATTGGGTTTCGCGGGCTTTGGCAGCCAGGAGACGCCTGAGGTGATTTCCGGGACAGGATCTACCAACATGTAGGGGCGATTGTGGTTGCGACTGAAGTCGCACCAACATCCCCCTATCGCCACCTGCGCAGTCGGAATCGCCTTTACTGCGAGTGTAAGACATGCACTCGTTGCAGGTACAGAGGCGCGTCGTAAAGATTTGGCCGCGCCAGGCCCGGCAAGCGGGCCGTGACCTCGATTCCGCTCGGATGCCTGGCGGTTTTCAGAATACGCGAATGTAAGTTATTACTGATATTCTTTTTTCTCTTCTTCGTGTCTTTGTGTCTCCGTGAGAGCATCGTTTTTCGTCTTCTGCGGCACGGAAGAAATAGAATCCTCTCACAGAGACACGAAGACACAAAGAAGAAAAGAATAGGATTGTCGCCGTCGAGCGTGATAACCGGACCTAGCAGCCTGTCGGACTTTAGGCGATTTCCGAATAAGACGCTATCA
>JACDZG010000322.1 GCA_013426805.1 Chromatiaceae bacterium
TATCCATATTCATGGTTTGTCAACGATTTAACATTTTGACAATGCGGCATCGCCAATGCCACCGGGGCGAAAGAGAAGGATACTGTGGACATCCACATCACAGGCGTTTTCCCTGCCCGTGGCAACAGAGAGCAACATAACATGCCGGCAACACCGTCCAGTCGCTTCAACAAGTCAATCTTGTTCATCCGACCTTCCCGTGTATGGTCCGTTCCTCTTTGCCAAACAACAGGCGGTCAACAAGCTCGACGCCCTGCATGAATGAGTGGTCCATATTGCCGACCTCATATTTCCAGGCACCGAAACGGCCACGGGAGTAAACCCCATGGAACTCCAGGAAGGGGTGGATTATTGCCAGGGCAGCATCCCGGCTGAGGGTGGGAACGGGATAGGAGTACGGAATATCGATGGTATAGGTCGTGGCCAGATGCCCTTTTTCACCCGAAGCAAGCAGGCCTGAACGTTCCAGTCCGGTCAGTGTCTTCGCGACAATACTTCCCTTGTCGACTGGTTTCCAGGGTGAGTAGGTGGTCTCGCATATCAGTGAGAAGAAAGAATCCCTATCGCCGCCGGGAACGTTGTGCGGAGAATAGTTATGGAAATTGGTAACCCGGTAGAAAGGGGGAGGGTCCTCGGGGAAGTACATCCAGCATTTTGAGTCGTCGCGCAGGCCGCGAAATCCGGCGCCAACAATCAGTCCACTGTTATGCACCAGATCATCGCCGGCGCGGCGTGCCCTCTCCGGCGCGCCCTTACAGGCCCTGACCAGCAAATCCAGCGGAGTGGTATTGATCAGCAGATCATAGGCCTCAACCCGGCCGTTGCTGAAATCAACCTGTTTCCGGTCAAGATCCACGGTCTGCATCCGATGATTCAGGTGAATTTTGTCAGGAAAATTCGCGGCGATTCCCTCATAGATCGCCCCGGTTCCTCCCTGCTTTGGAAATTTAAAGGTATTGTTCGGGCCCCAGCTCAGGTCATCCCGCCTTTCTGCAATATTTCGTTCAATACGGCCCAGATCAATCATACTGACCCGTTCGGCGATCCAGTCCTTGCTCATCTGCTCCAGCGGGATGCCCCACACCTTGCGGTTATACGGTTCCATAAAGTATTTGACAATACCACCGCCAAACACTGCTGCCATCCATTCCCTAAAATTCCCGGCATGGGAAAGATTTCCCTTCAGTTGACGCATTCCATCCACGCATTCCTGCAAGGCTTCTTCCGGCAGATACCGTACGTTGTTCTGAAACGGATACGGGACCCAGGTTTCCAGGATACGGACCCAGCTTTCACGCTGATGCTCGTAATATGCATCACCAAGGGCTTCCGCCACTGCCTGGTCAAAATATGGATAATGGGAAAAAAGGACATGGCCGCCGATGTCCCAGGTAAAGCCATTTG
>JACDZG010000027.1 GCA_013426805.1 Chromatiaceae bacterium
GGTAACAAGTACATGCCCATGTCGGGCACACTAGGGTCCGCTGTGCGGACCGTCCGCGGCCGGCCGGATGCGCGGCGCGATCCAGCGCCGGAGTGCCGCGGTCGACCGCCGCCGAAAGCGGCGCCTGCAGCTAAAGACCGAGCTGTATTTCACGACACTCGCCGCCGCGCAGGTCAGCGCTCCCGCCCGACTTGCCCGCATCGCCGGATCCCGCTACGCCGCTGACTCGGCGTCTTGAACCTTGACCATCTTCCACCCGCCGACGATAATGGGCGGTAGAGTGACGTCTAAGGGTTTACCCCTGCGAGGGCGTCCAGTCTGTGGTCGGACCGGGTCTGAGATTGGCGGTGCTCGCGACCGGCGTCCGTCCAGCAAGGTAGACACAACGCTAACGGCTCTGGTAACGCCTTAGCGTATGAAAAGACCGCGGCCAGCTTGTACGGGTCGCCAAGGCAGTGGTTTCGCTGCTTCCCGAGGGGGCGATGAATCGTATGACGGACAACCACCAGGCAACGGTCGTGTTTGCTGAACTGGCGCGTAACGCGGTCGATCGTTATCTCGACCAACTGGACGCGAGACTGAAGTCCCTGGCCGATCAGGATCAGAGCCACGAGGACGCGACGCTGAAATCCCCGGCCGCACAGCGACCGAGCCGGATCTCCTGCATCGACAGTATTCGCAAACTCCTCACCGCGGATCTGCGACCCGCTTTTACCTACGATCTTGCCGAACGTCTGCAGTACGGTGCCGGTGTAAGGGCCGCATCAAAGGACGCGCTGGAGCGATTTCTCGCTTTGCTGGACAGCCAGTTGCGCTCAATCGAGCATGCTGAACGCGAAGTCGGCGCTTCCTCCGACGAACCGGCAACAACGCCGTCGTGCTTCGAGCAGTGCAAGCAAAGTGCACGCAAATTGTCCCAATCGTTCCCCGAAAATTTCCAGGCAATCGCTGCAGTCGAAGCGCGGCGCCTGGCCGGGGTGCCGTTGCTCCCGCAACCGCCGGCACCGGAAGGTCGCCTCTTTGCCGGGGCGCCGCACGACAGTCTGTGGCCCACCGAGCGCCGCGCGCGCATTGTCGATGAGCATTCGGTCAGTGCGCCAACCTATCGGTGGGGCTCCCGCGGCGGCCGGTAGTGTACGGCTTTTCGCGTTGGATGACGCGCGGTCGCCGCGCTTAGCTGCATCGTGTTTGAAGTGCATGTTAAGCGGTGCTTATTGAGCCCCGATGGCAAAGAGTGGCGGGCCGACGGTGGGCTGCCGCGCGAAAGACGACTTGATATCGAAGCCTATTTTTCGTTCCCCCTGTTTCGCTCCGCGGTTCGCGGGGAGTCGGGTTGGCGGTTGCTGATCGTCGCCACACTGATGCTCAGCGCCGCGCTGTGGCCGAACGGCGGTATTCATCCGTCAGTGGCGATGTCATTTCCGGGTCGTGAGGCCGATCCGATGATCGCTTCCTTTATCGCTTCGTTCGCGGCCAACACCGCGGCGCGGCTACCCGCGGGGTCCGTATTCTCAGTGTTCGGAACCCTCGGCGTATTCCCGAAGATCGCGCTCTTACTCGGCTTGGTCTGGTGGCTGCCAAGGCTGGCGTTCCCACGACGGCCGGCGGTTCGGCTGCGCCTTTACCTATTGCATCCGGAAACTCCGGCCCCATTTCCGACGCCGGGCGTCAATCGCTCGCGGTATATTAATGTCGCATTGCGTATGACGCACCCCGACATGTGGCGCGACTTCGCGGCTCCCGCGACCCTATCCTTTCGCACCGATCGCTACGGCAGATTCCCCCCGCCCGATAAGTCGCGCAATCTGCAAGCGCTGTGCCTGCGTCTGTTGCGCTACGCCTTTCTGTCGCGACTGCCGCGATTGTCGCAAAGCACCACTGTCGGCGAATTTAAGTCTGCCACCCTAAACGCGAATGCGTCATCACCCGGCACAATTGCCGGCGCCACCGCCGCGCAGACCGAACCAAAGCGTCCGATTCCAGCCGCGGATCCGTCTCCCGCCGAACAGGCCGATAATGCCTTCAGATGGGCGGTGTATGCCCATCGGTTTCAGCTTCAACTGTACCTTGGGCTCGTGCTGAGTGCTCTACTCTACGGACTCCTCTTCGGCTTCGGGGCGACTTCAAAGATCCTGGCCGTTATTCTTGGCTTGGCCTGGTTGTCCGTTTCCGTCGATGTTTTGTTGAAACAGGTACGCGCGTTTTCCAGATGGCTACATAAGCACGATAATGAATCCTGGCCCCCCGCCTACGAGCTGGATGACGAACGACACTGGCGCTATATCTGGCCGGATTACTTCAAGCAAAGCAGCGATGCCGAGGTGGGCATCGGTCACGACCGTTTATTGGCGCTCGCCGTAACGGTGCTCTTCGCGCTTTATCTGACATTGCTGCAAGTGATTGTTTAACGCCAATGACTGATCAGTCGAACTCCACGCGCCGGGACGATGAGCAAGACAGCGACCGCCTTATCAAGCGTCACGCCTGGATGTTGTTCACTGACCTGAACACCAGATTCAACATTCTGATGGAGGAATGTGCACACTTGCAGGATATGGTCTGGGGTATGCTCAGCGATCTTGAAGCCTCCTCATCCAAAGGCGGCGGTCAAGCTCAGGCCGACGATGAACAGCGTATCGAGCCCTTTAAGAAGGAGGATATGACGGCTCGCATTCCGTGGAGCCTGCTGCCGGCGCGCCAGCGGGCGCTGCGCAGTCTCTACAACTATCTCGGCAGCCTGTATCTGGCGATCGAGAGCAATCAAGAGACTTGTCGGGAGCAGTTCCATGTCCTTTGTCGCACCTGGCAGCCGCCGCAGTTCTTTTGGTTCATCAGCCAGCGTGCACTCTTCATCCGCGACCAGTTCGGCATCTATACCGGTCAACTGGAGCACGCTCAGTTCAAGCTGATTCAAATCGCCGAGAATATCCCCGGCAGCTTGCCCCAGCCAACGCTGCTGCGGCGCTGGAACTCCGCACTCTTCGGGGATTTCCTGTCCGCTTATAGCCGCCATGTGGATTGGGAAACCGCGATGCTCGCGTATTTCGAGCGCGGGTCTGGCCGAGTGGAGGACTACCCAGATCCGGACTTCGCGAAAGAACGGGCACACGAGTATTTTATTCACTCTTGGGGCCATGTCGCCGACAGTCGGGTGCGCTCTCACGAAATCCGGAAGCGTACGCCGGATGGTCAAACGTGGCGATTTCGCTCTATCCGCAGCGCCTTTTTCTATCTCGAGATGCCGCTGCTCTTTCCCTTGCTCTACCACGAATGCGCCCATATGCATCTGGAAGACGGGGATGCGGGAAAGGGGTTTTTCGGCGCCCGGAATCAACTCACAAATGACTTGTTCGAGGCGGCCCGGAAAGAAGAGCCGCGTTTGCCGCAGAATCGCGACGTCTGGCATGCCCTGACCGGGGAAATATGGGCCGACCTCATCGCCGTGGCCCTCTGTGGTGTCGGCTATGTGGCGGCCTTGGCGATGCAACTGTTCGGCAGCAATGAGGCGGTCTTTTTCCAGACCGGGGGCGTTCCGATTGATGGCCTTGGCGCGGAGCGACATCGCGTCTATGAAGTTCCTGCGATCGGCAATGAGCAGGTCTTCTGGGAAGTGCGGTTGCGGCTCGCGATTGCAGTCTGCAACGACTTGCACAACAAGGACCTTGGTAAGCATATGCTTGACTGGATCCATGGGTTAAGTAGCACCATCGAGCGCTATGATCAGGGCGGTGCCGCCGTGTTCGCTTTTTCGGTTCAGCATGCAGAACACTGGAGGTACCGCAGGGAATGCTCGGACAAGATCGTGGACACCGCTTTGGAGCGCTTGCAGAAAGGGTCACTCTCTCGACTGAAGGGTTATGTGGGGGCTAAAGCGATCACGACCGCTTACCGCCTGCCCCAGGGGGTAGGTAAATTGATCCGTGAGGCCGTCAAGGGTTTGCACCAAGGCGTTTTCGGTGGCGCGCCATCGCCAACGCTTGAGGAGGAACCTCCATCACCTGACGAAGAACGCCAAGAGCGAATCGAAGAGATATCGTTGCGGGCCAAATGGTGCTTTGCCGACGGTGCTATGAAGAAGCTCGACGAAGAGATATCGTTGCGGGCCAAATGGTGCTTTGCTGGCGGTGCTATGGAGAAGCTCGACAACATGGGGTATGGTGACGATAAAATCATACACCTGACCAAGACCTATGCCAATCGCATCCGCAATGATGGGAGCGGGGCTTTCCGCATAGCGGTGGAATGCTTGTTGGCCCGCTTCAGTGCCACCGATGCGATTGCCGATGCCATCATCGGCCGGCCCGCGAATGGGTTTGACGTCTGGATGAGATCGGTGCTGCCTAATCCTAAGGACTATGATGCCTTTAAGGTGCTCCTGTGCGACCGCCAAGGTTTGGACAGTCACGAGAACAAGCGCTGGAAGCTGGCTGAGCGGACAACGATCGCGTCTTGGCTGAAACTGCGCAAGTACGCAACCGGAGACCGGTTTCGGCGTTGGTTGAAGCAGGAGGAAGCGTTGCTGAAGGATCTGAATTTGCCTTTGTTATTGGAAAAGCTCGATTGTTGGCTTGAGGAGCACGTGGTGAGTGCACTGAAGGGTGATGCGAGCACCAGGGCCGTGTTCAATGCCGGTCAGGCGTCGACCAGCAGTCATGGTAATCCGGAATGGTTCCCCATCGCACCCTTAGGCACTATCAGTCTCGGGGTCATCTGGCCGCACTACGTCGCCACTCACAAGGGCGCTACCCCATTCGCCAAGGCTATGGAAGCCGTGCGATCCGCCTATTGCGAGAATCCCAAGGTGAAACAGATGAACAAGGACATCGAAGCGATGAGAATAGCCTTCACATCTGCTTCGGATTTCAAGATTCCCGAACCCTGTTTCCTGCCGCTGATCGGTCAATACGCCTTTTTGCTTTATCGCGACCACCTGACTCCCGTCGAACGTCAGCACGAGTCACCCATACGTGTTCAGGCGCTACTCAAGCCACGCGCCGTTTTGCAGGTTCTTGGCAAAGCGACGGATCTTCTTTGCTCGCAGAGCAGCGAGGACCGCGGCGCGGGGACGAGCGAGACGATGCCGCCGGAGCAGGAGACCCCGACCCGGAATGAGGGAGCGGTGCTCTCGGTGTCCTTGATCGAGTTTGCTTATCGCTGGCAGGCGTATGAACTACGTCGCCAGTTGAAAGCGCTTCCGCATGAATTTCCGGACGCGACGCTGTTTCTTTCCAGCGGCTGGGAGACCTGCATTCTGGTGCTTGTGCATCAAGAGGAGGCGGATTTCTGGAAGGTATTGGATAACGAGACGCTTCATCTCGGCAGCCGCTGTGAGCATATTCAAACCTATTTTGGTGTTCGACCGGAGCGGTTTGACGAGATCGCAAAGGCGAGTGAGCAGAACGAAGCGAGCAAATTGTGCTCAGCCGGCCCGGCGCAAGAACGGGATACAGGCATCTCGGCCCGCCACTTTCCATTGCCAAGAAATCAAATGGCGGAGTTTTTTCAGGAAATTGCGGAGTGCACCGGTCGCGACGATTTCACGGTCCGCTGGCGCGCCAAGACTGTCGGTGAGATGTTCGAGCGTCTGTGCCGGTTGCCGCAGACGTTTTGGAAACGCACCGATCGCCTGGCGATCTCATGTCGGCAGCGGGTCGACTTCAGCACCGACAAGGCCAGCACGACCGCTACCGACAAGGACAGCAGCATTGAGTTCGCCGGCAACATCGTTCGGCTTGGGTCCTTCGGTCGAAGGTGGCGGGAGAACGGCGATTGCGATCTCCGCGGCTGACGGAACGGCGGGACAAACGAAGGGCGAAGGGCAAAACGTCACGAGCGAATGACCCCTCGCGTCATGCCAAGAACCGCGGGCAGGCTGCCAACTGACTTGCCGAATCCACGGCGTCGGTTGGCCGCCTGATCGGCGGGGAGTGAGGCGGCGCCGGCTACCAGGCAATCGCCTCCCCATGCCGGAAAAAGCCGCCGCTCGGGCCGTCGTCCGGCAGGGTCGCGGCCCAGACGATGCCTTTGGCGCCCTCCGCGACACTCAGGGGCGCATCCGGCCCGCCGAGGTCGGTGCGCACCCAACCGGGGCAGACCGAGTTCACCTTGACGTTGGTGCCCTGCAGTTCGTCGGCGAAGATGCGGGTGACGGCATTGAGCGACACTTTTGAGAGCCGGTAGCCGGGGCAGCAGCCGTTCATGTCGCTGAGTTGGCCCATGCCGGACGAGACATTGACCACGCGTCCGTTGCCCTGCATCAGCGGAATCAACACCTGGCACAGGTGGAGGGCAGCCAGGGTGTTGGTCTCCATGGCGCGGCGGATGGTGTCGAGCTCCGCGTTGAAGATGCTCGACGCGGGGCCGCCGGGGCTCGGGTCGGGTAAGATGCCGGCGTTGTTGACCAGCACGTCGATGCGTCCGAATGCGGTCTTGAGATGGTCGCCCAGTGCTTGGACCTCGGCGGGTGCGGTGACGTCCAGGTGCCGAAAGTGCGCCGCGTGACCCTCAGCCGTCAAGGCCGCGGCGGCGGCCTGGCCGGCGGCGTCGCGGCGGGCGGTGAGCAGCACGCGATAGCCGTGCTGTGCGAGTTGGCGGGCGGTTTCAAGGCCGAGCCCGCGGTCGGCGCCGGTGATGACGGCGATTGGCATCGCGTTCATTGCTGCTGCGCTCCTGTATGGTTTGGGGTGGGTTCGCGGTTCAGGTGCCGCAGAAGGTCTGGTGGACGACCTCGTGCGGCTGCGGCGGTTGCGTGTAAGGCCTGTGCTCGGGCCGTGACTCCCAGGGATTCGCGAGCACGCGCAACAGCGTGTCCAACGGAGCGAGGTCGCCGTCCAGCGCCGCGTCCAGCGCCGCCTCGACTCGGTGATTGCGCGGGATCACGGCCGGGTTGGCCTGCTGCATACGGGTCGCCTGCTCCATGGGGTTGGCGGTCTCGCGCGCGCGGCGGGCGCGCCAGTCCGGCAGCCAGGCAGGGATGGCGCCGCCCTCGCCCCAGGGGGTTTCGGCGCCCGCCGCTACCTCGCTCAAGGCACGGAAACTGTTGGTAAAGTCGGCGCCGTCCGCGGCCAGGGCCGACAGGAACCCGGCGATCAGCCCGGCATCGTCCGCTTGCTCTTCCAAGAGTCCCAACTTGGCGCGAAACACCGCGAGATAGGCCTGCTCGAAGCGCGGCATGAAGGTATCGACGGCCGTCTGGGCGATTTCAAGTGCCCGTTCCTGGTTCTCGTCGAGCAGCGGCAGCAGCGATTGGGCAAGGCTCACCAGGTTCCACTGGGCGATGCGCGGCTGATTGGCATAGGCGTAGCGGCCGTGCCGATCGATCGAGCTGTAGACCGTCTCCGGGTGATAGGTGTCCATGAAGGCGCAGGGACCATAGTCGATGGTCTCGCCGGAGATCGCCATGTTGTCGGTATTCATCACCCCGTGAATGAACCCGACGCCGAGCCAGCGCGCGATCAGGTCCGCCTGACGCCCGATGACCGCGTCCAGCAGGGCCAGGTAGGGCTGTTCCAGCCCCTGCAGTTCGGGGTCGTGGCGGGCGATCACATGGTCGGCCAGGCGGCGCAAGGCCGCGTGATCGGCGCGCGCCGCGAAGTACTCGAAGGTCCCGACCCGCACATGGCCGCGCGCGACGCGGGTCAGCACCGCACCGGGTCGGGTGGTTTCGCGATAGACCGGTTCGCCCGTGGTGACCACCGCGAGTGCGCGCGTGGTCGGGATGCCGAGCGTGTGCATCGCCTCGCCGATCACGTATTCCCGCAGGACCGGACTCAGCCAGGCGCGTCCGTCGCCCCCGCGCGAGAAGGGGGTGCGGCCCGAGCCCTTGAGGTGAATATCGAAACGGGTACCCCGCGGGTCGGTGATTTCGCCGAGCAGGATTGCCCGGCCGTCGCCGAGCTGCGGGACGAAGTGGCCGAACTGGTGCCCGGCATAGGCCATGGCCAGCGGCTCCGCGCCCGCGGGTACCTGATTGCCCGCGAACACGGCCAAGCCCTCCGGCGTGGCCAGCGCCGCCGGGTCGAGCCCGAGCGTCAGAGCCAGCGCGGTGTTCAGTTTGACCCACCGCGGGCCGGCCACCGGCACCGGGGCCAGTCGCGCGTAGAAGTGATCCGGCAGGCGGGCGTAGGTGTTGTCGAAGTCGAGAGTCATCCGCGGTTGGTATCCGATGTGTTCGATGTGATGGGTCGCTGCGCTCTGCTGCGTCAATCTGGATGAGAACGGAAATATCAAGCCGTCAATCGCTTCCGGACCCGGACGCCGAGGTCCGGGCCCTGTTCCGGCATCGGTTCAGTGTGGAAGAAGATCGGCGGTTGCTGGAGGCGCGGGTGTCGCAGTCCTGAGCCTAAGGTGATCGCCGGATCAGCCGCAGATCGGTGATCAGCACCTCGACACCGGCGCATCCGGCGTGGTGGCGAAACTTTATCCGGGGTTTCAAACGCACTGTTTGGTTAAGGTTCAGTCCCGCTTGGGCACAGCTTATCCACAGAAGCGACAACAGGGGATGTGGAAAGCTCGCGGTGCTCCGGTCGCGGGTGGACGACGCGTCGCCAGGTGGTCTCGTCGCGCTCGACCTCATGGCACGCCCAGTCGGCGAAGGCCGCGCGACTCAGGGTGCCGCGGGTGCGTCGTTCGGTTCCGGCAGCGCCGCGGAAGGACACCAGGGCCTCAGCGCCGCCGGGCTCAACCTGGATCACGCAACGCACGGCCCAGTCGGCCCCGTAACGGCCGTTGCTGTAGCAGCGGCCAGGCCGAATCTCCAGATCGCCCGGATGACGTTCCTGGGCGTGGTGCGTCGCCAGGGCGAAGATCTGTGCCAGGTCGGCCTCGGAGACGTCGATGAATGAATCCATCCGCCCTAAGGCATAGACCAGATCGTCGTGGCCGAGCGCGGGCGGTGTCGGCGTCTCGCCGCTATCGGGTACGCCGGGTGTCGCCGCGGGTGCCGCCAGCGCGGCCGGATAACGCCGCCAGCGGAAGGGGAAGTTGAGCAGGATGCCGGCCGCCACCAGCAGTGCGACATTGACCAGCACCGGTGCCAGGAGATAGCCGTACCCCAGGGCTTGGATTTCGGCGCCGCCGATGATCGCCGTCAGGGCGGTGGCGCCGCCCGGCGGGTGCAAACAACGCGCATAATGCATGATCACGATTGCAAGACCGACCGCGAGCGGCCCGGCGAGCGCCGCCGACGGGACCCAGTGCGCCACGGTGACGCCGATGCCGGCGGAGAGCAGATGGCCGCCGATGACCGGCCAGGGCTGCGACAGGGCGCCATGGGGCACGGCGAAGATCAGCACGGCCGAGGCCCCCATCGAGGCCACCACCAGCGTGCTGCCCGGCCCCAGGGGGTGCAGCGCCGCGGCAGCGAAGACCAGCGCAATACCGAGGACACCTCCGGCCATCGCCAGCCAGCGCTCGTGATGGCTGGCCGGCCGGGATTCGATGCCGAGCAGCGCGCGCAGTCGCTCCCGCGGGGGTAAGCGCCTGGGTTTGGTGCGGTGCGGCGGGTTGGTCTGGTCGGTGCTGGTCACGCGTGCTCCCGCTGCAAGGTTCAGACGAAGGATATGGCTGGAAACGCCGGTCGGTCGGCAGCCGCCGATGACCCGTTTGCGTTATACCTTATGCGCAGGGTTCGCGGTGGTCTCGCGCCTGGATCGCGCGGCTGGCCGGCGGCTTGAAGCCGAAGGCCGCGTTCAGGTTGCGAGACATCCATGTTCACACGCGCGTCAGATGACTGGCAGGACTGTCCATGAACGGCTGTTTTCTCAAGTTCTATGTGGCGGAGAACCGCCGCCACCATCGTAAACTGGCCTACGACTGGCTGCTGGATGAGGCGAAGCAGCTCGGTTTGCACGGTGGTTCAGCGTTCCGCGCCCTGGCCGGCTATGGCCGTCATGGGCGACTGCACGAGGAGCGTTTTTTCGAGTTGGCCGGAGACCTGCCGGTGGAAGTGGGTTTCGTGGTGACCCAGGAGGAGGCCGATCGGTTCCTGGCGCACATCGCGGCGCAGGGGCTCAATCTGTTTTATCTCAGGGTGCCGGTGGAGTATGGGTTTACCGGTGATCCTGAATCTTCGTCACCTGAAGCGCATTCACAGGCAGCCCCCATAATGACCTAATGGCGTGGCGTGAAGAATCGGCTTCCATCAACAACGACGGAGATGCAGGCCATCGGTGCCGACCAACCCACGCTGGCCGACATCCACGCCGAGCGAGCCGCGCTCCTCGCGCAACTGGCCGGGTCCGCCAAACCTGCCGATCAACCGTCCGCAACGGCATCGCAAGGGGCCTTCGACCCCGGCCAACTCGTCCGGCTCAAGGCCCAGCCCATAGTCACCGGCGCCGTGGTCTCCCGTGTCCCGGCCGACCCCGAAGACCGCTACCAGGTCGGCGACCCCGACCCCTACACCTTGCTCCACCTCCTGCGCCCGGACCTGCTGCCCAGCTGCCGCGTGCTCGCAAGCCGCGTCTTCGGCCTCGCGTCCTACCTGGAGTCTATCCTCGACCGCCGCCTGTCCCAACTGGAGTATCCAAGCCGCCACCGGCCACGCCCGCGGTCTGGCTCAGGACTTGACCACGGTCCTCAATCGTGGCGTCATTGGAACAATGAACGCCAGAAAGCTCTTCGAGCGCCGTCAGACTTTCCGCTCCGGCCTGATCGAAATGGTTATCTGGCAACTCCCGCAGGCTGACGCGGAGCGCCCGCACGGGCTGAAGTACCGTTTAGTGTATATTCGGGACCAGCAGCGTATCGTCGGCTATGACAACGAGCGCGGCAAGGGCGACCACAAGCATCTGGGCGGACGGGAAGAACCTTATACGTTCGTCAGCGTCAGGACTTTGCTCGACGATTTCTGGGCCGATGTCAGGAGCTTGACCGATGAGTGAACGACGCATCCTTCGCATCGAGATCTCGACCCCGCAGGCGGCGATGGAAGCATTCGCGCAAACCTGGGAACGCCTGGAACAGGGCGAAGCCGTCACTCCAGTTGAATCCATTGGCTTCGAGAGCCTGTCTGAGATGCTCAGTACCCTGACGCCAAGGCGTTGGGAACTGATACAGACGGTCAAACGCCGCGGACCTACACCCATCGGGGAACTTGCTGAACCAGTCGAGCAGGACAAGATCCCTGGCTGCACCGATGTCGGGACCTTGGTCGATCTAGGTATCCTTGAAATCGACGACCGCCAACGCGTTTTTGTGCCTTGGGATGAGATTGATCTGCGGGTGCCGCTGGCGGCTTGAGGTTCCGATATTTCCATGACCTGGCGTCCGTCAGACCGGCCCGACCCTACCTCGCTGTTTGGCTTGTCCACAGCCTCCCCGATGGCTCGAATCTTTACTTGACATCCGACAATAAGAGGACCGCGAATTCATGGGTTACGTGTCGACACCGACTTCTGTTCTTTCGTTCATAGGGAAAAGTCTTCCTCCTTCAGTCTGGAGTTCGGGCGTGCTTTATCTACCCAAGCCGCTCACTGATGCGCATAAAGACATCCTAAATGACAACGGCTGGATGCAATCTTATCAGCCAACCGGAGGCAAGGAACAGGGCGGACAGTCACCGAAAGACGCTAAGGACCACTTGGTTAATCGCTTCCTAAACTCATCTGCCCGCATGCAATTTGTTTGCGCAGATCCGTTGGACGAGCAAACGGCGGTCCGCAACATGGTCCTTGACCAGCTTGGGGATGGTAATAATTTTCTGTTGGACCTGGCGGCCGGGAATGGTGCCGGGACGCTGGCGCTGCTCTCTTTTTTGTGCGAGTTGCGGATTCAACGCTCCATCCCGAAACTGCCGCTGAATGTCTCGATCGTTGGAGTTGACTATTCAGAAAATGCTCTGGAATTTTACGCTAATTTGCTGGAGCGCCTCACCCCATGGTTTTCATCAGCGGGAATTAATGTATCTTTGGTCACGAATTCTTGCGACATCAGAGTGAGCGGTGCGGTTAGCGAAGTATTAGAGTCATTTTTTTCCCATGCTAGACAAAACGGCGTAAATCGGTTCTTGTGCGTGATCTCAGCACTTTCTGGCGTGGGAAAAGACGAACTTGAGGTGATGCATGATTCTCTAAAAATTGTAGCAGCCCGCCTAAGTCATAAGACCTGCACCAGTTCTTGGCTATGGGTAGAGCCCCATGTGAAAAATTCTTGGCTGACTAGATTTGCTGACTCCGTGCGATTAGTGTTGAATCAGGTTGCCTTTCATTTTACCAGGAACGGCGACGAATACAATATTCGGACTGATGTGCCCCAACTCGCCAAACACAAATCTCGGCGCTTTTATTGGTATGACCCGCATATCGATCAAGAAGTAAAGAGTCATGTGACTGTAATGGCATTCGGCAATGAGTAGCGCGATGTTCGGACTTGATCAAACACTGCTAATCAGGGCACTAAACACTACCCGACAAAGCTATTTTCCGACGTATGTTGGCTTGCGTTTAATTGCCGATCAACTTCCCCCAGGAGAAAACGCTTATTTGCAGCGACTTATACGTCGGCGGCTTTTCTCCGGCGATGCGTGGAGATTCAAGCAATTTGATCTCTACAAGGGATCAAGTACCACTCCCGCAGGCGTTGAGCATATCTATCGCGACTGCTTAGCGCCGAGTCCCTTGACTGCTATCGCGGAATCATTTGTGCTTGCGCTCCTTGCGCAGCACTCCGCGTTTTCCGTTCCCTCACGAGTCTATAGCTACCGTTGGCCCTCATCCTCTAGATCCGGCGGGAGTTATGAGTTCTTCGTCGAGGGTTACAAGCAACGGAATGGTGATATTGCCGATGGACTGAGTGTCGCAAATCATGTTGCGGTTGTCACCGACATCAAGAGGTTTTATCCTTCGATTTGTCCAAGAAAAATTGACTCTATCTTAAAGTCGCTACTGGATAAGTCAGATGAGGATTTCAAGCCCTGGCGTGATCCAATTATAGGGTTTTTTTCTCAACTTCTCAGCGCCGGTAGTCATGGAATACCAATAGGGCCGGCGTCAAGTCACGTGCTCGGACACTTAATACTGCGCGACGTCGATCATGAGTTAACAAGTAACTATGGAACCAACTATTATCGTTATGTTGACGATATCGTCGTGGTTTGCCATGAGGACCAAGTTGACAAAGTAAAACGCGATATTCAGCGCTCTGTCGAGCGGCAGGGTTTGGCGCTCAATACGGATAAGACGAACGTAATCGGCCGCATCGAGTGGCAGCGTAGCATTATGCGCCCAGACATATCGGATGAGGATAGCTTTCGAAGCTTCTCAACTGACCTTACAGTCTACTTGGCATTCCACCCGGAGCGAGCCGAATCAATGAAGAAAATGTTGGCAGAGGGTGGCCTCAGTATTCCAGTCGAGAGACTGCGAGCCCTCTCTGCTTATCCACGGTTTAGATACTTTCTAAGCCGAAGAAAGGCGCGGTCCGGACTATCTCATGCACTCGGACTATTTTTCGCAAGTAACCGAGCGCTGTTGGATCGAGGGTTGCGGCTAAAGGGATTATACGAAAGCGCTTTGTCCTCCCTCCTAGACGAACCGGTAGAGTTTTCAGGACGGCGCTGGCAACTGCAGCGAGCTAGACGGGTGATCAACTCACTTTTCTATCTGAGGCATTTTTCCGAGTGGAATGTGGGGCGTGGAACGTTCGATACATTGCCTGAGCTTGCTGAGCAGGCGGCGCTCGCAGAAGCGCTCAGTACTGGACTCGCGACCCCAGTATTGCCCTATTATGGACGGGGGCCGGCAGCCTTCTCCGAGCTATGGGTTGAGCATGGTCAAAGCGATGTCAAGTTATTGTCGAGCGATAACCAGGCGAACACTGCAGAAGTTGATGCACTAATTACTTTGCGACTCTACGGCCTCATTCCAGCGGAACGCGTCGAGTCCCTTCGGAAGCAGTACAATTCACGTTTGCTATGTGTCGTGAATCGAGCTAACGCTTCGGCACGCACAACCCTCAATCTATCTTTTGAGGATGAGTTCGAGTCTCTTCGACTTGGCGTCACAGACCAGGAATTCTCTGTGCTCGCAAGAACGAGATATGCGCAATCCGAAGGCGCTGCGCTGCAGGCTCTATCGCTATTTGGATCAGAATACCGAAGTTGATTCGCAAGTGCTGGATTCGACAATGGCAACGGGGCCAGTGCAGGGACATGAGGCTCCAGACGCGAATACCAATACTGACGTACGCGGGAAAAATCGTTGTCGCATGGCATCGTAGGGCGGCGAGTTATTTCCCGGCAGTACATCAATCGCTGGTAACCCCACTCTGATATTTTCACCACTTAGGAGCGCGGCTAATGCAATGGCAGGAGGTCCGTGCCCATTATCCCCAACAGTGGCTTCTGCTGGAGGCGGTCAAGGCTCATTCGGAAGGCGACCAGCGCATTCTCGACCAATTGGCGGTGCTTGACGCCTTCCACGATTCGGCGACGGCCCTGAGCGCCTACGCCAGGATTCATCGCGAAGTCCCGCAACGGGAGTTTTACGTCTTCCACACCAGCCGGGATACGCTGGACATCCGGGAGCGGCAGTGGCTTGGCATCCGGAGCGCGTGATGAATATCGAGTTGCGTCATGGCTTGCCCTTTATAAGTGCAGAAATTGAGTACCGCGGACGACAGGTCAAGGTCGAGACAGCAGTTCCCGGTGAACGCCAACTTACTGAAAAGTAAGGTGTCTTTCTTGCTAATTTTGTTGCGAAAAAATTCAGAATCTTTTTAAATCAATTGGTTGGGAGCCCTTCGCCGGGAATTGCTGAGGTCGAGAATGTCTTACTGGATACGCAGTCCCGGTGACAGTTTACCGAACCGGAAATCTTAGGGTTGAGAAAACAGTTATTCCCGGGATTCCCGAAACGTCGGCTGCCCATTCACGGCTGTTGGGCTAGAATCGGACCCATGCACACCGACCCGCTCTTCTACCGGATCTTCCAGGAGCGTCCGGCGACCGTCTTTGAACTGGCGGGCCTTGCGGTCCCGCCCGCGGGGGTCTACCGGATGCATGCCGAGGAGATGAAACAGACCGCCTTTCGGCTCGACGGGGTGCTGTTGCCCGCTCCGGGTACACCCGGCCTGCCGTTGGTCTTCGCCGAGTCCCAGTTCTATGCGGACCCCTGGTTCTATGCCCGCTGGCTGGCGTCGATCTTTCTGTTTCTATTTCGGCACCAGGTGATCGGCCCCTGGCGGGCAGTGGTGGTGTTTCCCGAACGGTCGTACGACGTCGGCGATACCACGCCCTACGATGCCTTGATCCGTTGCGGCGGCCTGCATCGGGTCTATCTCAAGGACCTGCTCGGCCGTCCCGGGCTCGGGCCGGGGGCGCGGCTCGCCCGTCTGGTGGTCATGGACCGGGAGCCACTGCTCACCGAGGCGCGTGCCTTGATCGATGAACAGACCGCGGCCGGGCAGCGCGAGTCGACCCTCGACCTGATCGAGACCGTGCTGGTCTACAAATTTCCAGAGCTTTCGCGAGAGGCGATCCAGATCATGCTCCATCTGCCTGAAACCGATTTGAAAAAGACCCGCTTTTACCAGGAGGTTTTCCGTGAGGGTGAGGAGGCGGGAGAGAAACGTGGCGAGAAACGTGGCGAGAAACGCGGCGAGAAACGCGGTCTGGTCCTTGGCCAACTGGGCTTGGTGATGCGCTTGTTGCGCCGTCGTGTCGGCGAGCCGACCGCCGATCAGCGCGCGCAGGTCGAGCGCCTCTCCGCCGACGAACTGGCCGCCTTGGGTGAGTCCCTGCTGGATTTCACCGGGATCGAGGACCTGGAGCGCTGGCTGAGGGGATCAATGGACAGTGAGGCTCGCAGTGACATCTGATCCCCGGTTTCCCGACTCAATGACCCCGACATGCAGGTGAGCGGATCAAGCAATGTGCGGGCCTGACGGTAGCCGGCGTCACTGCGGAAACCCTGCAACACCTCGGTCAGGATCAGATCCGCGATCAATACCGGCTCAGTGGCGAGCAAGGCGTCAAGTGCATCGCACTCGACGGTGGATTTCCCGTTGAAGTAGTCGATCCAGACCGATGAGTCGACCAGCACCATCACGCATCGTCGCGTCGCATGGCATCCAGGTCGCCGTCCCAGGGCAACTTGCCACGCGCCGTGCGGATGCGTTCTTGCTCCTTCAGTCGAACCAGGAGCCGCAACCCCTCCTCGACCGCCTCACGCTTGGTTTGCAGCCCCGAGAGCGCCTGTGCACGCTCCATGAGCTGGTCATCAATCACGATATTCGTTCGCATGCCGTGGGTCTCCTGTAGATCGGTGTTGGCGATTGTGCGGCTTGCGCTTGAGGTGATGGAATCCTCGCCTTGTCGTCTTACCCGTCGATCTCCATGGTCTACGATCGGTGCGTTAGTATTGCTAGCGTCCGCCGATCATCCTATGGATTACAGCACTACCCCCGTTTCGCCTCAGCCGGCGTCAGGCGCGCCGAATCCAAGACTAAGTAACTGTCCATTAACTACTTCCCGCTTTGAACGCCAACGTCGGCTAACAATCGGGAAGTAGAAAATGGACACTTTCTAAGCACGCTCATGGACGATCCGTCCGCCGAGCAGGGTCCAGCGCACCCGGCCCCGGAACTGACGACCAAGGAAGGGGGTGTTCTGGCCCTGACTGACGAGTGTCTCCGGGCTCAGGACCCAGGTTTCGGCCGGATCGAAGCAGCAGATGTCGGCCGGCCGGCCCGGCGCGAGACGGCCCAGGTCGTGGCCCAGGATCGCGGTGGGTCCGGTGGTCAGGCGGGCGATGGCGGCGGACAGCGTCAGGACGCCCTCATCGACCAGGGCCAGCGTGAGCGGCAGCAGGGTTTCCAGGGCCGAGATCCCCGGTGCGGTCTCGGGGAAGGGGGCCTGTTTGGCGTCGGCGTCATGGGGCTGGTGGTCGGAGCACAGGGCCTGGATGGCCCCTTCGGCAACGGCGGTGCGCAGCGCCTGCCGGTCGGCCAGGGTCCGCAGCGGCGGGATCACATGACAGTCGGCGTTGAAGCCGTAGACAGCGTCCTCGGTGAGGAAGAGTTGGTGCACCGAGCAGTCGCCGCTGGCCGGGATGCCGCGGCGCCGCGCCTCGGCCAGCATTTCGGCGCCGCGGGCGCTGGAGAGTCCGCGGAAGTGGATGCGGGCACCGGTCTGTTCGGCCAGGGCCAGGGCGCAAGCGACGGCGACGGTCTCGGCAGCCTCCGGGATGCCGGGCAGACCCAACCGGGTGGCGACCCGGCCCTCGTGGGCGCAGCCGCCCTCGCTCAGGTCCGCGTCCTGGGGTTGCAGGAACAGCGTGAGGCCGAAGGTGGCGGCATAGTCCAGGGCGCGCATCAGCACCTGGGTGTTGCGGATGGGCCGGTCGGCCTGGCTGAGCACCGGGCAGCCGGCCTGTTTCAGGGCGGCCATCTCGGTGATATGGCGGCCTTCCAGACCCTGGGTGATGGCGCCGACCGGCAGCACCCGCGCCAGCCCATGGCGTTGTGCGGTGCGCAGGATGAGTTGGGCGACCGCCGGGGTGTCGATGACGGGCGCGGTGTCCGGCGGGCAGCATAGCGTGGTGATGCCGGCGGCGGCGGCGGCCCGGGTCTCGCTGGCGATGGTCGCTTTCTGTTCATGGCCGGGCTCGCGCAGCCGGGCGGAGAGGTCGATCAGGCCGGGGCAGACCACCAGCCCGCGGGCGTCGAGCGTGACATCCGGCTGGAACCCGGCCGGGGGCACGCCGATCGCGAGGACCCGGCCATCGGCGAGATGCAGGTCGGCCGCGCGGTCGGTCCCGCTCGCCGGGTCGATCAGGTGACCATGGAGAATGCTGATCTTTTTGCTGCTAGTCATCGAGGCCCCCCACGGCGCCCTGGCCGCGCCGGTTCTGGGTGCCGATACACATGGCAATGACCGCCATGCGCACGGCGATCCCGTTGGTGACCTGTTCCAGGATCACCGAGCGCGGTCCGTCGGCCACCTGGGTGTCCATCTCGACCCCGCGGTTGATGGGGCCGGGGTGCATGACGATGGCATCCGGCCGGGCAGTGGAGAGGCGCTCCTCGGTGAGTCCGTAGAGCTGGAAATACTCGTGCTCGCTGGGCAGCAGGGCGACGCTCATGCGTTCGCGCTGCAGGCGCAGCATGATCACCACGTCGGCATCGCGCACCCCTTCGTGCAGATCTTCAAAGACCCGTACGCCCAGGGACTCGACCTGCGCCGGCATCAGGGTGCGCGGGCCGATGACCCGGATCTCACCGGCGCCCAGGGTGTTGAGCGCGGCGATCTCGGAGCGGGCCACCCGTGAGTGCAGGATGTCGCCGACGATGGCGATGCGCAGGTTCTCGAAAGCGCCCTTGTGACGGCGGATGGTGAACATATCGAGCATGCCCTGGGTGGGGTGCGCATGGCGCCCGTCCCCGGCATTGATGACGCTGACGTGGGGGGCGGCCTGGGAGGCGATGAAGTGGGCGGCGCCGCTCGCCGCATGGCGCACCACGAACATATCGACCTGCATCGCCTCCAGGTTGCGCAGGGTGTCGAGCAGGGTCTCGCCTTTAGTGGTGGCCGAGGCGGCGATGTTCAGATTCAGCACATCCGCCGATAACCGTTTGGCCGCCAACTCGAAGGTGGTGCGGGTGCGGGTGCTGGTCTCGAAGAACAGGTTGGCCACGACCTTGCCGCGACACAGGGGAACCTTCTTGACCGCCTGCTGGGCGACACCGAGGAAGCCCTCGGCCTGGTCCAGGACCTCGGTCAGGAGTTCGCGGCTCAAGCCCTCGACGGTGAGGAGGTGCTTGAGGTGACCCGCGGGGTCCAGTTGCAGGTCGTGGGCCTTGGCGTGGGACATCATGGTGCGGCCTCGACCTGGTGGGTCTTGGGTGCCGGCTTGGCCGGTGCCCGGCCGCGCACCAGGACCAGCGGCGCCGGGCCGGTCAGCTTGATCCGCTCACCCGCTTCGAGGCGCGCGTGCAGGCCTACCACGTTGGGCTCAATCGGCAAATGGCGTCCGTCCAGCTCCGCCAGGACGGCGAGAATCACCGATTTGGGACGGCCATAGTCGAACAGGGTATTGAGTGCCGCGCGGATGGTGCGCCCGGTCTGGAGAACGTCGTCCACCAGGATGATATGGCGGTTCTCGACCGTGACCGGCAGATGCGAGGGGCGGACCTGCGGGTGCATTCCGATCCGGCTGAAGTCGTCGCGGTAATAGGAGATGTCGAGATGGCCCAGGGGGTCGGCGAGGGCGAGTTCGGCGTGCAGCCGCTCGGCCACCCAGACCCCGCCGGTGTGGATGCCGACCATCAGCGGTGCGGCGAGGTGCCGCCGCTCGAGCAGGGCCTGCAGGGTGAGGCCCATAGTTGCGATGGCCGTCTCGACGGCGGCGTGATCCATCCAGATCTCTTGAGAGGCACCGGGCAGGCTGATCGTTGCGGGGCTAAGGGGTTCGGGGTTGCTCACTGAGCCAGGCTTCCAGAATCAAGGCGGCCGCCAGGGCGTCGACCGCGTGGTGGGGTGGGGCGCCGGTGCGCGGCTTGGGACCGATCCGCGGGTTGGGGCGGCTGGTCAGTTGGGCGCGGGCTTCACAGGAGGTGAAGCGCTCGTCGACCAGATGCACCGTCAGCCCGAAACGTCCTTGAATCTGCCGCGCGAAGCGGTGAACCAAGGGCGCCCAGTCCGCTTGCGTATCATCCAGCTTGTAGGGCAGGCCGATGACTGCCGCGCTAGGCTGCCAGTGCCGCACCAGGGCCTCGATGCCGGGCCAGTCCGGATGCGCGCCGCGGCAGGTCAGGGTGGTCAAGGGGGTGGCGGAGCCGGTGACCGTTTGACCGACCGCGACGCCGATCTTGCGCGGGCCGAAGTCGAATCCGAGCAGGGTTGGCACTACGCGTGTCCGGCCTCGCCGCTGAGCAGGTTCAGATCGACACCGAGCAGCTTGGCGGCAGCCAGCCAGCGCGACTCAGCGTCGAGTCGGAAGATGATATCGTCGTTGGCGGGGCCGCTGAGCCAGGCGTTGGCACTGAGTTCCTGCTCCAGTTGGCCGCTGCCCCAGCCGGCATAGCCCAGCGCGATCAGGGCTTGCGGCGGACCCTCGCCGCCGGCGATAGCCTCCAGCACGTCGCGTGAGGTGGTCACGCTGATCTCGGCGGTGATGTTGAGGGTGGAGTCGAACGACGGACCCGCCGTGTGGAGCACGAAGCCCCGGTCCGTCTGCACCGGGCCGCCCTGGTAGACCAGGGTATCGCGCACCGCGCTCAGCCGCGTGGGGATGTCCAACTGCGCCAACAACTCGCCCAGGGTCACCTCCGTGGGGCGGTTGATGATGATGCCCATTGCCCCCTGATCGGTGTGCTCGCAGACATAGGTGACCGTGCGCGCGAAGTTGGGGTCCTGAAGACCCGGCATCGCGATCAGGAAGTGGTTCGTAAGTGAGGTACTGAAGCCCATGGCGCTAGTATCCCGTGCCCCGCGGGTTGGGGCAAGCCCGAAGCGACCGATAATGAGACGTGCGTCCGCGAAGGCCGATGGACCGGCGCGTTGCGCCGCGCTCTACCCGTCCTACTCCCAGCCGAGTTTGCCGCCGCGCAGGAATTGCCAGGTGCGGATAATGTCGAGGACGTCGGTTTCGGCAGCGATGTCGGGTGGGAAGGGGGCGTAGGGGGCAGCGAGTTGGACGATCTTGATGGCGGCCTGATCCAGCAGTTCGTGACCGGAGGAGCGCACGAGCCGGATCTGTTCCACCGTGCCGTCCGCGCGGACTCCGACATGCAGGATGAGGCTGCCGTGGAGGTGTCGGTCCTTGGCGGCCTGGGGGTAGTTGAGGTTGCCGATCTGTTCCACTTTACGCGCCCAGGCGGTCAGATAGTTGGCGTAGCGGTATTCGCGGGTGCTGGCGCTGATCGACTTGTGCCGTTGGCGATTGGCATAGGCGCTGCCGCGTGTCTCCAGGCTCTCGGTGAGACGGGCGATTTCCTGGTTGCGGCTGGCGAGGATCTGGGCGGCATTCACCGGTCGGCCCGGGTCATTCAGAGGGTCATTCAGAGGGTCATTCACGGGGTCGACCGGCGGCTTGACCTGGTGCTCGGAATCGGGCTTGGGTGCCGCGGTGAGGACCTCCGGCGGCTGGGCCCGCGCGGGTGGGGGAGGCGGCGGGAGCAGCGCCGGGAGTTCCGGTTCCGCCATCTCTTCATTCAAGAATTCGACCTCGGCGTGCGGATCCGCATCGGCCGAGACGACGCTGTCGGCTTGCGGTGACTCGCCCACCCGCGAGCGCTGGGACAAGGCGGCATCCGGCTCGGGGGTCGCGGTGGTCTGCCCGGCGTCCCTCAGGATCAGGATCTCGAGTGTCTCATCCGCCGGGGCCTGGGTGGCCGGTTGGGGCATGTGCAGCGAGACGGCCAGGAGCAGGAACAAGTGCAGGAGCAGGGCCGTGAGCAGGGCGAGCGGCAGCACGGGCGACGGGCCGTCATCCAGCGGTGCGGTCAGCGCGCCGGGGACCGGCGGTGTCCGGAACGAGGCGGCGCACGGGTTGGTTCCGCGCTTTACGCGTAAGCCCCAAAGGCTCATCGTCGGGGCTCCGCCCGGACGTCGAGACCGTGCGCCCGGGTTGGCGCTCTTGCGGTTGGAGCGGGTCCGCTCAGTCACGCCGGGTTGGAGCGAGGCTGACCGGCCGCGGTTGGGGGTGCGCCCGGCGGTGCTGCGAGTGGCGGGCTCAAGATCAGTTCGGCGTTGGAATCGACGATGTCGAGCCGCGCGTGCAATTCCGGGTTGAGGTGCACGGTACCCGTACTGTCCACCAGGATAACATAGCGTAAACCGAAGGCTTGGGCGACCTCGTGCCAGCGCTTGGGGCCGGCGATGAACAGTGCGGTGGCGGCCGCCGTGGCGGTGGCCGCGTCACCATGGACGACGGTCACCGATTGGGTACCGCGCGCCGGTTGGCCGGTGCGAGGGTCCAGGATGTGGTGGTAGTTCACCCCGCCGTAGATGAAGTCACGGTCATAGGCGGCGGTGGTGGCGACGCTCTCGTCGCCCATCACCTTGAGCACTGCCAGCACGCCGGCACCACTCGGGCGGCGAATCGGAATGCGCCAGGGTTGACCGCCGCGGTCGCCGATCGCCCGCAGGTCCGGACCGATCTGCACCAGGGCGTCGCGAATGCCCAGTTCCTTGATCTGTGCAATGGCAAGGTCGATCGCGTAGCCCCGGATGATCGGCTGGAAATCGAGCCTCAGGGCGCGGTTATTGCCCTGGATCTCCAGTCCGTCGAGCGCGATGTCGGCCATGCGGGGATTCGCTTTCACCCAGCGCTCGATCACTTGGTCGCGCGGCGGTGGATTGCACTCCGGTTGCGGGACATTGAACCCCCAGAGCGCGATGAGATTGCCGAGTGCCGGGTTAAACAGCCCGCCGCTCAGCTTTTCATAGGTCTGACTCATGCGGACCAGGGGCAGGATGGCGGGCGGCGCGACGAATGGTTCTCCAGTCGGCAGGAGTTGGTTGACGCGCTCCATGACGCCCGTCTTCCAGGTATCCAAGGTGTTGTCGAGGAAACGGAAATCTTGCTCGATGAGGTCTTGCGCGCGCGCCGCCAGGGCGGGTTCCACGCGCACCAGGCTCAGGTCCACGATACTGTCGAACGCCATGAAGCGCGCGGTGATCACCGGTGCCTCGGAGCGGCAGCCGGCGACCAGGAGAAGCAGGGCGGCGGCAATCCATCCGGCGCGGCGGCGGGTTCGGCCGGGGGTGGGGTCCAACGGATACAGCATGGGAAGCTCCGGGGCGCGAGCCCGCGACCGGGGATCCGGTCGCGTCAGGCAGTGGGAAAGCGCGCGGCGATGGCGTCCATCAGGTCGCCCGCGATGTCCAGTCCGAACTGGGCATCCAGTTCGCGAATGCAGGTCGGACTGGTGACATTGATCTCGGTCAGCGACTCGCCGATGACGTCCAGCCCGGCGAACAGAATGCCGCGCGCGCGCAGCACCGGCCCGACCTGAGCGCTGATCCAGCGGTCGCGTTCAGTCAGCGGGCGGCCTTCGGACGAGGCTCCGGCCGCCAGGTTCCCGCGCGTCTCGCCGGGGGCCGGGATGCGCGCCAGGCAGTAGGGTACGGGCTCACCGTCGATCATCAGGATGCGCTTGTCGCCATCGGCGATCTCAGGGATGAAGCGCTGGACCATGCACAGGCGCAGGCCGCGCTCAGTCAGGGTTTCCACGATCACACTGAGATTCGGGTCCGCGGGGCGCACCCGGAACACCCCGGACCCGCCCATACCGTCCAGGGGCTTGAGGATGATGTCCTGATGCACGGCCTGGAAGGCGCGGATGTCGGTCAGACGCCGCGTCACCAGGGTGGGCGGGGTGCACTGGGGGAACTCCACCGTGAATAGTTTCTCGTTGGCGTCACGCAACGCCCGCGGGTTGTTGACTACCAGCGCTCCGGCACGCTGGGCGTGCTCCAGCAGGTAAGTCGAGAAGATGTACTCCATATCGAAGGGCGGGTCCTTGCGCATGAGTACCGCATCCAAGTCACTGAGCGGGCGGTTAGTTTGCGCGCCGTACCGGTACCAGCCCGCGGGATCGTCCGTCACCGCGACCGCGCGCATCCGGGCCCGCGTCTGCCCGTCGGCCAGGTACAGGTCACCCGCTTCCATGTACTGCATGCTCCAGCCGCGCCGTTGCGCTGCGAGCAGCATCGCGAAGGTGCTGTCCTTCTTGATGTTGATGGACCCGATGGGGTCCATGATGACGCCGATTTGGATAGTCATGGCGTGAGTGTACCCCAAGACGCTGTTCCACTTGAAGCCGTCTGTTCGTGCGCGTTTCGCGTCGCGCCGACAGTCGCATCGCCCGGCGATGCTCCGGTCGGCGCTCCTGGACGGCAGACGGGAACTCCTCGCGATCTGATCCGGGATGTTCCGGTAACCGCCTCAGGCGGCCGGAATGTCCGATCGTTTTCGACGGTAATACCGTTCATAATTCTTCGCATTTCCTGCCTTGAACGGCGCTTAGAATTCTGGTTGACGTCGCGTGACCTGGCGCCGGATAGTGGGCGGTCCTGGCATCTCAGTCTTGGCCGATTTCTGTGCGCTCGCGCAGAACGCCCGCCTGGTTTGAGGAGATGACCTTGGCCATCAACACTCAAGCGGAGAAGCAACAATGAAGCAAGAAGCGGCAGGCCGGAAAATACTGATCATTGAGGATGCGTTGGATCTGTTGGGGTTGATGAAGTCTGCGATGGAGCGCGAAGGCTATCTGGTGTTCTGTGCCGCCAACGGTGCGGACGGTATTTCATGCCATGCGCGGGAGCGTCCGGATCTGATCATTCTTGACCTTTACATGCCGATCATGGGTGGTATAGAGGCGCTGCGAACCATCAGAAAATCTGATGACAAAGTGCCGGTTGTCATCCTGACCTCTTATCCCACGCCTGACACCATCAGGGACGCCGCCGACCTCAATGTCAGCGAATACTTGAGTAAACCTTTTGAATGTCGGGACTTAGTCAGCGTGATCGATACTGTGTTCGCGCTTCAAATCAGGTAGCGGAAGCGATGATGGCCTGATCGGCGGTTCGGAAGGCACGGATGGCGATCCGCATGCTCGCCGTAGGCCGCTCCGTGATCCTCGTCGCTCACCGGGTCGCCGCCGCAGGTCCGCCCCGCATCTGCGGTGGATCGCAGCGTCGATGCGTGGGCATGACTCTGCGTTTCAAGGGCATGGTTGGTGCCGTCTCGAGATGATACGCGGTGGTTTTCGCAACTGGACCGCCCGCCGACCGAGCGTCCGACGGCGTTGATCGCTCTTGTCGCATCAGATGCGGCCGTGGAGTGGGGTGGATCTTTCAACCTTGTGCAGTCCGCCACGGCAATGAAGCGGTAGACTGCGCTAGGCTTGTTCAAGGTCCGCTTGGTACCATGATCGATATTACACTAAAAGTGTTTTTTATCATCTGGGCAGCAGGGGGATCACGCGAGCACCGCGGAGTCAAGAAGGAAGACTGAAAGTACCATCAAGGCCCGTTCTTCTCACTGGCGATGGTGCAGCGGGCATGGCGGTTATCTTCCGGACTCATCGGTCGGGCAGTTATCGTGGTTATCAACAAGGCATGAGGGTTATTGCAGTGGATTTCAGTTACCTTTCTTCAAGCGGCAGGGAGACGACCAAACGGAAGATACTGATCATCGAGGATGACTCCGACCTGCTGGGGTTGATGAAGCACGTGATGGAGAACGAGGGGTATGTCGTGTCCTGTGCTGTTAACGGTGCAGAGGGTATTTTCCGCAATGCGCAGGAGAATCCTGATCTGATCATTCTTGATCTGCACATGCCGGAAATGGATGGCATTGAGACGTTGCGGAAGATTCGGGTATCCGATGAAGAAGTACTGGTTGTGATACTGACGGGATATGCTTCGCCTGATACGATCAGGGATGCCGCCGATCTCAATGTGAGTGAGTATCTCAGTAAGCCTTTTGAAAATCTGGAGTTGGTGAGCGTGATCGGCAATGTATTCAAGCTTTGAATCAAAGAAGCAGCAGCGATGAAAGAAACCAGACGGTTGATCTATGTGCCTGTTCTTCACGCACAGGAAGATTCGGGACGCGCCGCTTCAAACGTTGAAAACGGTAAGCGTTTGAAGAGTTGTGGGAAAGTCGGTGCTGATCGGACTGCCGTTGAGCAGATGTGGCAGGGGATCGCGGCGAAAATCGCCGAGTTGAACCTGCCGTGGAACAAGACGCGGATCTATCAGGACGGTACGCCCGTATGCGGTAATGAAGCGGCGTTGGCGGAGCGGCTGGCGGAAAGGGGTAGTCCGAACTATTCGTTTATAACCGAATTAATGAAGAAAGGGGCGGTGCTGGAAGGTACCGAGGATATGGAGTTGCTGATCAGAGAATACGATTTACTGAATAAATTATTGATAAGAAAGGTCGGCTCCGAGCGCGATTCGGTGAATGCCGAGTATCAGGAAAAAAGCAGGGATTTATTGGTGTTGAGGGACAAGTTCATCGCCGGGCGTATTGCCGCGACGCTGCGGGAGGGAGAGTTGCCGATCGTGTTCATGGGCGTTATGCATCGTTTGGATAAATTGCTGGAGAAAGAGTTTCAGGTTTCTTATGTCATTTATCGTCTGCCCTTCCGTAGTATCGGAACGATCTATAACGCCTGAAGGTTGATGTCATGGGTCACAAAGCGTCGTTGTTGCGGGCTGATCCAGTTCTTTTCTCACCGATTTATCTTAATGCGGACAATGTTTCCACGGAAAAGTTGCTTGCTCTTTATCGCTTTTCAAATATTTTTTTTCCGAAAATGGGTTCCGGTCTGGTAAAGACCATCATGGACATGGAGCGGCACAGTGAGCGACTGATAGCGAACAGCTCTCCGGAGGAGCGAAAAAAACTGATCCGGCAGATGAACAGTCTGAGTATGGATATACAGTTTACGGTCAGTGATGAAGATCAGAAAATAATGGAAATCTCGATCCACATCGTGCCCAGCGAAGTGCTGGAACGGGCACAGCAGGGAAGGAATGATCTGGTTCATTATCAGCAGTTGAGCGATGACCTGGATAAACTGATCGCCAAGCTGATCGCGAAGGAGGTTTGTCGCCGGTTCACGTCGAAGCTCGCGGTCGGGTTCAAGGCGTTGGCCGGGATCAGGCAAGTACCTTCTTTTATTACTCAACTGCTTGATATCGGATGGATAAACCACGACGGAGAACTGCTGCAAGAGGCTTGTATCGATGATCTGCTGACCGGGAAGTACCGTGAACAATTCGAGCAATGGATGCCAAGGGAGCTGCTGCATGAGGGGATGGAGATCCGGGAAACCATCGAGACCTTTTTCGCGATCAGTCAGTACGACGGCGACTCCCTGATGGAGGATGCCAGAGAGCGTCATGCCCTGCTTGAAATTACCATTCGGGAGACGGTACGGCGGTGAAGCGATGGCGCGCCGTTCCAGTTCCGCAACCTGCCCGGATCCGCGTCCCGCCCACCCGGAGGACCCTTGCGAGTATCCGTTTTGTGTGTTTTGCGCCGGATTGGATCGGGAGACCTGACCTGAAGCGCGGTTTTCAATCGACCACTGTACCAGTCCCTGGTACACGTGGTACAACATCCACCGGCATTGAAGACCCGTGGCGCAACGTGCCGTGTCAGGATTTTGACGTGAGCCGCCCCAGGACGTTGCGGGGCCGGCAGCCGTGGCGCCGCGGCAGTGTTCAAGCTCGGATACCAATCATGTGGCGGAGTTGTAACCCATGAATGACGCGGACGCGGACAGTGACCTGCGCGGGGCGCGGGTGCTCGTGATCGACGACAGCAAAACGATCCGGCGTGCCGCCGAGGGTCTGCTGACCAAGGCGGGCTGCGAGGTGCGAACCGCGCAGGACGGCTTCGAGGCGTTGGGCAAGATCATGGAGTTCAAGCCGGATTTGGTGTTTGTCGATATCATGATGCCGCGGCTGGACGGTTATCACACCTGTGCCCTGATCAAGGCCAATGCGCAACTGCGGCATACGCCGGTGGTGATGCTCTCCAGTAAGGACGGATTGTTCGACCGCGCGAAGGGCCGCCTGGTCGGGGCTGGTCTCTATCTGTCCAAGCCGTTCACCGGTGAGGAGTTGCTCGATGCGGTGCGCGGCTCGCTGCGGCGCCGCGCGGACTGAAGGATAGTTCTCTCAAAACCATGTGTTTCCGGCAATCGCCTGAGGCGATTTCTGTTAAATGAAGAATCCATCAATACCGAGTCGATCTATGACCATTGTTTCCCGCGGGCGCGACGAGGCTGGTCCCGGCGTCGGTACCGGTTCGCCCGACGGCGCGCTGGAACGCGCGGGAGCCACCGTGCTGATCGTCGATGACTCACCCACCGAGTGCCGCATCTTCTCCAGTATTCTGGCCAAGGTCGGGTACCGCGTCGAAACAGCGACCAACGGCGAGCAGGGGATCGAAATGGCGCGGCGGCTTCAGCCGGATCTCATCCTGATGGACGTGATCATGCCCGTGCTCAACGGCTTCCAGGCCACTCGTATGCTGCACCGGGACACGGCGACGGCAGGTATTCCGATCATCATGGTGACGACCAAGGACCAGTCTACCGACCGTGTCTGGGGGATGCGGCAAGGTGCCGTGGATTATTTAATCAAACCGGTGGCCGCGGCCGAGTTGCTGGCGTGCGTCCAAGCGGCGCTCCAGCGCTGAGTCACAATGGACGCACCGGTTGCCACAGGCGCTGCGCTGTTCGACCTGCTGGTGGCGGTCGAGGCCCGCTTTCGCGCACTGGTCACGCACCTGCCGCAGGACGCGCCGGTGGCGGGGCGCTGGTCGGGCATCCTGTTTCGGGTCGGTACCTCGCGGCTGCTCGCCCCACTGGATCAGGTGGTCGAGGTCTTGAGTGTTCCCGCCGACCTGACCCCGGTGCCGGGTACCAAGCCCTGGGTCCTGGGTGTCGCCAATAACCGCGGAACCTTGCTTCCACTTCTGGATTTGGCGGCCCTGACCCAGGGCGGCAGGCCGACGCGGCGGGAGACGGACCGCGTTCTGGTCGTGCCTCAGGATGGCCTGCCCTGCGGATTGGTGGCGAACGAGGTGCTCGGTATCCGTCATTTTACCGAGGCGCAACGATGTGCTGAGCCGTCCGCCGGGCTCGGTGTGTTGCAACCCTTCGCCCAAGGCGCTTTCCCGCTTGCGGGTGCGGTGGTTCCAGTGATTGCGCTGGACCTGCTGCTCGCGGATCCTCTGGTCAGTCAGGATACTTCAACCGGACCCGGAGTCGGAACGCGATGGCGAAGCGAAGCGATCTAGAACAGACCAAGTGTGTTGCCGACGGCGCCAATGGGGCGGTGATCGGCTGGGCGGTGTTCGCGCTGATCTGCGCCGCCCTGGCGCTGGCGAGCGATGTTTTGATGAGAAATAGCGCGGATGATCACGTGCGTTTGTCACTGGCGGTGACGGCTCAGCGGACCCTGGGTCAGCAGATGGCTCGTGCCGCGGACGCGGCGGTTGCCGGCGATCCGGGTGCTTTTGATCGGCTGCGGGCCGAACGGGATCAGATGCAGCGGGCGATGGACGCGCTGCAAGCGGGGTCGGTAGCCGACGGGTTGCCGGTCTTACCCTCAGGCCTGGAACCACAGCTGCGCGCCGCGCAGAACGCCTGGCTTGCCTATCGCGAGATGGCGGATCGCATCCTTGATGCACAGGCTGATCTGCTGGGGATGCGCGACCTGATGCAGTCCACCACCGCCCTGCTGTGGAGCCCAATACGCGCCGACGTCGATGCGCTGCGCAAACTGGCGCCGCGGGCGCTTCCGGCGATTGATGCCCTGGCACCTTTGCAGGAGGCCGGGGCCGTGTTCGATACCGCGCTGGACACCTTGGTGGAGGCCTATCGTGAGGCGCCGCCGGCAGCGCGGGTCGGACCCGTACCGGTCGGCCCCTGGGCGGCGCCGCTGTTCACTGTCCTGGCACTG
The DNA here is from genome assembly GCA_013426805.1 of Chromatiaceae bacterium. Lineage (GTDB taxonomy): Bacteria > Pseudomonadota > Gammaproteobacteria > Chromatiales > Chromatiaceae > Thiodictyon. Next base: position 29,435 of record JACDZG010000027.1, read on the forward strand.
GCTGGGCTGTTCGCGTTCGGCGCCGGCCTGGTGATGGATGCGCGGCGACGCGTGGCGGCTGCGCTGGCCCAGAGTGGGTGCGACGAGCAGGCCATTCTGCGGCTCCTCGACGAGATGGGCAATCTGGCCGACGGCGACTTGACCGTGACGGCCACGGTAACCGAGGACAAGACCGGGGCCATCGCCGACGCGGTCAATTTCGCGGTGGAGGCGTTGCGGGGCCTGGTTGCGACCATCAACGCGACGGCTGCCAAGGTGGCGCAGGCGTCACAGGAAAACCGCTCCATCGCCGTCCAGTTGACTGGGGCGGCCGCGGCGCAGTCCGCGCAGATCACGCTGGCGTCTGGTGCCGTTCGGTCATTGACCGAGCAGATCGATGAAGTTGCCAACAACGCCATCGCGTCGGCCGAGGTAGCCTCGCGATCGGTCCAAGTGGCGGGGCGGGGTGCCCGGACCGTGCGTGACACCATTGCGGGCATGGACGCGATTCGCGAACAGATTCAAGAGACCGCGAAGCGTATCAAGCGTCTCGGCGAGAGTTCTCAGGAAATCGGCGAAATCGTCGAGTTGATCGACGACATCGCCGATCAGACCAATATCCTGGCCCTGAACGCCGCCATGCAGGCGGCGATGGCCGGCGACGCCGGACGCGGTTTTGCGGTGGTCGCCGATGAGGTGCAGCGCCTCGCCGAGCGTTCGCGTAACGCGACCAAACAAATCGAGGTGCTGGTGCGCACGATTCAGGCCGACACCAATGAGGCGGTGAGTTCCATGGAGGCCAGCACCGCGGGCGTGGTGGAGGGGGCGAAGCTGGCCGCGAACGCCGGGGAGGCGCTACGTGAGATCGAGAACGTCTCGACTTATATCGCCGACCTGACCAAGCGCATCGCCGATTCCTCGGCGCGTCAGTCCGCTCAGTCGGCGGAGATCAACGAGACGGTTCAGGCGATCCGGGGGATCACCGAGGAGAACGCGGACGGGACCCGGCGCGCCGCCGCGGCGGTGGAGGAGCTTGTGAGTCTGGTCACCGAACTGCAGCGTTCGGTGGCGGGTTTTCGGTTGAGCTAATGGACCGCGGCCTGGCTCACGGCCTGTTTCAGTGCCTTGTCCAAGGCCTCACCCAGGGGCAGTGATCCCATGGCAGAAAAGGTTGTCGGCGGTCTGAAGTGGGTCAAGAGCGAAATCGCCGCGACCCTGCGGCGGGTTACCGAACGCGTGGAAGCCTACGGGCAAACCAGCGAACCCGGGTCCCTGGCCGATGCGGTGGACGCCCTGTTCGAGGTTCGCGGTGTGCTGCTCGCGTTGCAGCTCACCCTGCCCGCGCGTCTGGTGGACGAGATGCAGCGCTTATGCGATGCCATGGCCGAGGGTCGCGTGCGCAGTCCCAAGGAGGCTGCCGAGGCCATGATGCTGGCCCTGATCCAGTTGCCCAACCACCTGGATCGATTGGACCTCGGCGGCGCGATCGACCCCCTGAGCCTGTGGCCGGCCATCAACGATCTGCGCGCATCGCGGGGTGCTTCGCCGCTGACTCAGGCGGAGCTGCTGGTTCCGGGTTCGGTACTGGCCGAGGAGGAGGAAGACCTGCCGCCGGAGGCGCTGGAGGCGCTCACCGCGGTCTTTCGCAAGGTGCGTCCGCACTTTCACCGCGATCTGGTCGAGTGGTACCGCCCCGCGACCAGCAGCGCAGGCCTGATCAAACTCGGGCGTCTGTTCCATCAACTCCACCGGTTCTTGAAGGACGGCATCCTGGCGGATTTATTTCGCTTGGCCGAGGCCTATGCAGTGGGCCTGCAAGGCGGGGAGATCGTCGACGATGCGCAAGCACAGGCTTTGGTCGGGCGCTTGGATCGGGTCTTCAAGTCGCTGGTCGATACCCCGCCCGAATGGCCCGACGCCGAAGCGCGCCAATTGATCGAGGTCTTTCTCGGCGCGCTGTTCAATACCTCGATCCAGACGTCCAGTGTGGACGATATCCAGGCCCATTATCAGCGGGTGCATGGATTGGCGGCCGGCCGATCGCGCGCGGGCGATGCTCTGGCCGGTCTGGCGCAGGCGATGTTGAGCGAGCTGACGCCCCTGAAGGAACGACTGGACGCCTTTGTGCGCGGCGCGCGCGCTGATCGGACCCCGCTGGACGAGATCCGGACGGGTCTGCGGGTTCTGGCACGCACGTTGGATGTTGCCGATACCGGCGATCTGCCCGAGCGTTTGCGCCTGCTGGCGGATGGTTTCGGCGAGCTGGTGCAGACCGGAACGGCCGAGGAGGTCCAGCGGCTGGAAGCGCTGGCGGCCGACTTGCTGAGCATTGAGGCCGTGATCCAGGCCTATGCGGAGCATCGTGACCCCCCGACGGACAGTGTCATCGCGCCCGGACTCTATGCCGGTGAATTGCAGAAGGCGACCCTGCGCGAGGCTCGGGCGGAATTCGTGGGCGTGCGGGACGCGATCCTTGCCTGCCGTGTGCAGGGGGCGCATCCGGCCCGTTTCCGCGAAGTGCCCGAGTGCCTGTCACGGGTGGCCGGAGCCTTGCAGATCCTTGGCGACGATGCGGCGGCTCAGGTCGCCACGGACCTCGCGGTCTTGGTTCGGCGCGGTTATCTGGCGGCGGAGCGCTGGCCGCGGAACTTGGAGTTCGGCTTTCTGGCGGACGCCATCGCCGCTTTGGAACTCCACATCGAGCATGTCGAAGAAGGCGAGCCGGAGGATCACGACCTGATTCGCCAGTCTGCCGCTGCGTTAGTTGACCTTAATCGTGCACTGGGTGCCGACACCGATACCGGTGCCGCGCCAGGCGATGTGGACCAGGCCGGCGCAGTGGAGCGCATTGCTGCCGCGGCCGACGGTGACGCGGTCGCGGCGGCTGCCGATGCGCGTGCAGCGCATCCCGCCCAAGCAGTCGGGATCTCGCCCGAGTTTCTCGACATTTTCCTGGAGGAGGCGCAGGAGGAGGCGCAAGCAATCGGCGAGCAATTCGCGCGGTGGCAAGACAACCTGGCCGATGACGGCGATCTGCGTGCGTTGCGTCGTAGCTTCCATACCCTCAAAGGGAGCGGGCGGCTGGTTGGTGCCGTGCGGATCGCCGACCTCGCGCAGGCCGCCGAGGGTCTCCTCAACGGTTTGACGGGGCCGGCTTTCGTCCCGGATGCCGTCCGTGTCGCTTGGCTGACCGAGGTGGTTGCGGTGCTGCCGAATCTGATCGCCGCCGAGGCGAACCAGCGTCCGCTGGACATCGCCGGCCTGGTGTCGCGGGCGGCGCAACTGGAGCAGCCGTCCGGGACCGGATCGGCCGCTTTGACGTTCTCGGATGTTCAGTCGGCGGACGCGCCGGCGAGCGCGTGGCCGGAGTCGTCGGATGTGCTCGCGCCCGCCGCGCGTCCGGATCGCCCGCGGCCCGAGGGGGGCGAGGCGATCGGGTCCGGATCCGGCACCGACGTGGCCGCGGCGATGGCGCCGTGGCCGATGGAGGGGTTACTCGTCGAATCGGCTGACCGCTGGTTTCAGGCGCAACGCGACTGGCTCAATGCGCCGTCGGCAGCGGCACCCGTGGTCGCCGCCGTGGCCGCGCCCGCGGAACCGCGCGCCGACGCGGTGACGGCGGCGGACTTGACGGATCACGCCAGCGTTTTCGTCGCGGACAACGAACTCCTGGCCATCTTTCGTGCCGAGAGCCTGGGTCACCTGGATGAAGTGCGTGCCTTTCTGGTGCGGGCGGCAGCCGGTGACGCGGTGCCGCATGAGCGGACCGTGCGCGCGCTGCATACGCTTAGCGGCAGTGCCAGGATGTCGGGAATCGACTCGATTGCGGACGTCGCGCGGTTACTGGAGCGGCGTCTGCGGGCGCTGCAGATCGCGGTCGAGGCGGCCACGGTGCTGACCTTGGAGCTGATCGAGCGGGCCGTGGAGGGCATTGCGCAGCGCATCGCGGAACTTCCCGCGATCGATACCGGGGCGGATCTGTTGCTCGCTCTGGCCGCGGACCTGACCGCCATGACGGGGCCGGAGGGCATACTCGAGGTGGTGCGGGAGGTGCCTGCGGTGCAGACACCGTCGCTTGATAGGGATCTCGATGGTTCCAGCCTGCCGCCGCTGTGGTTGCCTGAAGCCGTGCCGGTGGTATCCGACCACGATGATACGTCTGGCCCGGTGGAGGCAGTGAGTGTCTTGCTGGATCAGGGACTGCTCCAGCCGCGGTTCATCGACCCGGCGCAATCCGCTACGCGGTCGGCGCCTGATCCCGCGTCGCCGGACGATCACGCCGATCAGGATCTCTTGAGCCTGTTCATCGACGACGGCCGCGATCTGCTCGACGGGATCGATGCCAAGCTTCGAAGCTGGCAGTTGGCGCCTCAAGACCTTGGTGTGCTTGACGGGATCAACCGGCTGCTGCATACGCTCAAGGGCAGTGCCCGCCTGGCTGGTCTGACGCCCATCGGTGACCTGAGCCATGCGCTGGAGACGCGGCTGACCGCGCTGCGCGCTGCGCGTGGGCAGGTCGACGATACGACCCTGGAGTTGGCGCAGCGGACCGTCGACACCCTGTCACTCCAAATGGATGCGCTGGAGCAGCACACCGCGCTCCCGCGCGCCGCCGCCCTGGTGGCGGCTTTGAATGAGGCGCCGGAACCGATTCCAACGGGTTCGACGGACGACACTGAACTGGCGATCCTGCGCTCGGCCGTCAGTGCTGCTGCTGCCGATGCGTTCGCGCCTCCCGTGGTTGCGGCGGCACCGGAGCCCATGTCGGTTCCGGCGGGTGGAGCCAAGGACGTCGCAGCGGTGACGGTGCCGCAGGTTCGGGTGCGCTCCGACCTCATCAACCGGCTGGTCGATGCGGCCGGTGAGATCGGTCTGTACCGCGCGCGGCTTACCCAACGTAACGGTTTACTGAGTGTCGGTCTCGGGGAATTCGACCAGACCGTGCGGCGATTGCGCGATCAGTTGCGCCAGTTGGAGACCGAAACCGAGACCCAAGTGCGCTCCCATTCCGAGCCCGAGGGGGCGGTTGAAGCGTCGGGACCCGCCTTCGATCCGCTGGAACTGGACCGTCTTTCGACTTTTCAGCAACTCTTCGGCAGTCTGGCCGAGACACTGAACGATCTGGTCAGTCTGCGGGACCTGCTGGGCGGTTACCAACGCGAGTCCGCGGATCTGCTGACCCAGCAAGCGCGGCTGGCGAGCGATGTGCAGGACGGGTTGCTGCGTACGCGGATGGTGCCCTTTGTTCAGGTGGTTCCGCGGCTGCATCGGCTGGTGCGCCAGACGGCGGAAAGCTTGGGCAAGTCCGCCCGCTTGGAGGTGATCGGGCCGGAGGTGGAACTCGACCGCTCGATCCTCGACCGCCTGGCGGCGCCTCTGGAACATTTGCTGCGCAATGCCGTGGACCACGGCCTGGAGGCACCGCCGCAACGTGCCGCCGCCGGCAAGCCGGCCGTCGGGACTGTCACCCTGGCCCTGAGCCGGGAGGGCAACGAGGTGGTGATTCACCTGAGCGACGATGGCCGCGGGCTTGATCTGGCGGCGATCCGCAGCCAAGCAGTCGCCCGCGGCCTGGTGTCGGCACAGGCGGAACTCGAGGCCGATGCGCTGATGCAGTTTGTCTTCGAACCGGGCTTCACGACCTTGGAGCAGGTCACGCAGATTTCCGGACGCGGCGTCGGTCTGGACGTGGTGGCTTCTGAAATCAAGGCCGCCAACGGCACCATCGACCTCGGTTCGATCCCTGGGCAAGGCGCACGGTTCAGTATCCGACTCCCGCTGACACTCGCCATCCTGGATGCCTTCCTGGTGCGGGTGGGTGCGAGTGTCTACGCGTTGCCTCATGCCTCCATCGAGGGCGCCGCGCGCATCGGTCGGGAGGATCTCGCGGCGATCTATCAGGGGCGGGGCCGGGACTTCGATTATCAGGGTCACGCGTATCGGGTGGCTTATCTGGGCCGGTTGCTCGATCCCGGTCTGGAGCCCCGCCTGGGTGAGCAGCGCTGGCTGCCGCTGCTGCTGGCGCGGGTGGGCGATCTGCGGGTGGCCTTGCAGGTGGATGCCTTGATCGAGAGTGCCCGGATCCTCGTCAAACCCTTGGGCGCGCAGTTGGCCACGGTGCGCTGGCTGGCCGGCGGCACGATCCTGCCGGATGGGCGAGTCGCCTTGATTCTGGATGCGCTCGCCTTGTTACGCTCCGGTGCCATCCATGATTATTTGCCCCCCAGCCAGGGCGTCGCCGTTGCCGCGCATCAGTCGGTCTGTGTGATGGTCGTGGATGACTCCCTGACCGTGCGCCGGGTCACCGCGCGCTTGCTGCGGCGCCGGCAGATGGAGGTGATCACCGCCAGGGATGGTGTCGAGGCGCTGACCTTGCTCGACGCGCGGCGGCCCGACCTGATCCTGTTGGATATCGAGATGCCGCGGATGGACGGTTATGAACTCACCCGCCACATCCGCCGGTCGGAGCGGTTGCGCGATCTGCCGATCATCATGATCACCTCACGGGCCGGGCCGAAACATCGCGATCATGCTCTGGCGCTCGGGGTCAACCGCTATCTCAGCAAGCCGTTCCAGGAGTCCGATTTGCTCGACGAGATCACCTCCCTGCTGGCGGAGCAACAGCCATGAACCAGGATGAACAGACGCTGCGGGTCCTGCTGCTGCCGGTGCCGTGCGTTCCGGACCCCTGGGACCTGTTGCTGCCGGGGGCCGCGGTCGCCGAGATCGTGCGCGCCGAGCCGCTGACGGCCGCCGAGTCAAGGGCGCCGGACTGGCTGATCGGCTATCTGGCGTGGCGCGGGTTGCAGTTGCCGGTGATCCGTGTGGCCGCCCCGGACCTGTCGTCCGACGACCAGTTACGTCATCGTCAGGCCGTCGTGTGCCATGCCCCGGGGGGTGACCCGAGTCTGGCCTTTGTCGCTATCGAGAGCCCCGGGGTGCCCCGGCTGGAGCGTGTCACGCCGCAGAGCGTGACCGCACAGCCCGCGCTTGCAACTCAGGTAGGACATCCGTTTCTTCAGGTCACTCTGCGTCTGCGAGGCCGCCCCGCGGCCCTGGTGGACCTCGATGCGATCGAGCGCGCCGTGCTGGCCTCGCTGCCGGGCGATGAGGTGCCGCCAGGTGATGCGTCAGACATCGGTCAGACAACGACAACGACCGAGCCGCCAAAGGCATTCCCAAATGGACTTGTTTAACTTATGGAGGGTCAGGAGATCGCCATATCCGCCGTATGCGAGCGCGCGTGCAGGGCATAGAGCACGTCTTCGTCGGTGATGTGATCGACCAGCCAGTCCTGGGTGAGATCGAGGGCGCGGTCGGCCAGATCCTGGCTGGGACCGAAGGTTGCCAGGTCTTCCGCCAGGGCGTCCAGTCGCTTGAAGAATGCCGCGTGGAGTGCCTGGTGCGTCGCCAGCGCAGGATAGGCGTGGTCCCGCATGAAGGACTCCTCGGTGGAGAAGTGGCTCGCGGCGTAGTCACGCATGAACGCGAGTGCTTCCTCGACCGCCTGGAGCTCGTCGCGTTCCAGGATGCGTTGATAGAGCCGGTGGGACGCCTCGAAAAATCCCTGGTGTTGATGGTCGATCTCGGCGATGCCGACGGAGTAGACGTCTGACCAGTCGCGCAGCATGGGTCACCTGTGTGGTTGGGTTGGCGGTCTTTGACCGGACATTATCGGCGAACGCTCGGGCGATGGGTACGGTGGGTTGCTTTGTTTCAGGTCGGCGGTGCCTTCACCGTCGTGAGTCCAAACTGTTCCCAGGACTGCATGCCGCCGCGATACCACTTGAGGCGATGGGCGGGATAGCCCAGGTCCAGCAGGGCGCGGATGTTGGTGGGTGACTGGCCGCACCAGGCGCCGTTACAGTAAAAGACCAAGGTCTTGGCATGGCCGAAATTCCACAGACCCTCCACGCGTACGGCGCCGAATTCCAGTTCCAGCAATTCGGCCACCGCGGACGGGGAGGCGGTTGCCGGATCGATGCGGGTATAGGGGATGACGACGGCACCCGGGATCACGCCGTGTTCGGTCCAGGCCGGCGTTCGCGAGTCGATGACCAGCACCGGCTCGCCGCTGGTCGCGCGTTTGAGGTAGTCGATCAATTCCAGCTCGCCGATCGTCTCGACACCGGGTGCCAATTGCATCGGCTGAATGCAGTATGGGGGGCAATCACGCGCGGTCTTGTCGTAAGGTGACGGGATGACATGCCCCGGGTCCTGATGACGCATCAACAGGACCTTGCCGCCGCCCTGTCCAAGTTCGACATAGGGCATGGCCGCGGTGATCCGGACACGCAGGTCGTCGAGATCGAAAGGTTCTGTGCTGGGATCTGCCGCGTGCGCGGCAGCGGCCCCGAACGCGAGGAGGAGCGACAGGATGGCGGCGGCGAGACGGTCGCGGGGTTTCATGGAGACGGTTGACGGTCGAACAGGTTGCGAAAGGCCAGTTGGTTGTTCTCGCTGAGAAAGTCGGCAAACACCCGATCGAATTGAGCGCGGGCCGCGTGACGCCTTCCGAGCAGGTTGCCGATCAGGGCGCCCATGGCGAGGAGGGTTGCGGTCTGCGTCTGCGCTTGCGCCTCATTCCGCATGGTCTGGGCGAGGTCGCGCAGCTGGGCGGCCTGGACCGCCAGGTCCTGGTAGCTGCCCAGATTATCGAGCAGTCCTTTCATGAGACTGATCAACGCGCGGCATTGGCCCTGGGGATAGAGGCTCTGGAAGAACTCCATGAGGTAGCGGAGTTTCTTGCAACTCTTACGCAGTTCGTGCAAATCTTCAGGCGGTGAGTCGGCGCGAATCGCCCGACCCTCGCGGCGGACCCGCTTGAACATCGCGCGGATACGCTGGTTGGCCACCTGTTGGATCGGACGCGCACCATTGGGGGTGTTGGACGCGTCAGCGACGGGCGCCTGGAGGAAGGATCGCCAGTCAGTCAGCAACCGGGTGAAGCGATCCGCCGCGAGCGCGTGTGCGAGGCGGCGCTGCTCCGCCGCATAGTGGGCCAACAGAAAGTCCCGCAGGGGTTCCAGATCGGCACCCAGGGGTGCGGGCAGGGACTGTCGATAGGCCGCGAAATCGAGCAGATAGACATCGAGATCACGGACCGGGCCGGTGATTTGTTGCAGCCAGGCAAACTCCTCCTTGAAGTGCGCGACTACGGCCAGCGGAAAGACCCCGCGCAGTTGGCTGAGGGCCGAACGAGTGCGCCGCGTCGCGACCCGCAAGTCGTGGAGAAACTCCGAATCGAGGTTGGCTCGGGCGCCGTCCAGATTGGCCTCCAGGGTGGTCAGCAGTCCGCGCAGGATTTGCTTGGTCACCAGGTCGGCGCGGGTTTCCGGGTCGAGTCGGAAATCGAGCTTGGACGAGTAGTCGGCGGGGCGCCGGTCAGCGGCGGCGAGGGCCTCCAGCAGGATGGGTTCGTGCGCGGATGCGATGCCGAGTTCGCCCATCAAGTCCTTCAGCGTCGCCTTGACATGGTCCTCGTCGCCATGTTCGATCCGCACGCGCACGCGGACCTGCAGTTCCCCCACGCGCCCGCCGCGCGGGTCGCGGAAGCGCGATGCCTCGATCGCCAAGTGCGCCACTGTCTTATGCGCTGCCTTGTGATCCGCCGGGTGATCCGCTATGTAATCGAGGCCGTGCAACTCGAAGGTACGGATGTGCGTTTCGATGTGCATCATCGGCAGCAGACAACGGATGTCGGTGATCTCCATCAGCCGCGTCCGTACCGGCCCGGGCGGCAGGTCCACCGGGAAGGCGGGCGGTGCGGGAGCGATCTGCGCCAGCGGTGCGTCGGCCTGGTCCAGGTCGTGCCGGATCAGCGATGGGCGCGGCGGGGTGTCGCGCCACTCCAGGGTTGCACCGCTAAGGTAGACTGACCAGTCGAAGGTGTCGACAAAGGTCCGGTTCAAGGTCTCTGCGGGGTCCTCCTCCAGTCGCCAGTGCGTCTGGAGCGCGGCGAGCAGGCCGGCTATCCGGGCGGGGTCTGAAACCACGTATTCCATGTCGATCACGTTCTTTAGGATTACCTGGACTGTAAACGGCCGCGGGACCGTGGGGTGGGGGACGACGACCGGCGGCTAACCCGCGGGAACCATGATTATCACAAAAGCAGGGCGCGGGTGATACGCGCAGCCGTCGCAGAACCCCGTGTTTCTTACCCGCGGGTGCGCGGTCGATGGATCCTGCTTCAACCTGGACTGTCGTTCCACCCTGCGCACCACTGGCTATCTGTACCGCCAACTTGTTACTCTGCGCGCGCAGGGTGTTGCACTCGGCGCGCCGGGCGAAGGTGCGTGCACCAGGGTTCGGCGGCGGCTCCGGCAGGTGATTGGCCGGCGAGGCGCTGAACCAGTTTCATCAGTCGTGTTCTAAGGACGCCGTAAGTGTGCGCGGATGCTCGTGCTTTGGCGGCAGCCCAGGAGTGCTTGCGGAAATTCCGGACGCACCCATCTGGTGCGACGACGGCCCACCAAGCGCGTCAAAACGGAGCGACATCCACGCCATCCGGGGAACCGGCCGCGTTGAGCCGTGCCTGGTCCGCTCCTTGCAGCTTTCCCGGCAAGCCTTGTCTTTTCGCGGTTTGCCCTGAGCAATAGGACCATGGCGCACCGCGTTTCGGAGCGCGGACGCGGCGGGTAACAGCACCATTATTATTAACGAGGTATGTCTATGTCGATCTTCGATCGCTACCAGGCCCGGTATGAAGCGTCCCGCGAGGAGGTCTTGACCCTCGACGAGTACCTGGAACTGTGTAAGTCAGACCGGAGCGCCTATGCCGGTGCCGCGGAACGCCTGCTGATGGCGATCGGCGAGCCGCAGTTCGTGGACACACGCGACGACCCGCGCTTGAGCCGTATCTTTCAGAACAAGGTCATCAAGCGCTACCCGGCCTTCCCGGAATTCTACGGCATGGAGGAGTCGATCGAGCACCTGGTCTCCTATCTCAAGCACGCCGCCCAGGGTCTGGAAGAAAAGAAACAGATTCTCTACCTGCTCGGTCCGGTCGGAGGCGGTAAGTCGTCGCTGGCGGAGAAGCTCAAGGAGCTGATGGAACAGATTCCCTTCTACGCCATCCAGGGTTCTCCCGTGTTCGAGTCGCCCCTCGGCTTGTTCTCACCCGAGGAAGACGGCCCGATCCTGACGGAGGACTACGGGATCCCGAAGCATTACCTGCGCTGTATCATGTCCCCCTGGGCGGTGAAGCGGCTGCAGGAATACAAGGGTGACATCACCAAGTTCAAGGTCGTCAAGCTCTATCCGTCGATTCTGGAGCAGGTTGCCATCGCCAAGACGGAGCCGGGCGATGAGAACAACCAGGATATCTCCTCCCTGGTGGGCAAGGTCGATATCCGCCAGCTCGAACGCTTCGCCCAGAACGATGCCGACGCCTACAGCTACTCCGGCGCGTTGTGCCGTGCCAACCAGGGGCTGATGGAGTTCGTCGAGATGTTCAAGGCACCGATCAAGGTGCTGCACCCGCTGCTGACGGCCACCCAGGAGGGGAACTATAATGGTACCGAGGGTCTGTCGGCGCTGCCGTTCCAAGGCATCATTCTGGCCCATTCCAATGAATCGGAGTGGCAGACGTTCCGCAACAACAAGAACAACGAGGCCTTCCTCGATCGCGTCTTCATCGTTAAGGTGCCCTACTGTCTGCGCGTCAGCGACGAGGTCAAGATCTACGACAAGTTGCTGCGCAATAGCTCCCTTGCCAGCGCCCCCTGCGCTCCCGGGACCTTGGAGATGATGGCGCAGTTCTCCACGCTCACCCGCATCAAGGAACCGGAGAATTCCAGTATCTATTCAAAGATGCGGGTATATGACGGCGAGAACCTGAAGGATACCGATCCCAAGGCCAAATCCGTTCAGGAATACCGCGACTACGCGGGGGTGGATGAGGGCATGAGCGGGATCTCGACCCGTTTCGCCTTCAAGATCCTGTCTCAGGTGTTCAACTTCGATCACACCGAGGTGGCGGCGAATCCGGTGCATCTGCTTTATGTCCTGGAGCGGCAGATTGCCCGTGAACAGTTGCCCCCCGAGGTCCAGGAACGCTACCTGAGTTATCTCAAGCAGTACATGGCCCCACGCTATGCCGAGTTCATCGGCAAGGAACTGCAGACCGCCTACCTCGAATCCTACGCCGAGTATGGTCAGAACATTTTTGATCGGTATGTGACCTACGCGGATTATTGGATTCAGGATCAGGAGTATCGGGACCCGGATACCGGCGAGATGATGAACCGGGGGGGGCTGAACGAGGAACTGGAAAAGATCGAGAAGCCGGCAGGTATTTCCAATCCTAAGGACTTCCGCAACGAGATCGTGAATTTCGTGTTGCGTGCCCGCGCCGCCAATGGCGGAGCGAATCCGCGCTGGACCAGCTACGAGAAGCTCCGGGTCGTGATCGAGAAGAAGATGTTCTCCAACACCGAGGAGTTGCTGCCGGTCATCTCGTTCAATGCCAAGGCGTCAGTGGAGGACCAGAAGAAGCACAATCAGTTCGTCGACCGCATGACCGACAAGGGCTACACGGCCAAACAGGTCCGTTTGCTGTCGGAGTGGTATCTGCGGGTGCGCAAGGCGCAATAAGTCAGGGGCGTTGCGCGCGGTCGGCGAAGCGGGCCGGGCGCGCCCGCTCCAGCGGTGCGAATCACGCGCCCGGCATCCGCGGGCGAACAGGCGTTAGAGCAGGCACATCACCCCATGTCTCATTTCATCGACAGGCGTCTGAACGGGAAGAACAAAAGCACGGTCAACCGGCAGCGCTTCATCAAGCGCTATAAGACCCAACTCAAGCGTGCGGTGGCTGATGCCGTGAACAAGCGCAGCATCACCGATATCGACTCGGGCGAGCAGGTCGGCATCCCGTCAAAGGATATCTCCGAGCCGGTGTTTCATCATGGCCAGGGTGGAATCCGTGACCAGGTTCATCCGGGCAACAAGGACTTCATGGCCGGAGATAAAGTCCCCCGGCCCGAGGGCGGCGGGGGCGGGGGTTCCGGTCAGGGTAAAGCCGGCCGGGGCGGCAAGGGCGAGGATGATTTTATCTTCGACTTGTCGCGCGAGGAGTTTATGGATTTGCTCTTCGACGACTTGGAGTTGCCCAACCTGGTGCGCAATCAACTGGTTGGCAGCACCGAGTTCAAGAGCGTGCGGGCCGGCTATCGCACCAGCGGCGCGCCGACCAACATTGATGTGGTCCGGTCGCTCAAGGGCGCAATCGCGCGCCGGACCGCCTTAGGCGCGCCTCACCGTCGCCGCATCAAAGAGATCGAGGCGGAGCTGGAGGGGTTGCTCGCCCTTGGCATTGCCGAGGACGACCCGCGCGTACTGGCCTTGCGCGATGAGTTGGACCGCGCGCGGACGCGTATCGCCGCGCTGCCCTTCATCGATACGTTCGATCTGCGCTATCAGAGCTTCATCCAGCTTCCGGAGCCGACCAGCAAGGCGGTGATGGTCTGTATCATGGATGTGTCAGGCTCCATGGATCAGGCGCGCAAGAATCTGGCGAAGCGGTTCTTCATTCTGCTGTACCTCTTTCTGAAGCGCAATTACGACCGCATCGAAGTGGTCTTCATCCGCCATCACACCATCGCCCAGGAAGTCGACGAGCAGGAGTTCTTCTATTCGCGGGAGACGGGTGGTACCGTGGTGTCGAGCGCGCTCAACCTGGCCTATGATGTCCTGCGTGAGCGTTACGATTCGAGCGTATGGAACATCTATGCCGCGCAGGCCTCCGACGGCGACAACTGGGATTCCGATTCGGTGGTATGCCGCGACTTGCTGGCCGAGAAGCTGCTGCCGTTGATGCGCTATTTCGCTTATGTCGAGATCACCCCCCGCCAGCATCAGAGTCTGTGGTACGCCTATCAGGAGATCGCCGGCGCCCATCGCCACTTCGCCATGCGCGAAATCGGTGGTCCTGAGGATATTTTTCCCGTATTCAGGGATTTGTTCAAGAGGCAGACGGCATGAGCAGTCGTATCATCTCCGACTCGTCCGAGTGGACCTTCCCACTGCTCGAGCGGTTCGACCGGGAAATCGGGAATCTCGCGCACAATGTTTTCGGGCTGGACACCTATGCCAATCAGATCGAGGTCATCGGCTCCGAGCAAATGATCGATGCCTATTCTTCCGTCGGCCTCCCGATCAATTATCATCATTGGTCGTTCGGCAAGCAGTTCGTCAGTACGGAGCAGACCTATCGCCGCGGTCAGATGGGTCTCGCCTATGAGATCGTGATCAACTCCGACCCCTGCATCTCCTATCTCATGGAAGAGAATACACTGACCATGCAGGCGCTGGTGATCGCTCACGCCTGTTACGGGCACAACAGCTTTTTCAAGGGCAACTATCTGTTTCGGACCTGGACCAGTGCCGATGCCATCATCGACTATCTGGTGTTTGCCCGAAAGTACATCGCCAGTTGCGAAGAGCGCTATGGCCAGGCGGAGGTGGAGCTGCTGCTCGACTCGTGCCACGCATTGATGAATCATGGTGTGGATCGTTACAAGCGGCCTTCGCCGATCACCATGGCGGAGGAGCAGCGCCGGCAGGCCGAGCGCGCGGATTATATCCAGTCGCAGGTGAATGATCTATGGCGTACCATCCCGATGTTCGGAGCCGACGGCGAGCCGGATGCCGATGCCCGGTGGCCTGCCGAGCCCCAAGAGAATCTGCTCTATTTCATCGAAAAGAACGCGCCGTTGCTGGAGCCCTGGCAACGTGAGGTGGTGCGTATCGTGCGCAAGGTGAGCCAGTATTTTTATCCCCAGCGCCAGACGCAGGTGATGAATGAAGGCTGGGCGACCTTCTGGCATTACACCTTGCTGAACCGTCTCTATGAAGAGGGGCTTGTCAACGATGGCTTCATGCTGGAATTCCTCCAGTCGCATACCGGTGTCGTGTTTCAGCCGAATTTCGACGCGCCTTATTACAGCGGGATCAATCCCTACGCGCTCGGTTTCGCCATGATGTGCGATATTCGTCGCATCTGCGAAGCCCCGACCGCCGAGGACCGCGAATGGTTCCCGGATGTCGCGGGTGGGGACTGGCGCAAGGTCCTCGATTTCGCGATGCGCAACTTCAAGGACGAGAGCTTCATTGCCCAGTATCTCTCTCCGAAGCTCATTCGTGATCTACACTTGTTCACCGTGCGTGACGACGATCGGGCAGAGGCGATCGAGATCACCGCGATCCACGAGGAGCGCGGATACCGTACCGTACGTCAAGCCTTGGCCGAGCAGTACAACCTCGGGAGTCGGGAGCCGAATATTCAGGTCTTCAACGTTGACCGACGCGGCGACCGATCCCTGACGCTGCGCCACTATCGACATAACCGCCGCCCCTTGGGCGAGTCGGTTGACGAGATGTTGCGTCACATCCGCCGTCTCTGGGGCTTCACGGTGCGTCTGGAGGGCGTGGATGACAACGGTCGTGTCCAACTGCTCGGTGAATTGTGAGCGGGAGCGGTTCGGATTGACCGAGATCAAGTCTGATGGCCTAACCGAACTGGTGTCTGGTGCCGACCGGTGATTCACGGAACTGGGAGGGAAAGCGGTCGCGGAAGTAGCAGGCGGCGGAGAGGCCGGTACAGTGGGTCGGTGCGAGATAAGCGACACCGAGTCGCGTCAGGGCTCGGGCGGTAAACGCCAGACGGTCCGCGTCATAGTGACCATGACTGAGCGCGATGGCCTCCACCCGTTCGAGTGAGAGACCCAGCCGCCCGGCATTGTGGCGCAGCGTCTGGCCCTGTCCGGTATCGAAGAGCAAACAGTGCTCATCGGCTTCAATGAACCAGGCAACACCGTGCTCGCCGAGGAGCCCCATGGCGTCGGCGGTGTTCTCCACCAGTTGAGTGATCGTCAAATGACGGATCATGAGCGGGTCCTTGAAAAGACGGTCAGTGGTCAGCGTGATCCGCCGAGGCTTTGTAGGGGGAAGTTTTATCCACAGATGTCACGGATGTTCACAGATGAAGAAAAGTCGTCGGTTTCATCTGTGGCATCTGTGGACAACTCCGGATGATTGCGTTGGCCGTAACCGCGGCCATGATCCAGGCTGACAGATCCTTGGGGACGAGACGGCAGGCGCCCACTCCAGGCGCGCGCCTGCCGGGGGACCCTACATGAAACTGTCCTGGATGATGTTCTTGTACCAGCTATGGGCGTATGCGACCTCACGCTTGTGCGCCCAGTCCGGGGCGTCCATGGGGGTGAGACCGCCCGCGCCGGGAACCTCGGCGATCTTGCCGTCGGCCGCGACCTTATAGACGCCCGCCACCGAGATGCCCCACTCGGGTCCGGCAATCGAGTAGCAGGTGTTGACGTAGGAGGGCACGCCGACTTCCTTGCCGCTGAGCATGGCGACCACCGCCCCGGCGCAGACCTTGGCTTGGCTGTTGGCCGAGTAGGCGGATTTCGGCATAGCCCCGGCGATGCACGCGTCGCCGATGACATGGATGCCTTTGGCCAGGGATGACTCGAAGGTCTTGGCATCCACCGGACACCAGCCCTTGTCGTCGGCCAGGCCCGCGACCTGCGCGATCTTGCCGGCCCGTTGCGGCGGGATGACATTGAGCACGTCGGCCTTGATCTCGTCGCCGAAACTGGTCTCGGCAGTCATGCCCTTGGCGTTGACCTTGACCACCGCGGCGTCCGGACCCGGACGCCATTCGATCATGCCGGGGAAGAACTTCTCCCAGGCCTGGGTAAAGAGCCCTTGCTTGGAGAATTGGGACTTGCTGTCCAGGATGATGATCTTGGACTTGGGCTTGTGGGCCTTGAGATAGATGGCGATCTGGCTCGCCCGCTCGTAAGGCCCCGGGGGGCAGCGGTAGGGGTTGGGCGGGGAGGTGATGACGACGGTTCCGCCGTCGGCCATGGCCTCCAACTGGCCGCGCAGGATCTTGGTCTGTTCACCGGCCTTCCAGGCGTGCGGCAGGGTTTCGGCGGATGCTTCGCTGTGACCCTCGATCTTCTCGAACAGCAATTCGACGCCGGGGGCGACGACGCAGCGGTCATAGGGCAACGCTTTGCCGCCGCCCGTCTTGACCACCTTCTTGGCGGCGTCGATGGACTCGGCCGAGTCCTGGACCATGGTGATGCCGAGCGCCTTGAGGCCGTCGTAGGCGACCCGCAGCGAGTCGAGCGTGCGCTCGCCGCTCAACACCTCGTTGCTGAAATAACACGTATAGTAGACCGGGTTGGGCTCGACGACGGTGACCTCGATGCTTGGGTCCAACCGCTTGATGTATTTGGCGACGGTGGCGCCGGCAGTGCCGCCGCCGACCACCACGACCTGGTTCGCGGCACCCAGCGCCAAGTGGGGCACGCCGATCAGGCCAACGGCAGTCGCCGCGCCGGCGGCCCGTACGAAATCACGACGATTCATCTTCATCTGGTTCGACTCCTCGGGCGCTTATTGTTGGCTGGCGTAGTAGGCGTAGATCGCCGTCAGACCGTTTTCGCCTTCCTTTGTGATCAGATCCTTGAGCTTGCTCTTCATCTTCTTGGGCATCTCGCGGCGATCGGCACGGAAGTCTTCCATGGCATAGACCAGATAGGGGGTCCATTGGCCGGCGAGGATCTGGTACTCCTCCCCGCCCTCTTCGCCTTCCTCCTCTTCCTCGGCCTCACCCTCGTCTTTCGCCTTGGCTTCGCCGGTCAGGGGCGTGCCGCCCTCGCTATGACATTTCTCGCAGAATTTGTCGTGAAACTTCTTGCCCTTGGCGACCAGCGCCTGGTCGAACGGTTGCTTCGCGGGGACATAGGGCTTTTCGTGGAAATAGCCGGCCATGAGCGCGAACTCTTCATCCGAATACCCCTTGGCGATGCGACCCATGATGGTCGAATAGATCTTGCCGTCGCGAAAGCCCTGCATCAATTCAGTGAAATACGCGGCGTCCATGCCCGCCAGGGTCGGCGATGCGGGACCGACGCTCGCCCCGTCGGTGCCGTGACAGCCGGCACAGGTTTCGGCGAGCATGACGGCGCCGGCTCCGGAGACCAGTGCCGGCGCGGCCGGGGCATCCGCGGCTTGCGTGACGAAACCGACGCCTAAGGCGAGGACCCCGGCGAGCAGGGCCAGTCTGGTTGGTGTATTGGCCATGTGACCTCCTGATGGTGTGGAACAGGCGTAGCGTTCGCGCGGAGGCGTCCCCCCGCGATGCGGACCGGGAGCCGCCCGCGGGCGTCTCCCGTGCATTCGTAACACAGCAAAGCGTGATTAAGTCGTGAATGAGCGCGCGGCGATGCGCTTCATCAGGGAGCCGACGCCTTGGCCTCTCGGGGGATGAGACATGGAGTCCTCGCAGCGGTAAGCGGTGACGACGACTCGCGTCGGGTCTCCAGCGCGGCTGAAGACCGGACCTGAGTCGCGGCTCCGATTGTTGTTATGGTTTGCGGTCGGGCGAACGGGTGATTCACCTGGAAAACGTCTGGATAGTACGGCATTGCGGCGGCCTTTGCCAAGGTGCCGCGGTCGCGCCGGCGATTCCAAACTTAATTCTGGCTCCCACGCTCCAGCGTGGGAGCAGGTGCGGGCGCTCTGCGTCCATTGCGCAGACCGGACGCAGACCGGACGCGGAGCGCCCGCTCGACACTCCCACGCTGGAGTGTGGGAGCGAGCAGGCGCGCTTTCGGCGCGACTTTCACGGTAACGCCCCAACCTCCAGTGCGCGAAGGAACGATGATCAAGGCCGCGCTGACCCCAACCCACGACGACCTCAGTCGGTTCGGGCGGGTGCGCCGATTCCCTGTGCGCGGGCAAAGTCGAGCATGCGCTGGATCGGAATGACGGCGCGCTGCCGTACGGCGGCATTGATGCGGACCTCCTGCGCCCCCGTGAGCAACACCTGCTCCAGATTCTGCAGCGCGTTCATGGCCATCCAGGGACAGTGCGCGCAGCTCTCGCAGGTGGCGCCCTCGCCGGCGGTGGGGGCGGCGATCAGGGTCTTGTGCGGGGCAAGCTGATGCATCTTCCAGAAAATCCCGGCGTCGGTGGCGACGATGAATTCCTGGTTCGGCAGCTCGGTGACGGCGCGGATCAACTGGGTGGTGGAGCCGACCAGGTCCGCCTGATCGACGATCGCGTCCGGGGCCTCCGGGTGGACCAGCACGGCCGCGCCCGGATGCAGTTTGCGCACCCGCTCCAAGGCAAACGACTTGAACTCCTCGTGGACGACACAGGCCCCGTCCCACAGCAGCATGTCGGCGCCCGTCATCCGTTCCACATAGTGGCCCAAGTGCTTATCCGGCGCCCAGAGGATTTTTTGACCGAGCGCCTGCAGGTGTTTGACGATCGGCAACGCGATGCTGGAGGTCACCACCCAGTCGGCGCGCGCCTTGACCTCGGCGCTGGTGTTGGCATAGACCACCACCGTGTGCTCCGGGTGCGCGTCGCAGAAGGCGGAAAAAGCGTCCGCGGGGCAACCCTCGTCGAGCGAGCAGGTGGCCGCCAGATCCGGCATCAGCACGCGCTTCTCGGGGTTGAGAATCTTAGCGGTCTCGCCCATGAAACGAACCCCGCAGACCACCAAAGTCCGGGCGTCGCTCGCCGCGCCGAAGCGCGCCATCTCCAGCGAATCGGCGACGCAGCCGCCGGTTTCTTCGGCCAGTGACTGGAGGTCGGCGTCAGTGTAGTAGTGGGCGACCAGGACCGCCTGTTCCTGGGCCAGCAGGGACTTGATCCGCCCTTTGAGCGCGGCCTTGGCGTCGTCGCTCAAAGCGGGCCAGTGGGGGTGAGGTGGGACCTGAAGCGGGCGCCGGATCTGCTCCGGCGCTGGAATGCTGCTCATCGTCGTACGATCTCCGCGTGGGCCGGGGCGGTCGGCGGCCCCGGCGATAGGTGTCGCGCGGTGCCGGTCGCCGAGGATAATCGCGAAGAGTTGCGCCTTTTTTCTGTCGCGTCAACTCCCGGGATGCCGATGGGTGTGATCGGAACTGATGGGGCCGGGCCTCGCGGTCGGCCGACGGTCGGCGCACAGTTCCACCAACGCCCGGTTGTACACGAGTAGGATGCGGTGAGGAACGAACCGCATCGCCGGTCGCGCGGTCGGTGATGCGGTTTCGATCATACCCGCCGGGCGGGTGATGGGGGTTGGGTGATGCGGTTCGAGTACTCACCGCATCCTACGCGCTCACCGCCATCGGGGTTAGAATACCGGAAACCAGGCGCAACCACGGACTCCCATGCCCCCGGCGGCTCAGAAACATGCCCTGCTGATCGGCAACGATCGCTATCAGGACCTGCCGGATCTCAAGGTCCCGGCGGCGGACGTGGCGGGGCTGGCGCGCGTGCTCACCGATCCGGCCATCGGCGGCTTCGATCCGACGCTGGTCAACACCCTCGCCAATCCCGATTATGCCGTGGCCCATAAGGCGATCGGCCGGTTGTTCGCCAACCGGCAGCGCGACGATCTGGTGCTGCTGTACTTTTCGGGTCACGGCGAGCTCGATCACCGCACCGGCCGGCTCTATCTGGCGCTGCCGGACAGCGAACGCGACTGCCTCGACGGCACCGCCCTGGCCGCCCCCTTCATCACCGATGTGATGGACCGCAGTTCGGCCGGCCGCCAGATCCTCATCCTCGACTGTTGTTACGCCGGTGCCATCGGCCGCAAGGGCGCGGTGGTAACCGCCGCGACCTTCGGCGCCGATCCGGCCGCGGCACCGCCGCCGGACGCCGGCTACGGGCGGGTCATCCTCACCTCATCGACCGCCGGCGAGTCCTCCTGGGAGGGCAACCGTGTCATCGCCGGTGTGGAGCGCTCGCTCTTCACCCATTTTCTGATCCAGGGTCTGGAGACCGGCGAGGCGGCGGCAGGTGCGCCAGCGGTGAGCGTCGAGCAACTCTATCGGTATGTCCATGCCGCGGTGGTCAAGGCGACCGCCGCCGGTCCGCGGCGCATGACCCCCGAACGGTTTGGCCAGGGGCGCGGTGAGCTGATCCTGGCCCGTAACCCCCAGGCGCGGGCGCCGGCCCCGGACCCCAAGGATCTGCTGGGCGCCGACCTATTGGCCGATCTCGGTTCGGAGAACCACCGTACCCGGATCGGTGCCGTCGGTGAACTGGCGAACCTGATGCACCAGCCGCCGCTACGGCCGGCGGTCATCGCGGTCTTGGAGGAACGGTTGCCGCGGGAGCGGGATTTTCAGGTGCGGGGGTTGATTGAGGCCGCGTTGAAGCGCGCCGCGGCGGAGGCGGGCACGGCGGCAATCCCGCGGGAGGCTGCGGCGGATCTGCCGACGACGGGATCGGGTGCCGGGGAGGCGGTCGGGGTGGAGGGGCGTCCACTGGGCGCGGATGCCGGCCCGGGTTTGTCCGGCGCGCGCAGCAAGGCGCCTTCCGATGCGCCGGAGCGGGCATCGCGCCCGCGCGAGGCGCCGCCGCCGGCCTCGTCGGAGCCGGCACCGGTCGCCGTGCCGTTGCTGAAGAAGCCCGCGAAAGCCGATCCGCCGCCGGTCAAGCCCCGCCCCGGTTGGCTGGTACCCGTCGTGCTTGGCGTGGCGGGCGTGGCGGCAGCCGTCGTATGGGTTCCCGGCATGGTGTCGAAGCCCACTCAGCCGGTCGTGATCGAGCCAGTCTCTGCGCCGGCTGGCGGCGACAGTGCGTCCGCGGGCGCGGAGGTGCCGGCTAAGCCTGCTCCCAAGATTGTGGCCGCCGCGGCGCCCGCGCCCCTGTCGACCTTCACCGACACGCTGAAGGACGGTTCCGTCGGCCCGACGATGGTCAGGATACCCGCCGGGACCTTCCAGATGGGCTCGCCCAAGGATGAGCCGGAGCGCAGCAGTGACGAAGGTCCGCAGCACGAAGTGACCGTCCGGCCCTTCGCCATCGGCAAGTACGAAATCACGGTGGCGCAGTTTCGGGCCTTCGTGGCGGCGAACAAGGGTTATCAGACCGAGGCGGAGAAGGGCGACGGCTGTTACAGTTGGAAGGACGGTGAATGGAAACAGGACAAGGCCTTCTCCTGGCGTTCTACGGGCTTTGCGCAGACAGAGGATGCGCCGGTGGTCTGCGTGAGTTGGAATGATGCCCAAGACTATACCGCCTGGCTGAGTCGGGCGACCGGCAAGACCTATCGGCTGCCTACCGAAGCCGAATGGGAATACGCGGCCCGTGCCGGCACCGAGACACCCTTCTGGACCGGCGACTGCATTTCCACCGATCAGGCCAACTATGCCGGCACCCTCGATTACAACGGCTGCGGGGCCAAGACCGGGGTCTACCGGCAACAGACGCTGCCGGTCGACAGCCTGGCGGCCAATTCCTGGGGGCTGCATCAGGTGGCCGGTAATGTCTGGGAGTGGACCTGCTCGGACTATGCTGCCACTTATGATGGCAAAGAGATGGTTTGCATAAGCAAGAATGATGCCAACTCTGGGCCGGGCCGGGTGGTCCGCGGCGGCGCGTGGGGCAACCAGCCTGCGTGGCTGCGGTCCGCGTACCGTTCCGGGGCCGGGCCGTCGGACCGGCTCGACTTCCTCGGTTTCCGCCTCGCCCAGGACCTTTGACCTTTTTTCTCTATTCTTTTACCCTTTTCAATCATTTAGGCGCAATAATTGCATGAGTCAGCTTGCCCCGGTCGTTGAATCCTGCCATGAACTGCTGCTCTGGCTCATTCCGCAATTGGACGGGTTTCCCCGCAACCGGCGGTTTACGCTCGGTGAACGGCTGGAGTCGACGCTGATTCAGGTGTTGGAGCTGCTGGTCCAGGCCGCGTATAGCCGGGATAAGCGAACGCCCCTGGCCCTGGCAAATTCCCGTCTGGCGGTCGCCCGCCACTTGTGGCGGCTGAGCTTTCAACTCCAGGTGGTGTCGCTGCGGCGCTATGAGCACGGCGCCGGTCTGATCGATGGCGTTGGTCGGCAGGTCGGGGGTTGGCTGCGGAGTGCGGGATGAAGCGTTTGGGTGGGCTCTGGCCGGAGATCGCCACCTTCGAGACGCTGTGGCACGCGTACCGGCGGGCGCGCCGGGGCAAGCGCGATCGGCCGGGAGTGGCCGAGTTCGGGCTTGACTTGGAGCGCAATCTTTTTCAGTTGCGCGATGAGCTCGTTCAAGGGACCTACCGACCCGGCCCGTACCGCCTGTTTACGATCTACGAGCGCAAACCGCGCCTGATCGCCGCCGCCCCGTTTCGTGACCGGGTGGTACAGCACGCGGTGATGGCGATCATGGAACCGCCACTGGATCGGCGCTTCATCTTCGATTCGTATGCCTGCCGGACGGGCAAAGGAGTCCATCAGGCGGTCGCCCGGTATCAGTGGTGGGCCGATCGCTACACGTATGCACTCAAGCTCGATATCGCGCGCTATTTCCCGTCCATCGATCAGGCGATCCTCAAAGCCAAGCTGGAGCGGCGGATCAAGGATGCCCGTTTGCTCGAGCTGCTGGGATGGGTGATCGACTCTTCGCCGCCGACGGCCGGTGTCGCGCCCGGTAAGGGCATGCCCATCGGCAACCTGTTGAGCCAGTTTTTCGCGAATCTCTATCTCGACGATCTGGATCACTGGATCAAGGAGCGGCTGTTGGCACCGACCTATTTGCGCTATGTCGATGACATGGTGCTGTTGGCGAATGACAAGGAGCGTCTGTGGAATCTCGCCTATGAAATCGGCGAGCATCTGGCGGCTGACGGGCTGCGACTGCATCCGACCAAGGTGCAGGTGACGCGGGTCGCCGATGGGTTGGACGTCCTGGGTTATCGGGTCTATCCGGGGCGGTGTCTGCTGCGCAACGCCAACGGGCACCGTTTCACCCGCCACTTGCGCGCGCTGGCGCGCGGCTATGCGGCAGGGCGCCTGGACTGGCCCGCCATCGACCCGTCGGTGCGGGCCTGGATCGGTCATGCGGGTCATGCCGACACGTGGCGCTTGCGCGGACGCATCTTCTCTGCCATCGTCTTTCGTCGGGGGTCCGGCCAAGAGGCCGAACCGGGTGATCCGCGGCGGCGCGTGGAACAACCAGCCTGCGAGGCTGCGGTCCGCGAACCGTAACAGGAACAGGCCGTCGAACCGGAACGACAACCTCGGTTTCCGCCTCGCCCAGTCCGCCCGTATGCCGGAACTGCCGTGGTCAAGGCCCGGCGGGTGTGTGTGCGGGTGTCCATGCGCCGGGTTCCCGGTTCCTGATGGATCAGGTGGCCGAATAGTGTGCCACGGACGGTGGGGCGCGGGGCTGGTAGGCGCGAGCCGAAGGTCCCGCGTCAGTTTCATCGCGCGGATTGCGCAGCGGTTTTATTCGCCCCAGGAGAGGCCCGATGACCGATCAGACCATGACCCTATTCCTTGAAGCCGATCCGCCGGACGCCCTGACGCGGGATGAAGTGGACGACCTGACCCGCGCCCTGCGCGGTCAGTTGGACGTGCCGGAACTGACCGCTGGAGTGACCCTGGCGGGGTCGGCGTCCGCGCCGGTCGGGGCGGGCGCCAAGGGGCTCGGTCAGGACTTGGGCGCGCTGGTGTTGCAGGTCCTGCCCGAGACGGTGCCGGCCCTGGTGGATTTCCTCAAGGGCTTCGTCACCCGCGAATCGCGGGTCAAGCTCAAGGTGCAGGTCGGCGCCAATCTGATCGAACTGGATTTCGATGCGCGCACCATGGACGAGGCGCGGGTGGAGGCGCTGGCGGCGCGGTTGCAGCGGCAATTGAGTGGTGATGCCGCCGCGGGCGCGGCGCCCTGAGTCTTAAGCGCGTAGGATGCGGTGAGGAACGAACCGCATCACCGACCGCGCGACCTGCGATGCGGTTCGTTCCTCACCGCATCCTACGACTGTTCGGCGACCTGCGGCGTTGCCTGTGCGCGCAGCTGCACCCCCAAGGCCTTGGTTACTTTGAGTACGGTGGCGAAGCTGGGATTTCCGTCCGCACTCAGCGCGCGATAGAGACTCTCGCGGCTCAGACCGGCATCCTTGGCAACCTGTGTCATGCCCTTGGCGCGTGCGATAGCGCCAAGCGCGCGTGCGATACCGGCAGGATCATCGGGCGCTTCCTCCAGCCAGGCGTCCAGGTAGGCGGCCATCTCTTCGGGTGTGCGCAAATGCTCGGCAACGTCGTATGGAGTGAAGTCGGCCTTTCGAGCAGATGTGCGTTCTGTTGTTGGCATCAGTCTTACCGGAGACTCCGTCCGTCAGGTTGCGGTGCGTGCCTGGATTGCCGTGAATCAGGCGATCGACTCGCATGAGAACTCGGGCGCGACCCAGTCTCGCTCCCGCGCTCCAGCGTGGGAGCAGGTGCGGGCGCTCTGCGTCCAGTGCGCAGACCGGACGCAGACCGGACGCGGAGCGCCCGCACGACACTCCCACGCTGGAGCGTGGGAGCGAGAATTGATATTTCATGGCGTCACCCCCATAGCCACGCCGCCCCGCGCACCCCGCTGGAGTCGCCATGAACCGGCGGCAGGATGCGCGTGGCGATGCCGTCGCAAAACAGGTGGGAGCGGATCAGTGCGGGGAGATCGTCATACAGATGGGGGAGGTTGGAGAGACCGCCGCCGAGGACGATGACCTCGGGGTCGATGATGTTGATCACGCCGGCGAGTCCGCGGGCGAGTCGTTCGGCGTGGCGGGCGAGACTCTGCAGCGCGCCCGGCTCACCGCGCGCGGCGGCGGCCTGGATCTTCGGCGGGCTCAGGGCGCGGCCGGTCTGGGCGGCATGGTCGGCGGCGAGTCCGGGTCCGGAGACGAAGGTCTCGATACACCCGCATTTGCCGCAGTAGCACGGCGGTCCGGGGAGTTCGTCCGGCTGGGGCCAGGGCAGGGGGTTGTGACCCCATTCCCCGGCGATGGCGTTGGGACCGGTGAGCAGTCGGCCGCCGATCACCAGGCCGCCGCCGGTCCCGGTGCCGATGATGACCCCGAAAACGCTGTGCGCCCCGCGGCCGGCCCCGTCGGTGGCCTCGGAGAGGGTGAAACAGTCCGCGTCGTTGGCGATGCGCACCGGTCGGCCCAGGCGCTCGGCCAGGTCCCGATCCAGCGCCTGACCGTTGAGCCAGACCGAGTTCGCGTTGCGCATCCGGCCGGTGAACGGCGAGATGGCGCCGGGGGTGCCGATGCCGATGCTGCCGCGGCGGCCGGTCTCGGACTCGCAGGCGGTGATCAAGCCAGCGCAGGCGTCCAGGGTGGCACCATAGTCGTCGCGCGGGGCCGGGATGCGCAGTCGCGTCAGGATAGCGCCGCCCTGATCCAGGGCGATCACTTCGATCTTGGTACCGCCGAGGTCAACACCGATGCGCATGGTCGGGATCATTGTTTTTTAACAGGCGCCGATTTGCGGGTCGCTGACTTGCGCCCAGGTGCCGTCGCCGCATGACCGGAGGGGTTGGTGAAGCGGTCATTGAGCTTCTGAATATAGGCATCACAATTCTGCAGCACCTGTTCCACCCGCCGCTGCGCCGCGCTGTCCCACCCGATGGGGCGGGTGCTCAGGAGTGTTCGCGACCAGACCGTGTTGCGCTCGAAGGCACCCATCAGATCGCCGCGCACACTGGAAGCCGCCGCGCGGGTGCGCACCCGGTTGATCAGCCGCCTGGCAGCCGCGCGGCGGATGCTGAAATGGGCGGCGGCCGCCAGGCCGAGCAGGGCGCCGATCAGCGCCTTGGGGCCCCAGGACACCTGCTGCAGGAGGTCGAGCCAGGGCGGGCTGTAAGTGAGCCCGGCCTGCCAGTGGCCGGCGCTGATGCTCCATAGAAGAAACAGGACACCGAGGGTGCCGAACAGGATCGTATCGGCGGTCAGCACCTGCTTACGCCAGCGGGTCAGCGCCTCCTGGAGAATCGGCGCCGCGGACTCGCCGAGGTCGGTCGCGGTCTTGTCCAGGGCGCCGACGATGCGGTAGGCACGCTCCACCTCGACCGCCTGCATGCGTCCGTGGATTTCGCTCAAATCGGCATCGCGCTTGGTTTCGTAGCGCCGCCGCCGGGCCTCATCCTCGATCGGGCTGGCCGCATCCGGGCT
The DNA here is from genome assembly GCA_013426805.1 of Chromatiaceae bacterium. GTDB lineage: Bacteria > Pseudomonadota > Gammaproteobacteria > Chromatiales > Chromatiaceae > Thiodictyon. The sequence continues at coordinate 56,370 of JACDZG010000027.1, forward strand.
ATAGATGGTATAGAAGCGGCCAGCGGACAGACCCTCCTCGCCGAGTGCGCGCTGCCAGGCCGCGACCACGTCCTCGGGGTTGTCCTCGCGCGCGGTGATGTCGAGCTGATTGAGAATGAACAGGAACTTACCCGAGTCGGCCCGCTTGATGGTATTGGCCACCAAGTGCTGCAGGGTGTCGCGCATGGCGCCCGGTTCCGGGTGACGGGCGTCGAAGAAGACCAGCACCAGGTCCGACAGGTCGATGATGTGATCGACGATGCGCAGGGTGGCGGTGCGCTGCTTGTCGGCGTCGAAGCCGGGGGAGTCGATCAGGATACGGCCGCGTAGCCGCTCGCTCGGGCAGGCGCGCAGTTGCAGGTAGGCATCGATGCGCTCCCCCTCGCCGGCCGCCACCTCATTGATGCTGGCGGAGATGCGGTAGAGCGGAAAACGCGGGTCGGCGTCCAGGGCGACGCCGGGCAGGGCATGGGGCGTCGCGGCGCTGCTGTAGCAGATGACCGTGAAACGATCGTCGACCGCCTGATTGCCGGTGCGCTGGATTTTATGACCGAGAAAGTGATTGATGAAGGTCGATTTGCCCGACGAGAAGGTCCCGAGCACCGAGATCAGCGGCCACCAGGGGATCTGGGTTGCATAGGATTCGTTGCGCGCCAAGAGCCCCATGCCCTGGGCGACCGTGTCGAGCTCGCGAAAGCTCTGCACCGCGTTGAGGAGCACCGGGTTCTCTTGCTCCAAGTGTCGCTCCAGGTTTTTCAGACGCTGGGAGACGACCTCTTCTGTCGGCATGACGGCTATCCTCTTAAGGGGTAACAGGGGCGGGCGCGGTCGCGCGGTCCGGGGCTCGGCCCTGGGGTTCGTGGGAGACGGCGCCGCGATGGCTGGTGCTGAACGGGGCTGCGGATGACGATCCAAACCGCCCGCAGTTGACGACGGATGGTATACCGATCGGTCGCGACGCGGTAGTCTCGCATCCGAGCGGGCGCAACCGGGTTCCATGGGTGAACCGCGCCTCTGCGGAGTTGGACTCAAGTGACGAGCCGACAACGGGATTTTTGCTGACCTGGGAGGCCGGCGCGGCGTCCGCGCGGGCCTTGCAGGCCTCATTTAGCCCGCTGTTTTCGCTGATGTTCTCCCCGGGTTGCTTGAATCCTTGCGGGGCGCGCGTGCATACTGCGCCCCGACGCGCGGCAGATTCACGATAACAACAGCGGGAAACGCGAACGTGTTTGCAGAACCTGAACCAATACCCTTGGTATGCCTTTCGATGGGAAACATGACTAGAAGTAGCGTCGGTGCCTGTTTGCTCGCCCTCGCCCTCGCGGTCGCCGGGACCGCCGTGGCCCAAGGGCCAGGCGACCCGAGTGAGTCCATCGTGGTGCAGCAGGCCCAGGGGGCACCCACCGTTTCGGTTGGCGGCACCGTCATCCCTTACAAAGAGGTCACGCTGGCGGCTCAACTGCCGGGGCGGGTCACCTTCCTGGCCGGGATCGAGGGCGATAAGTTCAAAGAGGCGGCGCTCCTGGTCGCGATCGACGATGCCGAACTGCTCGCCAAGCGGCGCGCCATGGTCGCGCAGATGGCGAGCGCCGACGCGCAACTGCGCAATGCCGGAGTGCAGTACAACCGGGAGATTTTCTCACCCCGCGCCAGCGCGGCCCCCGGCGGTATGGGCATCCCGAACCTGTTCGATCAGATGTTCACCCGCCCGATGGAAAGTATTGTCGGTGATCGGGAGCGCGGCGCCGAGCGCGGGGCCGACCTGTTCGCCTCCGGCATCCAGATCCAGGAGGCCCAGAACGCCATGCTGCGCCTGCAGGCTGAACTGCAGGCACTGGATACCAAGATTCGGGACGCCCGCAGTATCGCTCCCTTCGCCGGCGTCATCGTCAAGAAGTTCGTCGAGGTGGGCGACACGGTTCAACCGGGTCAGCCCTTGCTCAACTACGCGGATGTCGAGTATCTCCAGGTGGAGGTCGATGTCCCGGCGCGCCTGCGTCCGGGACTGCGTGAGGGGATGATGGTCAAGGCTGAACTGGATCTCGACAATCGCCGGGTACCGGTGCGGGTCGCCCAGATCTTTCCGATGGCCGATGCCCAACGCCACACGGTCAAGGTCAAGTTCGACCTGCCGCAGGGGGTCTCCGAACCCGGCATGTACACCAGGGTGCTGATTCCCGATGTCAATGCCCCGGCGCGCACCAACCCCGCGATTCCCTCCACCGCGATCCGCTATAACGGCAGCCTGCCCGGTGTCTACGTCCTGGCGGAAGGCGGTGAGCCCCAACTGCGCCTGATCCGCATCGGCGAGGAACTGGGCAACGGCTTCGTTACGGTACTGAGCGGGCTCGCGGCGGGTGATCGGATTCTCGCCAATCCGGGCCCGCGGGTGACCGCCGGCTGGGCCAAGGAGGCCGCGCCAAACCGCTGACCTCATCCAGCGAAACGTCGATCCGCATGGCGATCGGCTGCAACTGACTTGAAACCTGCCGTTGCCGGCACCGCGTCGGCGCGCATTGCCTGGAAGTATTATGAGCGAAGACGCCACCGCTGCCTCGCAACGCAAGGAGCCGCCGTTCACCGAAGAGCACCTGGGGATCGCCGGGCGCTCGGCCCGCTTCTTTATCCGGTCCCCGCTCTCGCCGCTGTTTTACGTGGCGATGTTGCTCATGGGGCTCCTCGGGCTGATCCTGACGCCCCGTCAGGAAGATCCGCAGATCTCAGTGCCCATGATCGACATCATGGTGCAGTACCCGGGGGCCTCGTCGCAGCAGGTGGCCAATCTGGCCATGCAGCCCCTGGAACGGATCATGAGTGAGATCCCCGGGGTCAAACACGTCTACTCCGCCTCGCAGCGCGGCCAAGGGCTGGTCACCGTGGAGTTCGACGTGGGCCAGCCGATGGGTCCCTCGTTGGTGAAGGTGAACGACAAGATCGCCTCCAACATGGACAAGATCCCCCCCGGGGTCCTGCCGCCGCTGGTCAAGAGCAAAGGCATCGACGACGTGCCGATCGTCACCCTGACGCTGTGGTCGAAGGATCTGGATCGGGATGGCGTGCCCGATGTGGATGACGGCCAATTGCGGCTGCTCGCCCAGGACGTGCTGCAGGCCATCGGTCAGGTGAAGGATACGGGGCCTGGGCTGATCGTCGGCGGCCGCCGCGAGCAGGTCACCGTGGATGTTTCCCCGGAGCGGCTTTCCGGCTACCAGATCAGTCTGGACCAGGTCGCCCAGACCTTGAAGACGGCCAACGCCGAGGCCAGCGCGGGCGGCGTGGAGTCCAGCGGTTCACGCTTTACGGTGACCACCGGCTCGTTCCTCACGGGGGTCGATGACATCAATCGCTTGGTGGTCGGGACTCACAAGGATGTTCCGGTCTATATCCGCGATGTGGCACGGGTGGCCCTGGGTCCGGAGGATGCCACCGAGTTGGTGGCCTATTACACCGGCCCGGCCTCGGCCAACCAGGATGCGCCGCAGGGCCGCCCCGCGGTCACCATCGCGGTCGCCAAGAAAGAACTCACCAACGGCGTGAGCGTCGCCAACGCCATCATGGAGCGGGTCGAGGAACTCAAGGGCAGCCGTATCCCGAACAATGTCGAGGTCAGTGTCACCCGCAACTACGGCCAGACGGCGGATCAGAAGGTCACCGAGCTGATCCTCAAGCTGATCAAGGCGACCTTCTTCGTATTCGTGCTGGTGCTGCTCGCCTTCCGCGCCCTGCGCCCCGCCATCGTGGTCATGCTGATCATCCCGGTGGTGCTCTTCATGACCGTCTTCGTGGCCTGGATCTGGGGGATCACGATCGATCGGGTGAGTCTGTTCGCGCTGATTTTCTCCATCGGCATCCTGGTGGATGACGCCATCGTCGTGGTCGAGAACATCTATCGACGCTGGCTCGAAGAGGGCCGCACCGATGACGAGACCGCGGTGGATGCGGTGCGCGAGGTCGGCAATCCGACCATCCTCGCGACCTTCACCGTCATCGCCGCGCTGCTGCCCATGGGCTTCGTGAGCGGCATGATGGGTCCCTATATGGCTCCGATCCCCAAGCTGGGGTCGGTGGCCATGTTCATTTCACTCTTCGCGGCCTTCGTCTTCACGCCCTATCTCGCCATCTCCAAGTGGCTGCGGCCGTCGATGGCCTATCTGGCGGCGGCGGAGAAGCGCGAGCACAAGAACGCCGAATATACGGAGCGCTTTTTCCGCGCCGTGCTCACACCCCTGATCGAGAGTCGGCGCAAACGCCGCATCTTCCGCCTGGTGCTGTGGGGCACCTTCCTGTTCGCCTGCTCCTTCTTCTATTTCCACTGGGTGGCGGTGAAGATGCTGCCGCTCGACAACAAGCCGGAGTTCTCGGTGGTCGTGGATATGCCGGAAGGCACGGCCTTGCCGGTGACGGCGAACCTGACGCATCTGTTGGCGGAGCAGTTGCGCACCATCCCCGAGGTCACCGCGGTCCAGGTCTACGCCGGGACCGCGCGCCCCTTCGACTTCAACGGCATGGTGCGTCATTACTATCTGCGTTCCGAGCCCTGGCAGGCGGAGCTGCAGGTTCAACTCACCGACAAGCACGAGCGTCACCGGACCAGTCACGAGATCGCGGTGACTGCCCGTGAGATGTTGAACAAGCTGGCAAAGGGCACCGGGGCCACGCTCGCGGTGGTGGAAATGCCGCCGGGACCGCCCGTGTTGCAGTCCGTCGTGGCGGAGATTCACGGCCCCTCACCCGAGTTGCGGCGGGCCTTTGCGCGCGATGTGACCGGGTTCTTCGAACAAGCCGAGAGCGCCCGTGACGTGGACAACTATCTGCGCGGGGCCTTCGACTACTGGCGTTTCGACGTGGACACCGAGAAGGCGGTGCGCCGCGGCATTTCGGTGGACACGATCAACCGGAACCTGGCGATGGCCTTGGGCGGTGCACCGGTCGGCGACATCAAGCAGGCGCAGGGCCAGCAGAGCGGCCATGAGCCGATTCAGATCGTCATGCAGGTGCCGCTGGCCGAGCGCTCGCAGGTCGAGCGACTGGGCGATCTGCCGATTCAGTCGAGCCAAGGCTATACGATCTCCTTGCGGGAGTTGGGTCAGTTCCGCCGGGCCCAGGAGGAGGACATCATTTACCACAAGGATCTGCGTGGTGTGGAGTTCGTGGTCGCGGACGTCGGCGGGCGCCTGGCCGCGCCGGTCTATGCCATGTTCCAGGTCCAGGATCTGATGGCCGCGACCGACTACACGGCGCCGGACGGCACCAAACCGGCCGCCGGCGGCGGGTTCGGAGACGCCTTTTACTGGCTGGGTCCCCCGCCCAACAGCGACCGCCTGTCCTGGGAGTGGGCCGGCGAGTGGACCGTCACCTTCGAGACCTTCCGCGACATGGGGGCGGCCTTCATGGTCGCCCTGGTGCTGATCTATATTCTGGTGGTCTGGGAGTTCGGCAATTTCCGGATTCCGCTGGTGATCATGGCGCCGATTCCGCTCACCCTGCTGGGGATCATCCCGGCCCATTTCGTCATGTTCGAATTGGGACTCGGAGGTGAATTCACCGCCACCTCGATGATCGGCTGGATCGCGCTCGCCGGCATCATCGTGCGCAACTCGATTTTGCTGGTGGACTTCTCCATCCACGAGATCCAGCGCGGCATCCCGGTCGCCGAGGCGGTGATCCGTGCCTGCAAGATCCGGACGCGGCCGATCCTGATTACCGCACTGGCGCTGGTCGCCGGTTCCAGCGTGATCATCACCGATCCGATTTTCCAGGGCATGGCGATCTCGCTGCTGGCCGGTACCGTGGTCTCCACGGTCTTGACCCTGATCGTCATCCCCTTGGGGTGTGTGGCCGCGAGTCGTGACATGTGCGAAGTCGCCGCCGCCTCGGCGACCCACCTCCCGGCGGCCGGACTGCCGTGCCAGAGCGAGACGGCGCAGTCGTCGACCGCCCGCAGCGAGGGTCGGTCGGGTGGCGGCTTGGTCGGTGTCCTGGCCAAGGTGTGGGAGGTGATGACACTGGTCTTCTATGGTCTGCGCGGCATCCTGTTGCTGGTCATCGACCTGGTGAAGAACGCCTTCAAGCCGAAGCCGCCGCCGCGTCCCCGGCCGCCGCGTCAGGCGGCGCCCAAGCCCGCGGGTGACGGATCGGGCGGCAGCGTGGTCTTGCCACCCGACCAGGCCCCGGCGACCGCAGCGGCTGCGTCGGCGCCGCCGACGGTCGCTCAGTCGGAGCCGGTCGACGCCGCCGCACCCCCGGTGCGCTCGGCCCTGGTCATGACCGCCGCGGCGGCCACGCCGGTTCAACCGCCGGAAGCGATCGTCCCTGCGGCGGCACCCAAGGCGGCGGGCAGCAAGAAAGCAACCGTGAAGAAACCGACCCCGACCAAGACGGCGTCGACCAAGACGACCCCGGCCAAGGCCGCCCCGTCGAAGCCCGGCAATCAGACCCCGCAATCGGTGCAGAAGAAATCGCCGCGACGCGGCATCCGGCTGAAGATCGACGACGATCTCGATGGGGAAGGGCAGTGACCCGCGGCGGATCGCGGGGGCATTCGTGAGATTCGGCCGCCGGGGCGATCGGCGTCGCCCCGCGCGGCAGGCGCTTACCGTGCTTGCCGGTGCAGGCGTCAGACCGTCGACCTGGGTCCGGGCCTGGCCGCTCATGATCGCTGGCTTGGTGGTGCAATTGGGGGCGGCCGCGGGTAATCCCTGGGGTCTCGGGGATGATGGCCGCCCGGGCGCGGCGGCGGGACCGGATAATGTGTATTACCCCGGCGTGCCGGTCAGGCCGGCCCCTGATTCCGAGTGGAACAACGATCGGCCGCGCACCTGGGACGCCGACGCGTCGTCCATCGAAGACGGCCGTCGCTACGGCTCCCAGTCGCCTGACCGGTCGTCGACCCGGCTCCGCAATGCGCCGCCCGCCGCGGACGGGGATTGGGGGGCGCGTCGGCAGCAGGAGGAGTACAGTGATCCGGGATTTCAGTTTCGTGCGGACCCGCAGGACGGGCGCCGGGCGGGTCCGGACGATGCGGTGGACGCGGCGGACGACGCCGGTTACCGGTTCCGCGGGGATCCCCCGAACGCGGGCGGCGGCTGGCGGACTCAGGCTCCTGACGGTCGTTACCAGTTCCGGCCCTTGTCGGAGCAGGAACGGGGGCGCCAGGAACAGTCTCAGGGTTGGCGTCCGGCTCCCACGGGTCGGGGGCAAGGCCGCTCGCCCGGCCCGGCGTCGGCGGATACGACTCCGGGGTTGGCGCCGCCCTGGCAGTCCCGTTAGACGCTTGGCGCAACACAACCGATCAGCACACGATTTGCTCAGAATTTTGGGAACAGACGAGGCATCATGATGTTACACAGACGGATGATGGCGGCGGCCTTGCTGGCTGCCGTGACCACAGGGTCGGCGTGGGCCGACACGGCCGGCGTCCAGTTCTCGGCGGATATGGTACGTCGGGGTCCGGACGGTCAGGTCACCTCGGGCAAGATGTTCGTGGGTGATGGCCGGACCCGGATGGAGATGACGCAGCAGGGTCGCGAAGTCGTGCGGATCAACGATCAGAAACGCGGTATGGAATGGATTCTGTTTCCGGCCGACAAGAATTATCTGGAGCGGGGCGCGCCTCCCGCCGGCGCCGACGCCGTGAAGTCGGCGCCCGCGGCGGTGCCCAGCGCGGAGACCGATCCCTGCGCCGGCGTGCCGGGTCTGACCTGTCGTCGGATCGGCATCGAAGATGTCAACGGTCGGGCCGCGGTGAAGTGGGAGATGTCCGCGACCGAGAAAGGTCAGACGCTGACCGGCGCTCAGTGGCTGGACGTGGAGCGCGGCCTGCCGCTGAAACACCTGATGCCGAATGGTCAGATCGTGGAGTTGAAGCTGCTTGGAATCGAGCAGATCGATGGACGGTCGGCGGAGAAATGGGAGATGATCGCCACGGCACCCAAGCAACAGCCGATGGCGACCTTCCAATGGTACGACCCGGAGCTGAAGCTTGCGGTGCGGGAGGAATTCCCCGGCGGCTATGTGAGTGAGCTCAAGGCGATTCGGGTGGGTCCGCAGCCGGATGACCTGTTCGCGGTCCCGGCGGGTTTCGTGCGCAAAGTCGCGCCGACGCCTGCTCCGACACCCCAGCCGGGCGGTCAATGAGGCCCTACCGATCGTTGAACGCGGAAGCGGAATAGCAGGCGCAGTATGATCACGCTGGTCGGCAGTCTGAAAGGGGGCTCGGGTAAGAGCACGGTGACCTTCAATCTCGGGGTCTGGCTGGCCATGGCGGATGTCAAGGTCCAATTGGTGGACATTGATCCCCAGGCGACCCTGACCGACGTGACCGATGTGCGCCGGGAGGAGCGTTTCGATCCGCCGCTACGGGTGGGCGACCGGCAGCTGTTGAGCCGCGAGCAGTTGCGCGGCGCGGACGAGACCCTGATCGATGTCGGCACCGCCGACATGGAGAGTCTGCGGCTGGCGCTGTCGTTATGCGATCGGGTCATTGTCCCGGTGCAGCCGTCTCAGGCGGACATCTGGTCGGTACAGCGCTTCGTGCATCTGGTGTCTTCGGTGGAACGGGCGCAGCCGCCCGAGGTGTTGGGCTTCATCAACCGCGGGGATACCCATCACGCGGTGCGCGAGACCAACGAGGCCGCCGCCGCGCTGGTGTCCCTGCCCGGCATCCGTTTCATCAAGCCGCGCCTGTCCCAGCGGACGGTCTTCAGGCGTTCGTTCAGCGAGGGGCTCGCGGTCTTCGAGCTGGAGTCGAAGGGGAAAGCGGCGCGGGAATTTCTGGCGCTGGCAGCCGTCCTCTATGCGAATCTGGTGAGCTGATATAGCCTTCTCACCTGATATCCTGACCGACCCTTGGTGTAGGGGCGGGTTTGAAATCCGCCCCTACATCAGGTTGTCACGTTCGACGGCGATAGCATCCGCGCGCGGCGCCGCCTCCGGGATGGGCGAGCGTGGCAAGAACGGTCGGCGGGATGCCGGGGAGCGGCCAACGCGGCGGCCTTGTCCAGCGGCCGTTTTCTGTTAAGCTCCAAGACTAAATCCGATCAATCCAGAGAGCTTTCGGTCATTCAAACATGGCGGCAACTGAGCAACCCCAGGGCGCGTCCACCCCACCAGTCCAGCGAGTAAACGGACCCGCTGCCGGAATCGGCGTGGGTGGCCCGGAGTCCGATGTCACCGATGCGCAGACGAATGCCTTTGCCATCGACCGGCTGTCCCAGGCCTTTGAGACCAGCGCCAAGCGTTGGGAACTGATCGTCTACCCGAGTCTGTTCGCTTTCATCATCCTGGCGGCCTACGGGTTCTATCTGGTGTTCAGTCTCGCCAAAGACGTTCACTATCTGGCGATCAGCGTGGACTCCAACATGACCGTGCTCGCCAGCAACATGCAGTCGATTTCAGACAACATGGGGCAAATCAGCGCCAATGTCCGCAGTATGTCGGTGGGGGTGGACTCGATGGCGCGGGATGTGAGCACCCTGGAGCCGATGCTCACCAGCATGCAGAACCTCGATCGCGCGGTGCAGCACATGACCTTCAATACGTCCACCATGCGTGACGATATGTCGACCATGAACCGCAGCATCAGTCGGCCCATGCAGTTCATGAACGGATTCCTGCCCTGGTAGGTCGCAGTGTGTCGGCAACCCCGACTGCCGCAATCGAGCGGTCGTCCGACCGACACCTCATCCAGACAGCAGCCATGACCGGCGCGCAACCCAAGGCCGTCCGCCTGATCGTCGCCATCTCCTCGCGCGCTCTCTTTGACCTGAGCGAGTCGCATCGGGTGTTCGAAACCGAAGGGGTCGACGCCTACCGTGCCTACCAGGTCGCGCACGAAAACGACATTCTGGAGCCCGGGGTCGCCTTCCCGCTGGTGCGCAAACTCATCAGCCTCAATACGGCACTTGGTGAGCGCGGACGGGTCGAGGTGATCCTGCTCTCGCGTAACAGTTCCGACACCGGACTGCGAGTGCTGACCTCGGCCCATCGCCACGGTCTCGATATCACCCGTGCCGCCTTTACCGGCGGGGCCAGTCCGTACCGCTATGTCGCGGCCTTCGGCGCTCACCTGTTCCTGTCCGCCGACCCCAACGACGTGCGTCTGGCGCTCAGCGCCGGGTGCGCCGCGGCGACCGTCCGGTCGGCCGCGTCGACCGCCGCGGCGGTGGGTGACCCGCAGGTGCGGATCGCCTTCGACGGGGATGCCGTGCTGTTCTCGGACGATGCCGAGCGGCTGTATCGGGAGGAGGGACTCGCGGTATTCAACGCCAGCGAGTCGGCGTCCGCTTACGAGCCGCTGCCGGGCGGTCCCTTCAAGGGGTTCCTGGTCGCGATCCATCAACTGCAGAATCTCTTTCCCGCTGAGGCCGCGCCCTTGCGCACGGCGCTGGTGACCGCCCGCGGAGCCCCTTCCCACGAGCGAGTGGTGCGCACCCTGCGCGCTTGGGATATCCGTATCGACGAGGCACTGTTCCTCGGCGGGCTTGCCAAGTCCAGCTTCCTCGAAGCCTTCGACGCCGACATCTTTTTTGATGATCAGGAAGTCCACTGCGACGATGCCGGGCGCCATGTCGCGACCGGTCATGTGCCGCACGGGGTCGCCAATCAGGCGGCGAAATAGCCGCCGGCCGCCGCCGGCCGCCGGTGGATGCGCTGCGCTTATCCACGCTACGAAACCGGCTCCGCTGGGTGGATCAGGCGCGCCGCTCGGTGTCAGGGACCCGGCGCGGCGGTTGCCTTCGCCGCATCCACCAGGGATCGCGCGCTGCCGCTGAAATGTGGGATTGCTGCGCCGCAATTGCGGATTCGGATCTCGGGTCCGCAGTCCTTATATAGCCCTCGGACGCGATAACCGGACCTAGCAGCCTGTCGGACTTTAGGCGATTTCCGAATAAGACGCGA
>JACDZG010000323.1 GCA_013426805.1 Chromatiaceae bacterium
TTTCTTGTATTACAGTACGGATCTTTTCATCGGATACGTTTTTAATGCGGTCAGGAAAAGTATTTTTTATATGTCCGATCATACGCGATTCAAACTGCCCACGCATGGATTCTCGCAATAATTCCATTTGTTCTTTACGAATAATAAGCATAGATTTTAGAGTTGAGTCGTTATGCACCAGAGTCAATTAAGACGTTGAGTTAAAGCTCACGCAAGCCATCGCGGTAGGACGGCCAGTTACCCGGCCGCCCCCGCACAGATCCCGGCGTGCGGAATTCCCGCACCGGGCTCCTCAGAGTGACTCGCAGCGCATCGAAAAGCGACAGCAAACGGCTGCTCCCGTCGTTAGGCTCAATATGGATTCCGGACTGTCCACGAGTTGTTATGACACGAGCAGTGCCAACAGCGGAGTCAGCAGCCCTTTTCCACGGGTGCGTGTATTGTGAACAAACTGAAAGAAGCCCAAGTAGAGCGGTAACTTCTCTTTTTTCCGTCGCGAGGGTGCCCCGTCCGCGTGCTCCCTTGAGCCGCCGCCGACCCCGGCGTCTTTTTCTTTGGACCGCGCCCGGATGTCCTTTGTGACCCGCGATGACGTAGACCTCATCGCACTCCACCTCCCCAGACAACACCGGTTCAGGCTGGCGCTCAACGATCCCCGTGCGCAGTTGCTCGGTCATCCGCTGGGCCTCGTTCGGATTGAGACCGAGTTCCTCGGCAATCTGTGCGTTGGATAGATTCAAGCCCATGAAATATAAACATAGAATCCATGTCTGTAACGGCTGATGATGGCGAGCCAACACGGTCCCGGTCAGATCGTCAAAATAGCGCAGGCAGGCCCCACAGCGGTATTTCTGCCGCGCTGGCTGGGTCGTATCGTGTCCCTGCTTCGTAATCAGCGACGCCTCGCAGTGGGGGCAGAGAACACCTTCTGGCCAACGCAACTGACGGAGTTCGTCGTAGCACTTGGCGTCGTCCAGCAGGTTTTGAAGGTTGATCATCGGCGGGAAACTGTCGGTCAGCGTGGTTGATTTCTGGCGTGTAGTGTACGCTTGGACCAACCTAAGAGCGAGCTAGACTTAGCAGTCCGGAACCCATATTGAGCCTTTCAGATTTGAAATGCCGGACTCTTCGTCGTCCAATCCTTTCATGATGAAGAATTGAGCAACGTCTTTTGCTGTAATGATAATTTGCCTCCTAATCGGTATTTTACTTGGACGTATAGCGTTAACCGGCGCCCGGCCGCAACACCCGCAGCAACCCAGACGCTCGAGTCAAAGCACGAAGCAGGCCGCCGCCGCCGACCTTTCGGGCGCCGTGTTGAACGCGTGGTTGGACGTGGGGCATCACCGAAGTCTAAGTCAGGCGTGATACCCTGTCTATGGCGTTTGAGTG
>JACDZG010000324.1 GCA_013426805.1 Chromatiaceae bacterium
ATTGACTCTGCATATAAACGGCAGAGTGATGGGTAATGTGACAAAGTAGAATTATTCAGCTGAATAGTTACCTATTTTCTAAAGATTTCGTTAATCCTGCACAGTATTGTTCATATAAACCAGAATCTCTATGAAAATCAGTATCATCACAGTGGCATTCAATGCTGCTTCTACTCTTGCCAACACACTTGAGTCCGTTGCTGCACAGTCGCATCCTGACATTGAGCACATTGTAGTGGATGGAGCCTCGACAGATGGAACATTGGGCATCATTAAACGCCATAGAAATCGCGTCGCCCGGTTTATTTCTGAGCCTGACCAGGGCATTTATGATGCCATGAACAAGGGAATAGGCTTAGCTACGGGTGAGGTCGTAGGCTTTCTCAATGCAGATGATGTTTATGCAGATGATGGGGTGTTGTTGCGAGTGTCAGAGATCATGGCCAAAGAGGATCTCGACGCCTTGTTTGGTGATGCCGAGTTCGTCAGTCCGGGCAAACCTGATAGGCCTTTACGTCGTTACCGATCTATATATTTTCGCCCAGAGCGTATCGCCTGGGGTTGGATGCCGGCTCACCCGGCACTTTTTTTGAAACGCAGAGTGTACGAACGTTTCGGTACATTCAGGACTGATTATCGTATTGCTGGCGATTTCGAATTAGTGGCACGAATTTTTCATGGTCAGAAGCTCACTTATCGTCACGTGCCTCAAGTTCTGGTGCGCATGCAGACTGGGGGAATCAGCACCGGGGGATGGCGCAATACAGTTCTGCTTAATCGCGAGGTCTTACGAGCTTGCCAGGAAAATGGTATCTCGACCAGCCTTCCAAAAATTCTCTCAAAATATCTGGTCAAGGTGCTGGAGTTCTTGTATAAATGAAAATTTTGATTACCGGTGCGAACGGATATGTTGGCAGTGTTATGTGTAGCCTTCTTGCCGCTTACGGTCATACTGTTGTGCCTGTAGTACGTCATGCTTGTGGCCTGGCAAATGAAGCGGTCGTGGAAAATATCGGGGGTGCAACAGACTGGGGTGTGACATTGACCGATTGTGAGGCATTGGTGCATCTCGCTGCTCGGGTACATGTAATGCATGAAAGTCGCCTGGCTGATCCGCTGGGGTTGTATCGCACTGCTAACACCGAGTCGACGCTTAATTTGGCACGTCAGGCTTCTGAATCCGGCGTAAAACGCTTTATTTTCATCAGTAGTATCAAGGTCAATGGCGAAGGCCACAATGTCCCATATCGAGAAACTGATCCCGTAGCACCACCTAAGGAGCCCTACGCTCTTTCTAAATGGGAAGCGGAGCAGGGATTATTGAGCATTGCTCAAGAAACTGACATGGAGATTGTGATTATCCGGCCGCCATTAGTTTATG
>JACDZG010000147.1 GCA_013426805.1 Chromatiaceae bacterium
GCCTTTATGTTGACTCATATCCTAATCCTAGGGGCTAAGTCCGACAGGCTGCTAGGCGACGCCCGCACGCGGCTGGATTGTCTGCGCGAGTCAGTGACGCACTTGCGGGTGCCGTACCAAGGCGAGGACTTGCCGCCGATCACCGTCTCCATCGGCGTCACTGCCGCGCGGACGCAGGAAACGGATGCCGCCGCCGTGTTGGCACGAGCCGATGCCGCCCTCTATCAGGCCAAGGATAGCGGGCGCAACCAGATCAGCATCAGCAACGCCGGCTGAACGCTCAGGAAAAGACACGCCGATCCGCTCGGAACCCGCGGACGACCCGCGTATACTGTGGCGCCCCTCCGCTTGCTCGTAGGACCCATGAGGCTGATCCGCGGTATTCATAATTTGCGCCCTGACGATCGGGGCTGCGTGGCCACCATCGGCACCTTCGACGGGGTGCACCTGGGACACCGCGCTGTTTTCCAGCGCCTGCTCGGGCACGGCCGCGCACTCGGGCTGCCGGCCACCGTCATCACCTTCGAGCCCCAGCCGCTGGAATTTTTCACCCCGGATCACGCGCCGGCGCGCCTGACCCGGCTGCGCGAGAAGCTCCAGGCCATCCGCAAATACGGCATCGCGCGGGTGATGCTCCTTGAGTTCGGACCGCGACTCGCGGCCACCGAGGCCGCGGTCTTTGCCCGGCAACTGTTGCTGGAGGGGCTGGGTGTGCGCTATCTACTGGTCGGGGACGATTTCCGCTTCGGCCGCGGGCGCACCGGCGATTACGAACTCCTGCGCACCATCGGCACCCAGGCGGGCGCCGCGGGTTTCGCGGTTGAGAATCTGCACACCATCACCCATGGCGAGGAGCGCATCAGCAGCACCCGGGTGCGCGAGGCGCTCTACCGCGGCGATCTGGAGCAGGCCGAACGCTTGCTCGGACGACCCTACCGGATTCAGGGCCGGGTGGGCCACGGCGATCGGCGCGGGCGCACCATCGGCTTCCCCACCGCCAACGTCGACCTGCACCGGCGGGTCAGTCCGCTGCACGGGGTCTTCGCCGTGCAGGTGCGCGGGTTGGACGCGGGTCCGCGACCGGGCGTCGCCAACGTCGGCACCCGCCCCACGGTCGGCGGCCAGGGGTATCGGCTGGAGGTGCATCTGTTCGACTTCGATCAGGAGATCTACGGCCGTCATCTGGAAGTGGAGTTCCGGCTCAAGCTGCGCGACGAGCGGCGTTTCGGCTCATTCGAGGAACTGCGCCGCCAGATCGCGCGAGATGCGGCGGCGGCGCGGGAGTATCTGGCCGGACCGGCGGGATGCGACGCGGACCGGGTGACTTGAAGAAATCCCGGTCACGTTGTACCTTCATTCTGTGCAATCATAGGGTTGGCAGAGCCCCTGTGACACCGGCAACGCCCCGTTCCCAGGCGCGGGACAACCTCAAGGCATACGCGTGACTGACTACAAATACACCCTCAACCTCCCCAACACCGAATTCCCCATGAAGGCCAATCTGGCCCAGCGCGAACCAGCGCTGCTCCAGAAATGGGAACAGTTGGATATTTATTCACAGATTCGCGCGGCGCGCGCGGGCGCGCCCAGCTTCATCCTGCACGACGGCCCGCCCTACGCCAATGGCGACATCCATATCGGCCATGCGGTCAACAAGGTGCTGAAGGACATTATCGTCAAAGCGCAAACGCTGGACGGGATGGACGCACCCTATGTGCCGGGCTGGGACTGCCACGGGCTGCCGATCGAACTCCAGGTCGAAAAAAAGCAAGGCAAGCCCGGACATAAGCTGAGCCCGGCGCAGTTCCGCGTCGCCTGCCGCGACTATGCCGCCACGCAGGTGACCGGTCAGCGCGCCGACTTCAAACGCCTGGGCGTGTTCGGCGACTGGGAACGACCGTACCTCACGATGGATTTCGCCTGCGAAGCGCAGATCATCCGCTCCCTGGGGCGGATCATCGCCAACGGCCATGTCATCAAGGGCGAGAAACCGGTGCATTGGTGTATCGACTGCGGTTCGGCCCTGGCCGAGGCCGAGGTCGAATACGCCGACAAGCAGTCGATCGCCGTCGACGTGCGCTTTGCGCTGGTCGAGCCGGCAGTGCTGGAGGCGCGCTGCCACGGCTCGCCCAACGGCTGCGGTGAGGGACCGGCGGCGCTGGTGATCTGGACCACCACGCCCTGGACCCTGCCCGCCAATCAGGCGGTCGCGGTCAATCCGGAGTTGGAATACACCATTGTTCAAGTGGGCGGCAACGACCAGCCCGGATCCGGCGAGCGGCTGATCGTCGCCGAGGGCCTGCTCAAGGACACGATGCACCGCTGGGGTTACGAACACTATCGCGTGCTGGGCTATGGACGGGGCGCGGATTTGGAGGGGGTGAAGCTGCGGCATCCCTTCTATGACCGTGAGGTCCCGGTGATCCTCGGCGAGCATGTGACCCTGGAAGCGGGCACCGGTGCGGTCCACACCGCGCCCGGTCATGGCCTGGACGACTATATCGTCGGCAGCCGTTACGGCCTGCCGGTCGACAACCCGGTGGGCGGGGACGGGCGCTTCCTGCCCGGCACGCCGCTGTTCGCCGGGGAGAATGTCTTCAAGGCCAATGAGCACGTGGTGGAGGTGCTGAAAGCCCATGGCGCGCTGCTGCTGGAGCAGCGCTTTACCCACAGCTACCCCCATTGCTGGCGTCACAAGACGCCCATCATCTTTCGCGCCACCCCGCAGTGGTTCATCAGCATGGAGAAGCAGGGCCTGCGCGCGGCGGCCCTGGATGCAATCGGCGGGGTCGACTGGACACCCGACTGGGGTCAGGGACGCATTGAGGGGATGGTCGAAGGGCGGCCGGACTGGTGTATTTCGCGTCAGCGCACCTGGGGGGTGCCGATTGCCCTACTGGTTCACAAGATCACCGGCAAACTGCATCCGCGCACGCCCGAACTGATCGAGGAAGTGGCGCGCCGGGTGGAACAGACGGGGATCGAGGCTTGGTTTGAACTGCACCCCTCGGGTCTGCTCGGCGAAACGGAAGGGGCCGAGTACGAGAAGGTCCAGGACACCCTGGATGTATGGTTCGACTCCGGGGTCACCCACGCCTGCGTTCTGGAGCAGCGCGCGGGGCTGCACGCCCCGGCGGATCTCTACCTGGAAGGCTCGGACCAGCATCGCGGCTGGTTCCAGTCGTCGCTGCTCACCAGCATCGCCATGCATGGGCGGGCACCCTACCGTCAGGTCCTCACCCACGGCTTCACGGTCGATGCCAAGGGCGAGAAGATGTCCAAGTCCAAGGGCAACGTGGTGAGCCCCCAGGAGGTGATGAAGACCCTGGGAGCCGACATCATCCGGCTGTGGGTCGCCGCCACCGACTATCGCGCTGAGATGAGCGTCTCCGATGAGATCCTCAAACGCACCGCCGATGCCTACCGGCGTATCCGCAATACCACCCGCTTCCTGCTCGCCAACCTCAACGGCTTCGACCCCGCGGTCAATCAGGTGGCGCCGGCCGACATGATCGCCCTGGACCGCTGGGTGATGGACCGGGCGCTGCAACTCCAGGGCGAGATCATCGCGGCCTATCGAACCTACCAGTTCCACCTGATCTACCAGAAGGTCCACAACTTCTGCGTGGTGGATTTAGGCGGTTTTTATCTGGACGTGATCAAGGACCGCCAATACACCACCGCGGCGGACGGGCTGCCGCGGCGGTCCTGCCAGACCGCCATGTATCACATCGCCGAGGCCATGGTGCGCTGGCTGGCGCCGATTCTGTCATTCACGGCCGATGAGATCTGGGGCTTCATCCCCGGCCGGCGCGATCCCTCGGTGTTCACCGCCACCTGGTATGAGGGTCTGGTCGCGCTGGACGATGGGGCCGACCTGGACCGGGCCCGGTGGGATCAGGTCCTGTGGAATCAGGTCCTGTGGGATCAGGTGCTTGCCGCACGGATGGCCGTAGGACCGGCGCTGGAGAGCGCCCGCAAGGCCAACCTGATCGGTTCGGCCCTGGATGCCGAGTTGGATCTGTACTGCGACCCCAGACTCTATCAGGCACTGGGTCGCCTGGCGGACGAACTGCGATTCGTCATGATCACCTCGCAGGTGCGGCTGCACCCGATCGCCGAACAGCCGGACACGGCGGTCGGCACGGAGCTGGCGGGCCTGGCGGTGCGGGTGAACGCGTCGAAACACGCCAAGTGCGTGCGCTGCTGGCACCATCGGGCGGATGTAGGCACCCACGCCGAACACCCGGAACTCTGTGGGCGCTGCGTGGACAATGTCGCCGGGTCCGGGGAGGTGCGGCGCTTCGCATAAACCGCGCCCAGCGCGGTATGCCATGTTTTTTGATGGGATCGGCCCCGGCAGACGCGACGATTGCCGGAGTTGGCGCGGTTTAAAGTCTTTTAGAAACATTCTTCTGGCTCCCACGCTCCAGCGTGGGAGCACGTGCGGGCGCTCCGCGTCCGGCGCCAAGACCGGACGCGGAGCGCCCGCCCGGCATTCCCACGCGGAGCGTGGGAACGAGAAAAGAACAAGTTAAACACGAACACGCTTATGAAACGCTGGCTGTGGCTCTCTCTTATTATTTTCGTACTCGACCAGGCCACCAAGTGGTTGGTGATGGGCTCGCTGGCACCGTTCGAGGTGATCGAGCTGATTCCGAACCTGAACCTGACCCTGGCCTTCAATACCGGCGCGGCCTTCAGCTTCCTGGCGGAAGCCGGCGGCTGGCAGCGCTGGGGACTCGCGGCCGTGGCACTCATCATCAGCGGGGTGCTGGCCGCCTGGCTGCTGCGTCTGCGCGCAGATGAACGAACCATGGCGGCCGCACTGGCGCTGATCATCGGCGGCGCGGTCGGGAATCTGGTCGACCGGGTGGTGCTCGGGCATGTCATCGACTTCATTCAGGTCTATCTGCCCTGGCTACCGTTTGCGATGTTCAACCCCTGGCCGGCGTTCAACGTGGCGGACAGCGCCATCAGCCTGGGGGTGGTCATCCTGCTGATCCATACCCTGTTCTTCGACACCGGCCCGGATCGGCCCGCCATGAAGGCGTAACGGTTACCGACCACAGCAAGTGATCCGACCGCCGACCGCAGCGGACTGTCATCCCCTCGCAGCAATTCACGGGCAATGATTCGAGTATCATTGTCCACCGTTCCCTGACGCCACGCGACATCAACTCAGACCGCGAACGCACCGATCCTGGTCCGCGCGACCGTTGCAGCCGGCGTCACGGCCCCCTTCGCCTCACCTGAGGATTCGCGATGAACGATCTCTGGCAAGACCTGAAGCGCGTCGCCGCTCAGCACTGGTCAAGAATCAAGACCATCGGCACCCCACCCACACCGCGCGAGCAGGCGGTGGCGGCGGCCTGCGAACGGGTGGTCGACCAAGTTGATCCGCGCCTGCGCGGCCTGTCCGGATACTGCCGCACACTCCACGACAACGTCGCCGTCGCGCTCGACTACAGTGCCGAAGTGGCCAGCCGCATCCCCGGACCGATCACGCTGAATCGGGAGACCTGGGCCCAAGACCCCTTACTCAATGCCATGTTCGCCGACCCGCAGCGCATCCGCTGGGTCCTCTCCAGCCCCAGTGTCTGCGCTTACGTCCGCGACACGGACCTGGAAACCGGCGACTGCTACGCGCTCCTGGCCGCGCTGCCGCTGGTGCGCCACCAACTTGGCATGGAGTTGCAAGGCGACGCCATCCACCGGGACATTCCGCAAACCACCTGGAGTTTCGTCAACCACGAGGTCGGTCTCCCGGCCGACGATCCGGATGCCGTACGCGGCCAGGCCGCACAAGCCATCATGGACATCATCGCCGGCGGGGCCGTGCAGGAGATCGGCAGTCAGGAGGCGCGGATCGCCGCACTGGAAGAACAGTTGCGAATGACCCGCATCAAACAAAAAGTCGCAAATCCAGCCACGCGCGGTCTGGATTTCCTCAGCGATGGCGGCGCTTCCACGCTGCCTGATTTCGAGACCCTGGGCCAGCGCATCCAGCAACTGGAGCAGGAACTGGCGGCGGCACGCCAGGGACTCACCACCCTCGACGACTATCTGCTGCGCCTGAACGACGTGCTGGCGCACCCGGAGACCCGCGTTGCGGTCCAGCCCGAGCAGGTCCGCCTGGACCGGATGAACGTGGTGCGCGAGGACCGGAAGGGCGCCGTGGAGTCGACGCCGATCGAGTTCCTGCGCGGGTATCGCAACGGGCAGCCGGCACGCGTCATCCTGCTCATCCGCTTCGCCCGGGCGGATCTGATCACCACCGATGAGCGACTGGCCGAGGTGGAGCGCTATGTCAATGCCTGACGCGCCGCCGAAGCCTGCCGACGGGCTGCACGAGGCAGTCGCCGTGACGCCGATGAAGATCGCCCTCCTGTCCCGCGACCCCACCATCTATTCCACCAACCGGTTGGTGCAGGCGGCGCGGGAGCGCGGCCACGAGATTCGCGTCATCGACGTCCTGCGCTGCTATATGAACATTACCACCCACGCCCAATCCATCCATTACAAGGGCGAAGAGTTGAAGGGTTTCGACGCGGTGATCCCGCGGATCGGCGCCTCGGTCACCTTTTATGGGGCCGCGGTGCTGCGTCAGTTCGAGATGATGGGCGTCTATGCCCTGAATGAATCGGTGGCCATCGCCCGCGCCCGCGACAAACTGCGCTCATTGCAGTTGCTGTCGCGCAAGGGCATCGGGCTGCCGATTACGGGATTCGCCCATGCCCCGGACGACGTCGAGGACTTGATCAAGATGATCGGCGGTGCGCCGCTGGTCATCAAACTCCTGGAAGGCACCCAGGGGATCGGGGTGGTGCTGGCCGAAACCGAACAGGCCGCCAAGAGCCTGATCGAAGCCTTCATGGGCCTGCGCGCCAACATCCTGGTGCAGGAATACATCAAGGAGGCCGAGGGAGCGGACATTCGCTGCTTCGTCATCGGCGACAAGGTCGTGGCGGCCATCAAGCGCCAGGCCAAGCCCGGCGAGTTCCGCTCCAACCTGCACCGCGGCGGCACCGCCAGCCTGATCCGCATTACCCCGGAAGAGCGTTCGACCGCGGTGCGGGCCGCCCGCATCATGGGGCTCAACGTGGCCGGCGTCGACGTCCTGCGCTCCCATCACGGGCCGGTGGTTCTGGAGGTCAACTCCACCCCGGGGCTCGAAGGAATCGAGACGGCGACCTCCAAAGACATCGCCGGCCTGATGATCGAGTATCTGGAGAAAAACGCCGCCCTGGCCAAGACCCGCGCGCACCGGCAGGCGTGATCGGGTCGATTCAGGAAACGGGCCATGGGGACTTCATACCCTGGTTGCGCGGCCAGCCGCTTGCGGCCTCGGGCCATGTGCAGGCACAGTCCCCAACCCCCCGCGCGCGGCCGAGACTCACGCCGCCTCACCCCGTGAGATCGCGCCGCGCTGCCGTTCGTAGAGGGCCGCGAGGCGTTCAGGCGGGGCGCCCAACAGGAAGCGTGCGAGCAAGAGTGCGTTGGTCAGTTGCTGTCGCGCCGGCCCGTTGGCCAGGAAGCGGCTGGCCGAGGTGGTCACCGCGCTCGGCAGCTTGGCGATGCGGCTGCACCGGCGCACGCGGCGAGCCAGCTCCACGTCCTCGAACAGCGGCCAGTCGGGGAAGCCGCCGACGGCCGCGAAGAGGTCGCGCCGGATGGTCATGGCCTGATCGCCGAAGGTCGTCAGCCGCGACTCGAAACGCGAGCCCCAGGCATAGGCGCCAAGCAGCCAGTGGCGCTGATCGAAGGCGATCCGGAAGCAGGCCATGCCGATGCCGGGGTCGCGAAAGGCGGTCTCGAGGACCGATCCGGCATCGCGGGGCAGGTCCGTGTCGTCGTGCAGGAACATCAAGAGTTCGCCCGAAGCGGCGCGGGCCCCGCCGTTGCACTGGGTTCCGCGACCGCGCGGTGCCCTGACCAGTCGCCAGCCCACCGGCAACCGCGGCTGCGCCGCGAGCGGACCCAGGTCGTCCGGCTCGCAGAGAATGATCTCCGCGCCGGGGAGACACGCGGCCGTCCCGGCGCAGCGCTCGCGCAGCGCCGTGCTCAGGCGTCGGGTCGGGATGACTACGGAGATTGGCCGCATCGGTCAGGTACTGCAAAGTTGGGGCGCTAAGCTGCGTAGGTGGGTGCGTCGGGATTTGATAAAACCCTCCAGCGTCCCGGTCCCTCGGCACGGCGCTCCGCCTCCCGATTTTCTCGCGTCGTGACCGAGTTTGGCCGAGCGCCCCAGTGCGGAGGCCCGAGACGACACGGCACTCTTTGTGTCTTTGTTTGAGAACCACGCTTCAGGCGCTGACCAGGAATATCCCTCCCGACTTGTGGAAGCCTGCAATAGGGGCCTGTAGGGGCGATGCAGGAGCGATGTAGGGGCGACTTCAGTCGCCCCTAAAATTCGGTCGATCCTTTCCCGAAAATCACATTTGTAAGGCGTCAAAAATAGGCGCCGACGCGGAATTCGGTAAACCGCGCGAGCGCTTGTCCACCCGACCGCCGGCACGACGATCAAGGCCACATCGACTGCTCGGGCGACGAGGTTTCGACAGCCTGAACGGCTAATGGCTGGATGACCCAGAGATTCACAAAATGGCCTTGGTCATAAAGCCGGCCATCGCGCGATCTGCACGGTCGTCGGTCCGCACAGCGGACCCTACAGGTCACGGTGTTACCGTAGGGTCCGCTGTGCGGACCGGTCCTCGCACAATCACGATCACGTCTGTCTTGATCGGGTCACGGTGTTACCGTTGGGTCCGCTATGCGGACCGTCCGCGGCCTGCCGGAACGATGATCAAGGCCCACAAAATCACCTGGGATCAGCAGTCGGTTTCAACAGCCTGAACGGCTAATGGCTGGATGACCTGGCAAGCACTTACGGTGGGGCATTGCTGATCGGTTTCAACAGCCTGAACGGCTAATGGCTGGATGACAATATCGGTGGGGCTGTTGGCATATGGGGTACTCAGGTTTCAACAGCCTGAACGGCTAATGGCTGGATGACCGGAGAGTAACGACTTTATCCCCTCGGGGACGGTGTTTCAACAGCCTGAACGGCTAATGGCTGGATGACGCGATCGTGAAGGCTATTGCGTCCGGGCTGATCCGTTTCAACAGCCTGAACGGCTAATAGCTGGATGGCCAAGATCCGGATCTTGCACTCATGCGCTTTAACTGGTTTCAACAGCCTAAACGGCTAATGGCTGGATGACTGGTCGTTTCGATGCTAAATCCCGGGGTAGATCTGTTTCAACAGCCTGAACGGCTAATGGCTGGATGACTGCAACCAGGATGGATCGTGGCGGCGGCGCAAGGTTTCAACAGCCTGAACGGCTAATAACTGGATGACGAGGTTCATCAGATCATATCTCTAATAGGATTATGGTTTCAACAGCCTGAACAGCTAATGGCTGGATGACTGCGGGACGCCCAGAATCGAGGTTATCGAGCCGTTTCAACAGCCTGAACGGCTAATGGCTGGATGACACACCATTTCCACAAGAACTCTGGCAACAGGTAGATCGGTTTCAACAGCCTGAACGGCTAATGGCTGGATGACTCGCCAATAACCTGGATGTAGTGACGTATTACACGTTTCAACAGCCTGAACGGCTAATGGCTGGATGACGGGTGTCTTCTCCGCAAATGGGTGTCCTCTCTTTGTTTCAACAGCCTGAACGGCTAATGGCTGGATGACAGAGGAAAGGAACGCTGAAAAGGAGGCAATTAGAGTTTCAACAGCCTGAACGGCTAATGGCTGGATGACACCTTACGGATCCGGGCACCGTTTGGACGGGAAAAGTTTCAACAGCCTGAACGGCTAATGGCTGGATGACCATGTTCCCACGGGGGGAAAAGCGCGTAAAGATCGTTTCAACAGCCTGAACGGCTAATGGCTGGATGACGTTTTTTTCGGAGTGGTATTGGCCTTGGTGTGGCTTGTTTCAACAGCCTGAACGACTAATGGCTGGATGACATATGCCGACGGAAACTTCGTCGGGAGCTATGCAGTCAGTTTCAACAGCCTGAACGGCTAATGGCTGGATGACCTAAGCCAGTGACCCGTACGGGTCGTCGCAAGCAGAAGGTTTCAACAGCCTGAACGGCTAATGGCTGGATGACCCGATGCCCGACAGCAGATGCTTGACTTGGCGCATGTTTCAACAGCCTGAACGGCTAATGGCTGGATGACATCCTTCAGCGGGTTGAGGAGCAGGGCGTAGGGGTTTCAACAGCCTGAACGGCTAATGGCTGGATGACCCCCCCTCCTTTGGGGACTCTGGGATAATATGCGGTTTCAACAGCCTGAACGGCTAATGGCTGGATGACGCCCTCCGGCCAACTCCCCTTCGATGGCCCCGGTTGGTTTCAACAGCCTGAACGGCTAATGGCTGGATGACCCGGCCTGGAGTGCGGATGGAGCAGGAAGCACAGTTTCAACAGCCTGAACGGCTAATGGCTGGATGACATTCTTTCCCTTCGCACCCAACTGGAGACCCACAATGGGTTTCAACAGCCTGAACGGCTAATGGCTGGATGACGGAATCAGCCTTACTCCCAGCCTACTGGCAATCGTTTCAACAGCCTGAACGGCTAATGGCTGGATGACGTGGCTGCGTCCCCCGTGACCATCATTACTGCGGTTTCAACAGCCTGAACGGCTAATGGCTGGATGACACGCCTAAACCGACGCAATCTGTCATGGAAGATTAGTTTCAACAGCCTGAACGGCTAATGGCTGGATGACTTTCGATGAGGCGGACGTTTGTCGCCTTAAGCTAACGTTTCAACAGCCTGAACGGCTAATGGCTGGATGACTCATGGTGTCCCTCATGAAGAAACTCCTCAATGAGTTTCAACAGCCTGAACGGCTAATGGCTGGATGACCAAAACACCGAAAGACGCGGTCTTCGTGATGACGGCGTTTCAACAGCCTGAACGGCTAATGGCTGGATGACGCCCTCCTGTGGGTAATCGCCGTCGTGGCATTCTTGTTTCAACAGCCTGAACGGCTAATGGCTGGATGACCGAATCACCAGGAAGATTCGGGAGGAGGCAGTTGTTTCAACAGCCTGAACGGCTAATGGCTGGATGACAGCCACGGCGAAATCGGTCACCAGCCCAACCAGTTACGAGCGGTTTCGGCGACTCGCAAATCCTGTCCCTCAGCAGACCCCGGCCAGCCGTCCGGGACCCCGCTATCGGACCTTAAGTCTCTGAATTTCCGAAACCGGCGACTCAGGTCGCGGACCGCTTCAAAAAATCACCCGTAACATCACGATCGTATTGGTTTCGCTTGTTAAAGAGCAAGCCCGCGCGCGGCCAGGCCGGCGAGTCGCCGCCGGCCGCTGTTCAGAGGATGACGACGGCCGGGACCACGGCCACGGCACCGCCGTCAAGGGTGGCGGACGACCGGCGGCAGGCGGCACAGATCCGATAGAAGCGGATGTCGTCGTCCTCTCCGACCAGGGCGCGCAGTTCCTCACACAGCATATCCAGATCGCGGCGGTCGCGCACCATGATCTCAAAGACGGAACGCTGGACCCGCTCGCCATAGCGGAGCAACAGGTCACCGACGCGGCGGCGCAGTCGGTCGTCGCTGATATCGAAGGAGGCGACATAGACCTCCATCAGCGCGCGACCCAGGCGGTGAAGGGCGTACCGCCGCGAATGGCCTCGATCAGGCGGCGGTTCTGACGGTGGATCTGCTGCAGGATGGGCCTGGATTCGCCCTCGGCAAGGGATTCGGCGGGGGCTTCCAGGCGCTCCCAGATCAGGGCCAGGTAACGGCGCAGGGCCGCGGGGGAGAGCCGGCAGCCCAGGGCGGGGTCCAGGTGAAACTCCTCCGGCTTGATGCCCTGACGGGTGACGGCGCGCAGGGAGGCGCGCTCGATGACATGGCGGAAGGGCTCCATGAGGTCGGAGGCGAGTGCGGCGTGGCGCCCATGGGGTTGATGATAGAAGCCGGTCCAGGGATAGAGCCCGGCGACCCGCAGCAGGGTGTCGACATGGGCATAGAGCAGGGTATAGCCCAGCGACAGGAGCGCATTGAAGGGGTCGCGCGGCGGCCGACGGTTGCGCCCGTCGAAGCCGTAGGCGGCCGGGATGGTCGCGGCCAGGGCCTGGAAGTAGGCGCGGGCGGCAGCGCCTTCGATGCCGTTCAAGGTGCTCGGGTCGGCGGCCTGGGCAGCGTCCTGGGCGGCCTGCTGGAGGGCCTGACGCGCAGCCTCCAGGCCGGTCGGCTGGCGCTGGCGCAGCAGTTCGCGCTGGTGGCGGATGCGGGCGACGATGACCGCGCGGGCGGCGGGCATGGCCCATTGGGGGTCGGCACAGCGCGCCTGTTGCGCGAGCCAGAGGGCGGCGCCCTCGGCACCGGGGCGTCCGCTCCAGGCGCTGCCCTGGTAGGTGCCGCCGCTGCTCGCGAAGTGGATGGGTACCTGGTGGGCGAAGGCGGCGCGCAGCGCCGGGGTGGTGACATGGTGCAGGCCGAAGCAGACGACGGCCTGAAGTCGGCGCCAGGGACTTTCGGTCAGGGTCTGGTCGTGGCGGGTGGCGACCAGGCGCCCTTGCCGGGTGGCGATCAGCACGGGGGCGCCGGTGAGGAGCAGGAGTTGGCCCTCGTCTCCCAGTTCGCCGAGTCCGCCGGGGACGGGGGCGTCCGCGTGCTCCGGGGCGGGTGCGGCAGGTCCGGTCGGCGTTTCCGATGCGGTCGCGGCCGCAGGCGCCGGGCCCGTGGGTCCGAGCGGCACCGGCGCACCGCGGGTGAGACGGTCGAGCCAACTGCCGGCGGGCGGGGGCTTGGGCGGGCCGCTCCGGGCGGCCTCGGTCGCGCGCCCCGCCCCGGCGGTATCGATGATGAGATCGTTGAGGAAGAGGAAGCCCAGATAGCGGAACCCCTGGTCGAAGCCGACGCTGCGGCTCTTGTCCTCGTTGAGGGTCAGCCCGAGTTCGGCCAGCGAGCGGCGCACCGCCGCCCCGGCGGCCTCGGCACGCTCGCGGTCCTTGCACAGCACCACGAAGTCGTCGGCGTAGCGCACCAGCCGAAAGCCGGCGTGCTCCAGGTCGCTGTCCATATCGTCGAGCATGAGGTTGGCGAGCACCGGGCTGAGCACGCCTCGGACGCAAAAGGTAACTTCGTGTTTGATCGGACGGTTGCGCTTG
>JACDZG010000325.1 GCA_013426805.1 Chromatiaceae bacterium
TATGCTAACGCGGGTGAGGCGCGGCGGCAAGGTGGTTTGGCCGTTTGTTAACCCAAAGTAGTAATGTCCCCTCCGTGCAATGTAGAGATGTCCCCTTTGGGCGACCTAGGGGGCGCGATGCCGGAGGAGACAATCGAGATGACGAAGAAGGCGCTGCACCGTTTGCGGGCGGTCGAGGCGGTGGCGGAAGGGCGGCTGAAGCAGGGGCCAGCGGCCGAGCAGCTCGGGGTGACGACGCGGCAGGTGAAGCGCTTGGTGGCGGCGTACCGGCGGGACGGGGCGGCCGGGCTGGTGAGTCGGCGGGTGGGCCAGCCGTCGAACCGACGGCTCAAGGAGCCGGTCCGCGAAGCCATTGGCGCCCTGTTGGTGGAGCGTTATGCGGACTTCGGGTCCACGCTGGCGTGCGAGAAGCTGCGCGAGGTGCATGGCATGGCGGTCTCGGTGGAGACGGTCCGCGGGCTGCAAATCGCGCTGGCGTTGTGGAAACCCAAGCGGCGCAAGGCGGCACGGGCGTTCCAACTGCGCGAGCGACGAGGTCGCTTCGGCGAGCTGATCCAGATCGACGGCTCGCCGCACGATTGGTTCGAGGGCCGCAGTGGGCGCTGCACGCTCATCGTCTTCATCGACGACGCCACCGGGCGGCTGGTGCAGTTGCGGTTCGCCCCCGCCGAGACCACGGCGGCGTATATGCTGCTACTGCGCGCCCACCTGGAGCGTCACGGGCGCCCGGCGGCGCTGTACTCCGACCGCCACAGCATCTTCCGTCTGACGTGTGAGGAGGCCGCCAACGGCCACACGCTGACCCAGTTCGGGCGTGCGCTGGCGGGGCTGGAGATCGAGGCCATCCAGGCGCATAGCCCGCAGGCCAAAGGGCGCGTGGAGCGCGCCAATCAGACCTTGCAGGACCGTTTGGTCAAGGAACTGCGCCTGCGCGGCATTGACGCGATGGAGGCCGCCAACGCCTTCCTGCCGGAGTTTATCGACGACGACAACCATCGCTTCGCCGTGGCCCCGCGTGTTGCCGAGGATGCCCATCGGGCGCTCGCACACCGCCCCCGCGAGCTCGACCGGCTCCTCTCGGAGCAGCACGAACGGGTCCTCTGCAAGAACCTCACCCTGCAATTTCGCAACGTTCTCTACCAGGTTCGCCACGACGGTCCCGGCTATCGCCTGCGCGGGGCCACAGTGACCGTCTGCGCGCTGCTGAGCGGGGAGATCGTTTTGCTCTACGAGGGGCGCGAGCTGCCTTACACAACCTATCGCAAGGGCGAGCACCCGCCGCCACCGACCGACGACAAGACGCTCAACGCGCGCGTCGATGCGGCGCTTGCCAAACAGCAGGGCGCGTCTAAACACCGCGCCGACC
>JACDZG010000028.1 GCA_013426805.1 Chromatiaceae bacterium
CCGCCCCCTCAAAGAAGGTGTTGGTCAGATCATAGAGGGTGACGGTCCAGTCCAGTCCGAACAGGTCACTGACGCGCGTAAAGACCGTCTGCTCGATCACCGCCCGGTGGCGCATCAGCAGGTCCGCCGCGCGGTAGAACGGCGCCAGGGAAAGTGCCTCGAAGTCGACCTCCAGCAATTCCCCCAACGCGCTGCGCTCACCCAGCCAGCGGTGGGTCGCCCGTTCCGAGCCCGGTGCGGCCATGCGCCCGACCACCGCCCCAACAATCAGCGCCCGCTGCGGGCCGCTCAACCCCAAGCCCTGGAGCAGCGCGACAAAGTTCACTTCCGCCATCGCCCACAGCGCCACCGACTCCACCCCGACGCTGCGCGGGCGGCTCAGTTCCAGCGAGTCGACGTCGACCGCCTGCACATCGCCCCCGTCGGTGCGGCCGGCGAGGGGTGGGGCCACGCCCTGGCGCGCCAACAACCGGGCGAACAGCCGCTGCGCCTTCCGTTCGACGGGGCCGGAGCCGGCCAGCAAGGCGCCCTGGCCGCTACGCAGTTCTTCCAACCGCGCACAGAGTGCCGGCCACTCCTCCTGGGGCAGCGTGAACTGGCGGCCCAGGTTCAGCAGGGTGACCTGCCGCACCCGGCCGCCCACGCGCTCGGACTGCACCAGGCGGTGGGTGGTGTAGCGCTCCCCGGTGGCGCTGTTCGTGGTATGGGTGCGACGGATGTACATCCCGGTACTCTACGACACCCGGCACCGGCTTTACTTTGACCCTATTGAATAACTTGGCACTACATTGCGATTTTCGGCAGGCGTGTACAAAAGGATCAGATGGTTAGGTACCATCTGGGGGTGCTTATCAATGGGGTCATGTTAAAGATGGGTTAGCGCAGCGGGAAAGCACTGCAAAGCGCGCGGCAGCACCCCCTGCAGCAGCGAGATCGCCACGCCATAGTTGGTCATGGGCACCTGCTGACGCTCGGCCCGATAGAGCCAGGAGAGCATGTGCTTGCGGGTCACCATGCAGGCACCGCATTGGATGATGAGGTCGTAGTGCGCGATCTCGTCGGGAA
The DNA here is from genome assembly GCA_013426805.1 of Chromatiaceae bacterium. Lineage (GTDB taxonomy): Bacteria > Pseudomonadota > Gammaproteobacteria > Chromatiales > Chromatiaceae > Thiodictyon. The sequence goes on from JACDZG010000028.1 coordinate 1,066, forward strand.
AATACTTGCCGGTGCTGAAGTCGACTTGCAACTCGCCGCCGACGAACTGGCGCAGCCAGCGTGGGATCTTCACGCGCCCGATGTCGTCGCAGATGAGGTCATGGGTGCAGGCCTCGGCGATGAGTACGCGGTCGCCGGGCTGCAGCCGGTGGATCGCCGCCGCGCCCGCGCTGAGCTTGACGAGGTCCGCCTTGAAGCGGGCCATCAGGATCGAGAAGGTCGTCAGGGGATATCGGGGGGTGTATCGGCAACGGTCTTCAATACCACCTGGGAGTCGCAGACGACCAGCGCCGGCCTGGCGCGCAGATTTCCGAGCGCGGCGGCCAGCTCGCGCTCCTTCACCACGACACAGACGGCATCGGCGTCCAGCGCCTCGCGGATCGCCTGCACCTGCGGGGGGATCAGCCGCCCCGTGGGCGCCCCAAGGTCGATCGGGACGACAAGGACCAGGGTGCTGCCCGGCCGGATCAGGTCGGCCACCAGCGGCGGCCCTTGCAGATGCTCCTCCGGGACCAGCCGGATCATGGACTCTTTGACCGCCTCGATCCCTTGTCCATGCAGGGCGCAGACGCGGACCAGGTCCGTCTCCTCGCCCGGCAGACCCGCGAGCGCCACATCGGGCCGGGGTCCCAGGTCGGTCTTGTTGAGGACACAGAGCACCGGCGTCTTGCGCTCCGCCAGTTGGGCGAGGAGCGCGCGCTCATCGTCCCCGATGCCGGTGTGGTCGCAGACCAGCAGCGCGATGTCGACCCGCTCCAGCACCCCGGCCGTTCTGGCCATGCGCAGGCCGCCCAGTTCGCCGGCGTCGTCGATACCGGCGGTGTCGACGAAGACCACGGGGCCGATCGGGGGCAACTCGATCGCCTTTTCAACGGGGTCCGTGGTGGTTCCGGCAACGGGCGAGACGATCGACAGCGGATAGCCCAGCAGGGCGTTGACCAGGCTTGACTTGCCGACGTTGCGGCGGCCGAAGACGCCGATGTGCAGGCGCAGGCTATTGGAGGTATTCAGCATGTGCATGACTCAGGATCGGTAACGGTTCAGTCTGCCCTGCCGCTGTCAGGTTGCGCATTGCCATTCTGGCGACACCCCTGTTTTTGCCGCTCTGCGGCCCGTGCCATCGTAGCGTAGCATCCTGACCCGCAACCCGCGTCGCCACACCCGCCCCGCTCCCCCGTGACCCCAGCATCGTTGGACCTTACCGGTAGGCCACCGAGGCCAGGCTTGGGGCGATGTGCCTCCAATGGCGGATTCCCATCGGCGTCCCTCGTGACCGGGGCCGCGGTGCTATGCTTCGGGGCGACGCAGCGGCGGCATCGCCAGCCATTGCGCCGCGCCGCGACTGTATGGTTCAACCGGGACGCCCTAATGCTCGACACGATTCGCTTGGTCGATTTCAAGAATCATCGGGATACCAGCATCCGCCTGGGGCGGCTCACCCTGCTGGTCGGACCGAACGGGGCAGGCAAATCCGGCGTATTGCAGGCCATCGATACGACTTGGCGCACTTTCCTCCCGCATCGCGTGGTCATAGAGAGGGACCATCTCGGCCTGGTCCGGTCCGGGCAGCCTGGTTTCGACCTCGAGCTCAATGGGGCGGACGACAGCAACAAGGACGGACGCTGGATCCTGAAATGGCGGATTCGAGTCGGCGAGCCTGGCGGTCCGGCCGGCTCCTTCGACTTCTCCGGGACCGATGCGACCGGACGCAGCGACCTGCTCGGCATTGCTGGACCGGAGAACCTCACGCGGCAGGCCGTGCAGCGGTCCATCGGCAAGGTGCTGCGTTTACATCTCTCCGCTCAACGGCTTGCCGCCGAGAGCGCGCTGGACTCCGAGCATGCGCAGATCGACAGCGAAGGGTTCGGGCTGCCGTCGGTCATCGCGAACCTGCTACTCGCCGACCGAGACCGCTTCGACGCGCTGGAGGCGGACTTGCGGGCCATCGTGCCAGCCGTGAAGCGCATCCGCATCCGGCGGATCAGCCGACCGGTGAAGCCGAAAGGCGAGGAGCCGTTCAGGAAGGAGCTCGCCGACCAGTTGTCCCTGGACATGCGCTCCGGCGATGAACTGCCGCCGGAAGCCATCAGCGAGGGCACCCTGATCCTGCTGGGTCTGCTGACGGTGCTCAACGCCGCCGACAGCCCGCGGCTGCTGCTGATCGACGACATCGACCAGGCCTTGCACCCGCGGGCGCAGGCAGACCTGATCCAACTGCTGCGGCAGGCGCTGGACCAGCATCCTGGGTTGCAGATCGTCGCGACCAGCCACTCGCCTTACCTGATCGATGAACTGCGCGATGACGAGGTCTGGGTACTGAATACCCGTAACGACGGCACCGCGGTCGCCGCCTGCCTCGCCGATCACCCTGATGGGGCACGGTTTCGCGGCACGCTGCGCACCGGCGAGTTCCTGAGTGCGGTCGGCGATGACTGAGTGCTCGGCCAGGAGACATGCGATGCGGCTGGTACTGATCGTTGAGGACCACGCCCATGCCCAGGCCGCACGGGTGTTGGCGGATCGGGTGCTGATCGAATGCGGACCGGACTGGCTTGGGGCGGAGACCATCGACGGCTTGCGTCAGTGGTCCGGTTTACCCCCCAACACTGATCGGACCCGCTGGACGGAGCTTGATGCGCTCGCAAAATCCCCTGATCGCGGCGATTATGCGGCTCGTGGCGTAATTGAAGACAGGAGACTTCAGTTAAGAATAGATCGCTTGATGGATTGGTTCCGCGAACTTTGGATCCGGGCGATCAGGGCGGCCGGCGTGCGAGGCGGAGGTTGCGGGTCTTCCGGACCACCACCGAACCCCAGCGCAACGGCCAGGGCCAACAGGGTGGGCGTTCGCAGGTGCGCGGCGCGCAAGCGTTCCGCATCCGCGAGGGTCGCCAGGGCTTCACCCTGACAGACCACGCGACCTTGACCCAGGATGGCCACGTCATCCGCCCAGCCATAGGCCAGGTCAACATCATGGGTGGAAAACACCAGGGTCGTGCCGGCCAGGCACAGTTGTTCCAGGGCGGACAGCAGGTGGGCAACGCCCTGGGGGTCCAGCCCGGCGGTGGGTTCGTCCAGAATCAGAACCTCGGGTCGCATCGCCAGCACCCCGGCGATGGCGACCCGCTTCTTCTGGCCGAAGCTCAAGGAATGGGTCGGACGCTCGGCCAACGCGGCGATGCGCAGGGTCGCCAACGACTCGGCGACCCGTGCGCGCACAACCGCCTCCGGCAGTCCCTGATTGAGTGGGCCGAAGGAGACATCCTGCTCGACGGTGGCCAAAAAGAGTTGGTCGTCCGGCTCCTGCAAGACCAACCCGACCTTGTTGCGCCAGACGTTGAGCGCCTGACGGCCATACCCCGCGACCGCGCCGTCCAGTAAGACCTGGCCGCGGGAGGGCTTCAGCGTGCCGTTCAGGTGCAGGAGCAGGGTGGTCTTGCCGCAGCCGTTGGCGCCCAACAGGGCGAGCTTGCGGCCCCGCGATACCTCAAGGTCCAAACCGCTCAAGGCAACGATGCCTCCGGGGTAACTGTATTCCAGCCCCCGTGCAGACAGGATGATCGGGTTCATGCCAGGCCCCGATCCAGCAGCACGGATCCCAGGGCGACCGCCAGCAGCAGACTCCCAATCCCCGCCAGCCGGCGCCGGGACAGGGTGGTGACGGCGCCAGCGATTGGTCCAGGCGTGCCGGTCAATCGCGAGCATCGACGGCCTGCGCGTCGAGCCGGGCCGGGTCTGCGTCTGGTTTGCGCCGCTGCGACTCACCGCGCCGCAGGCCGAGGTAATAGCCGAGCAGACCCGCCCCCAGGGCCGCCTGCAGGGCAAACAGCAGGCTTTCGATCTCTCCGCTCGGCGGCTCCCACAGGGGCGTGAACCAGGGCTGGTAGTCCGGATTCGCCGCGATGATCGCGGTCTGGGCTTGGGCATCGGCCCCGGCGAAGGGCTCGGCAAGCCCGCCGGGCAGCGGGAGGATCAGCGGCAGCGCGGCGATGACCACCACCGCCGCCAGGAGCAACAGAATCGTAGCCCAGACCCAGGGTCAGGGGGTACAGGATGCCTCCACCAGGCCGGCCCAACCGTCATCCAGCATCCCGATCAGCGCGCAGGTTTCAGTCAACGAGGCGACAGGATAAGCCGGCGTGTTGGATGGGGTTAGCCGAACATGGCTGACCGAGGGTCAGGAGTTAGGCAAAGAGCCGCTCCATCCAGGCCACGAACCGGCGTGCCGCCTCTGCGTCATGGGCGAATGTCGCCGCCCGGATCGCGGTGCCGAAGGGTTGACCGGGCTCTTTCTGCCAGGCAAGCCAGGTATGGATGCTGGCCTTGATGAAATCGGGCTCGGTGAATCCGGCGCCCAGTTGGCGGGCCTGCATGGTGCTCTCCCCGGCCCAGGCCCAGCAAGGGTCGGCTGGCGGCACGAGCAGGGCCAGGAAGTCCTCGAGTTTGCCCGGGGTCTGGTTGTCGGGCATGAGCCAGACACCAAGCCGCTTGCCACCTCAGCCGATGGGGCGCGTCCGGCCTCATCTTCGATCGGCTCATCCCCGCACCTCAATGTGGTGGCGTGCGGCGATCTCGATGTCCGCGGCCGAATAGCGCACCGCCGCGGGCTCGGTCCGGTCGATGCGGTGCACCGAGACCTCCGCCGCCAGATCGGGTGCGTCGGTTTGGAGCCAGGCCAAGGCGCGAATGCAATCGCCGCTATGGGATGTGGCGAAGACCTGCACATCGAGCCGCCGGGCGGACTCGATGACGAAGCGCCACATGGACTCCAGCGTGGTGTAGTGGAACGGGAGGCTTACCTTCCGGATTGTCCGGCCCGGTCATCACCAGTTCAAAGGGGAGTCCGACTCCGACCAGGTCAATCAATGGATCAAGCTTCGCGGGATCCGCTTTATTAGGCCGAATACTGCAACCGACCACCTGAGCGGCATTGCCGTAACCGGCACTCAACTTGAACGACACGCCGTCGCGGATCTGATGTCCATAAAATAGATGGCTCAAATCGACATCCCAACCGGTCGCGCTCTAGCCGGGCGACTCAGGCTGGTGGGGTCGGCTGAGCCGATTCCGACGGCCGACCTGATCATCCTGCCGGGATTGACTGAGAAATATGAGACTGGTTTCTCATTTATAAGATATGATAATCTCTTCTCAGTTTTGGTCAACGGGAGCATCGGGCGTGAGCTACTCCACCCGGCAACGCGAGGCGATACTGAACACCTTACGGCGGACGGATCGACCGCTGACGCCACAAGAGATTCGGGAGGGGGCAAGCCGGGATTGCGCTGGGATCGGGTTGGCAACCGTGTACCGCGCTCTGAAGTCCTTCATGGCGCAAAAAGACGTTCTGCTGGTCGAGATTCCCGGCAATCCGCCCTGTTACGAACCGGCCGACCGGGGCCATCACCATCATTTTGTGTGTGACCGCTGTCGCCATGTTTTCGATCTGCACGGCTGCGTGCAGGACCTGGACACGCTGGTTCCTCGCGATTTCAGCGTCCAGCGACACGACATCACGCTATACGGAGTGTGCGCCGCGTGCGGCACGGGGGCGGACGGATGAACGCGCTGTCAGCGTCGTTGCGTGATGTCTCGCTAAGAATCCGATCAGGTATCATGTTCCCGGAGTCGCAGATGCAGACCCACACTCAACACCCCGCACACCAGGGGACGATCCCGCCGGGCCCGCGGCGCGCTCGCGAGCCGGCCGCGCTGACCGAGATCCAGGACCCGGCTCGGAACCTGACCCTGTGGCGACGCACCCTCGATCCGGATCTCGTTGCCGAGCTTGTGCGCCTACCCCGGCTCCCGGCCCAGGCCACCCGTCACCGCCTGGCACCTGGGGCTGGCTGGGACGCACGGCGGCGGGCCGTCGTCACCCTGCTCGCGGACCATGGCCTGGACGCGCTGGACCTGCCGGTCTGGACGGCCGATCTCCTGGACCTGCTCGACCGCTTTCTGCGCCTGGCCCCGGACTGGCCGGCAGAGCTCCGACTGGAGGTCGTCAGCGATGACGCATGCCGCCGTTTCCACGTCGACCGCACCCGTCTGCGCCTCGTCTGCACCTATCGAGGACCGGGCACCGAATGGCTCGATGACGGCCAGGTGGACCGGGAGGCCTTGATGAATCATCTGCCCAATGAGTCCATCCTCCGCCACGGGCACCCGAAGCGCATGGAGACCGGCTGGGTGGGCCTCATGAAGGGCGCGATCTATCCGGACGACCGAGCCTTGGGGCTGGTGCATCGCTCGCCCCCCATCGCCGACACCGGTGAGACCCGGATACTCTTCTGCCTGGACGCCTGACACTCGGCGGCCTGATCGACTCACTCCATCAATGCGCTCCATCAATGCGCTCCATCAATGCGCTCCACCGGCCGACATACGGCCGTGGCGTCGAATGATGGGTTCATTGGCTCTACCTGCCTAACTCAGCCAACCACGGAGACTGCCATGACCTTGATCCACCGCTACCGTCCGCTGACCTCGCCGCTGCTGGTCGTTGCCCTGACCGTCGCCGCGGCCGGGCTAGCCCCGCACACGGTTTATGCCGCCGACGTCGCCGAAATGGAAGCCGAGCACAGGTCCTGGGCCGAGGACCACGCCCGCTGGAGTGCCGAGAATGCCGACGCCGAGACCGAACACAGTGCCGCCGAAGCGGCGGCCTACAAGCTGTTATGGCTGATCAGCCGGCACCGCAGTGAGATCGCCGCAGAGGCCAGCGAAATGCGCGCACACGGTGAAGCGATCACCGCCCATGAACAGGCGCTCGCTGCCGGCACGGACACGGTTGCGCTCGACGCGCAACATGCGCAGATGGCGGCCAGGCATGCCGCACAGACCGCAACACAGGCGCGCTATGCCGACCTGCATGCCAAGATTGCGGCCATTGTCCGCCAGATCGAGGCGCTTCCTCCCGCAGCGACAGGCCATCCGACTGTCGACGGACCGGCAAACCATCATCCTGCCGGCGCCCCGTCGGCCGACCAGTGAGGGCACCGGCGCCCGGCCCGCGGCGGACCGTCTTACGGCATCAGAAGGGCGGCACCGGCAAGACCACGCTGGCCATTGCCTATGCCGTCCGCCTGGCCATGGACGGTCACCGGGTCCTGCTGATCGACACCGATCCCCAGGGCACCGCCACCGCCTGGGGTGAACGCTTTGCCGCGCGCGGGGGCCTGGTCGTGCGCGGCGCGTGCGGCGCCGCGATCTGGCGCAGTCTCGCCGAGTAGTCAGGCCATCATGGCCTGGCGGTGTCGGTCTGGAACAGTCAGGTCTGGAAGCACCGGACGCGGGGCAAGGTCCGACCGGCGGGCGTTGCCCCGCCGCGCGGATCAGCTCCCGCCGTCCACGAAGGTCAGGACGAAATTCACCGGCACCGCGTTGCTGATGGCCGCCAGACCGGCCAGTTCGCGCAGCTTCTCCACGCCGTCGCTCATGCCGAACTTGGCCGCATCGATCACCAGCGGCTTGACGCTCGCCACCATCACGGTGTTGGCGGACACCTTCGCGGCCTGCACCACCAGCACCATGGGCTGGGTCTGGCCGTGCAGGGACAGCACGCCTTCGGCGGTGATCTCGGCAATCTCGCCGACGGCCATCGACTTGATCCGCTCCGGGTCGATCTTGGCGGTGAGCACGGCCTCCTTGTAGTCGGCGGTGTCGAACAGGAACTCGCGCATGCGTTCGTTGCGAATGGGAATGAGGGTCTCGACGCTGTCCAGCATCAGGACCACCTTGGTCTGACCGTCGGGTGCGATGGTGCCGGCCATCTCCTTGAACGTGTGAATCTCGGCCACGTCCTTGGCCTTGATGGAAATGAAGGCCAGGTGCGAACGGGCGGGGTCGAGATTCCAGTCCGCCCAAGCCGGGACGGCGGAGAAGGCATAGGTGATCGCGACGAATCCGAGCGTGGTGAGAGCGGGACGTTTCATGGTGTTCCTCCAGGTTGTTATCCATCCCTGAAGGTGGCGCACCGTAGCCAGATCACAAGTAGCGATCACAAGTGGGGATCACCAGCCGGCATCCCACGTGGGGATCAGGGTCGGCGACCACCGGCAACACCGCCACCGGTGTTCGGCTGGATGACATGCGGGAAACCGAAAAGCGCAGGCGCATCTGGTACAATGTAACATTCGCGCAGCCTGAACTCCTGGCCGCACCGACTCACTTGATCAATCAACCATGACCGCAGTTCCCGTGACTCCGCCCGCCCCGGCGGCGATTGCCATCCGTGACCTGCGCTTTCGCTGGCGGGCGGACTTGCCGCCGGTGTTGGCTATCGACACCCTGGACATTCAACCGGGTGAGCGGGTTTTCATCGAGGGACCGAGCGGCAGCGGCAAGACCACCCTGCTGGGGCTGCTGTCCGGGGTGCTGCCCGTGGTCGACGGGACCCTGACCGTGCTGGATCAGCCGCTGCATCGCCTCGGCGCGGTGGAGCGCGACCACTTCCGCGCCGACCACGTGGGCTATGTGTTCCAGATGTTCAACCTGATTCCCTATCTCTCGATGCTGGATAATGTCACCCTGCCCTGCCGCTTCTCGCGGCGGCGGCGCGCCCGCGCTCTGGCGCGCGGCGGCAGCCTGAACGCGGAGGCGGTGCGCCTGCTCGCCCACCTGGACCTGGACGACCCCGGTCTGCGCGCCCGCCCGGTGACTGAACTCTCGGTTGGCCAACAACAGCGGGTGGCGGCGGCACGGGCCTTGATGGGCGCGCCCGAGATCCTGATCGCCGACGAGCCCACCTCGGCGCTCGATGCCGACCGGCGCGCCGGCTTCGTCAAACTGCTGTTCCGGGAATGTCGGGAGGCCGGGCTGACCCTGGTCTTCGTCAGTCACGACGCGAGTCTCGAAGGGCTGTTCGATCGGACCCTGCGACTCGCTGAACTGAACCTCGCAGCGGCCTAACGGACACTGGGGCGAACACGCGCTATGCCAATTCTCATACTCGCCTGGAAAAGCCTGCTGAACCGGCGCTTCACCGCGCTGCTGACGCTGCTGTCGATCGCCTTCAGCGTCACCCTGCTGATCGGGGTGGAGCGGCTGCGCGGGGAGGTGCGCGAGGGCTTCACCAATACGGTGTCCGGCACCGACTTGATCGTCGGCGCCCGCGGCGGCCAAATCAACCTGCTGCTCTACGCGGTGTTCCGCATCGGCAACGCCACCAACAACATCTCCTGGGAGAGTTATCAGGCGATCACGAACCTCCCTAAGGTCGCCTGGACCATCCCGCTCTCATTGGGCGATTCGCACCGGGGTTTCCGTGTGCTCGGCACCACCCCCGCCTATTTCGAGCACTACCGCTATGCGCGCGACCGCGGGCTCACACTGGCCCAGGGTGAGCCCTTCGCGGACCTCTACGATGCGGTCTTGGGGTCCGAGGTGGCGCGGACCCTGGGCTACCGACTGGGCGACCCGATCGTCATCGCCCATGGGACCGGGGATGTGAGCTTCGCCCGTCACACGGACAAACCCTTTCGGGTCGCCGGCATCCTGGCCCCCACCGGGACGCCGGTCGATCGCACCGTCCATGTCAGTCTCACGGCGATCGAAGCCATCCATGTCGGCTGGGAGTCGGGTGCCGCCGCCTCGGGCCGCTCCCCTGACGCGGAGCAGACCCGCGCGCTGGCGGCCACCGGCGCCCTGACGCCGCAAGCGATCACGGCGGTCCTGGTGGGACTCAAGTCGCGCATCGCAACCTTTCAGGTCCAACGCGCCGTCAATGACTATCCGGAGGAACCCCTGCTCGCGATCCTCCCCGGGGTCGCACTGGCGGACCTCTGGAGTCTGATCGGCATCGGTGAACGGGCCCTGTTGGCGGTGTCCGCCGCGGTCGTCGTCGTCGGGCTGTTCGGCATGCTGACCGCGCTGCTGACCAGCCTGAACGAGCGGCGCCGGGAGATGGCGATCCTGCGCTCGGTGGGCGCGCGCCCGGCCCATGTGCTCGCGCTGATCCTGGGGGAAGCCGTCTTCCTCACCCTGGTCGGCGCCCTGCTGGGAGTTGCGTTACTCTACGGCGTGCTCTTGCTGGGCGGACCCCTGATCACCGACCGGCTCGGGCTCTTCATCGGCATGGGCCCGCCGAGCGCCGCGGAGGGTCTGTTGCTGGCCGCGGTGGTCGCGGCCGGTATCCTGGTCGGACTGATTGCCGGCTATCGCGCCTACCGCCTGTCGCTGTCCGACGGGCTGCTGATCCGCATTTGAGTCAATGGAGACCCTGGCATATGCGTCTGATAGACACCCTGGCAGCATTGGTATTGGCGGCCGGCATAGCGGGCTGCGACGGCCAATCCGAGAATGGCCAAGCGGATAACGGCAAGGCTCAGACCGAGGCCGCGGAAACGGTCGCGGCCCCGGTGTTGACGGCAGCGACCCCCCAGGACCTGGACTGGGACACCCTGATCCCGGAGGACTGGCAGCCGGACACACTCTTCGAGAAGTACGACCTCAACAGCCTGCAGGACGATGACCCGCAGGCGAAAGAACTCATGGCCAAACTCAAACAGCTCTGGGCCGAGGCCCCGGTGGTGCCCGCACTCGACGGTAAACTGGTGCGGCTGCCCGGCTTTATCGTCCCCGTGGAGTCGGAGTCGACCAAGATCACCGAATTTCTGCTGGTTCCATATTACGGTGCCTGTATCCACGTACCGCCGCCGCCGGCCAACCAGACGGTCTACGTCAAACTGGCGCCGGAGCAGGTCTTCGAGGGCGCGCTGTTTGATACCGTCTGGGTCACCGGGACCCTCAAGGTCACACCGACCAGCAGTGACTTGGCCGATGCCGGCTACCGGATCGAGGCGACCGGAATCGCACCTTATGAGAAAGAGGACGAGCCGGGCCAGTAGGGCAAGCGCCTCATCCGCCGGCCGGCCGCTCGTACCCCATGTGCTGGAGCACCTGGCGGACATAGTTGCGCGTCTCGGAGTAGGGCGGGATCTGATAGCCGTTGCGGATGACGGCGTTTTCCCCGGCGTTGTAGCCGGCCAGGGCCAGCGTGAGGTCCTGGCCGAACAGGTCGAGCAGATCGCGCAGGTAGGCCGCCCCGCCACGCAGGTTCTCGATCGGATTGAAACTGTCTTTGACCCCGTAGCGCGCCGCGGTGCCCGGCATCAGTTGCATCAAGCCCTGAGCCCCGGCGTGCGACACGGCCTCATGGTTGTAGGCGGATTCGGTGCGGATCACGGCGTGAAGCAGTTCCGGACTCAGCTTGTTGAGCCGCGCATAGGCGTTGATCAGCCGTTCGAAACGGGCGCGACGGGCCGCCAGTGACTGACTCGCCGCGGCGGGCTTGGAAACCGAAGGGGCCTGGTTCGCGGCCGGCCGCGGGTTCAGACTCGCCAGCCGCTGGCGATTCTCGTTGACCAGACCGCGCGACTCGCGCTTCCACTCCAGCCGATATTTGGCACCCTTGAGCGGCGCGTCGGTGAAATAGGTATTGCCTTTGGCATCCACATATTTGTACACGTCCGCCCGGACGCCGGTCACGGCGCACACCGTCGCCGCGAACACCAGTGCCAACATGATGATCGGCATGCCATCCCCCCCTGTTCCCCGGATTCGAATCACTGCGCGAGATCGACGGCGGCAGGACCGCTGCGGGCGGCCGCCCAAAGTTCGTGGATCCGATGGCGGTTCAACGCCAGCCACTGGACCGCAATGATAAGGGTGGCCGCGGTGAGCCGCCCATGACCAAGATCATGGATCACGCGATCCAGATCGCGTAAAACGACGCGTGTGTATTCGCCCTCGTGCGGATTTCCCGCCGTCGCGGGGAGGTCGGTATCGAGCAACTCGCCGCAGTAAATATCCACACACTCGTCGCTGAAGCCGGGGCTGGTGTGACAGAGGGCAATGCGGGTCATGGCCCCGAGCCGGCATCCGGTCTCTTCCAGCGCCTCCCGTCGAGCCGTTTCCGCCGCACTGTGTCCCGTCGCAATCACGCCGCCCGGCGGCTCCCAGGTCAGGCCGCCGGTGGCCGAGTGCCGGGTTCCGACCCGGAACTGCTCCACCAGTACGACCTGACCGGACACGGGATCGAAGGGCAGCACCACCGCGGCGCGCAGGCCATCTATACACTCCCGGTCTACGACAACCCGCGCCTCCGAACCCGGCACGGCCAGGCCGAGACGGTAGCGATTGAGCCTCAGAAACCCGTCGCTGAGCGGCACACTGCGAATGATCTCAACGTTCGTCGTCATGATCGAACCTTAGCACTGATTTCGGTGAACCGCGAGACCGTACATCGGAAACAAATCTGAAGCCGAATCAAGTAGTCGCCAAGTCACTCATTATTTCCCGATTTTTTTCGTAGGGTTATATTGACTTCTTAGTGCGTTGCAAGAATCGCCGAACGGATACCGGTCCACGTCGATTTGCTATTGCTTTTCCGATCGAGCCACCTATAATCGGCTAGCATCATCACAACGTCAAATGTACCGGGGGGAACATGAATCGACGTTATTTCCTGGGGTTATCCCTGTCCGCCGTAGCGGCGCCGGCGCTGGCAAGACGGCCGGCCGAACGCCCACGGGCACTGTCGCTACACCACATGCACACCGATGAACGTCTTTCTTTGGTGTACCGGGTCGGCGACCACTATAAACGCAGCGCATTGCAGGACCTCAACTGGTTCTTGCGGGACTTCCGCACCGGCGACAAGGTTGCGATCGACCCGCAGTTGTTCGACCTGCTCTACGACGTCAAGGCGTCGCTGGGTGACACCGAGGCCCGCTACGAGATCCTGAGCGCGTACCGCTCACCGCAAACCAACGCCATGTTGCGGCGGACCGGCCATCGGGTCGCCCGCAACAGCCTGCACCTTTCCGGTCAGGCAATTGATATTCGCTTCCCTGACTTGGCCACCAGAGAGATCCGCGACGCCGCATTGGCCCTTGGCCGCGGCGGCGTGGGCTATTACCCCGGCTCGGACTTCGTGCACATCGACACGGGTGCGGTGCGGCACTGGCGGGCTTAATCGAGCCGATCCCGGTCGCGATCCCGTTGGGCTGAACGGCCCGATGATCGGTGATCCGGCCAATCAATAGGATGCGGGGCCAGGCCCCGCATCAATTTTCGCGTGGGCGTAACCGATCACAGCCAAGACGCATGAAAGTTCAACACAAAGACCCTAAGCTTTTTGTGCAAGTTTATTAATTTCATCTATTGATTTTTCTCTGAGTGATGCGCGTCGCGCCTGACGCATCGACGGACGACAGTCGGCGCTGACACGACGTTCAGACCTTGCGACCTGATATCCAGACACGGTAAACCGCGTCGGCTTGGTGTAGGGGCGGGTTTAAAACCTGCCCCTACGTCCGGTTATCACGTCCGAATGCTATAACATCGCCTACCCTGCTGGGCGCGGTTTAGCCCAGCACCCGAAAGCTGACCGTCTGATCCGGCACGTCAACTTCCCTGACGCCCACCCGAATGCCCTGATTCAGATCGGGTTCATCGCGCAGCCGCAGCCGCGTCTCGAGGGCGAGCGCGCCGATCAGGGCTACCCCCTTGCGTTCCTCCTTCCCGACGATGATCGCCTCGCCCTGCCAGTCCGGGTGATCCTTGAGAAAGACCAGCTTCCAATGCAGATTCGAGAGCCGTTCGGCCCGCCGGACCGTACCCGCGGCCGCCTCGGCCTCGCCGATCCGCTCGGTGACCTGCTCCGCGGTCAGCAGCGGCCGGCCGGACAGCCAGGCACAGAGTTGCTGGTGGACCAGGAGGTCCGAATAACGCCGCAAAGGACTGGTGGCGCGGGTGTAGAGCGGCAGTCCCAGACCGGCGTGCAGGTCCGGGGTGACCAACATGCGGGTCGGCTTGAAGGTTCGCCGGCGAGCGTACATGGCGGCGAGGTCGCGCGGCTGATCGCCGGCGTCCGGCGCGACCTGCGTGGCGTAACTGATCGGAATCGCGTGCTCCCGACAGAAACGCGCCACCCCCTCCCCGGCCATCAACATGGCCTCGGTGACCAGCCCCCGGCTGGCCAGTCGCGGGAGCGGCCGGATCGTCACTCGACCGTCGACGACCCGCACACTCACCTCCGGCAAATCGAGCGAGATTGCTCCCAGTGACACCCGCCGGGCACGAAAACGGTCGGTCAGTGCACACATGGCCGCAAACGGCGCTTCACTTAGCCGGCCATCCACCGTGTCATAGGTCAGACGCTGGGCGCGAATCCAGGATCGGTGCACCTCGATATCGGTCAGCTCCCCCTGCGCGTCGCAGCGCAGCGCAATCGACAGGGCGGGCGAGACCGGCTGCAAACCCAACCCTAACTGCTCGGTCACGCCCTGGGGGAGCATGTTGATGACCCGCTCGGGCAGATAGAGGTTACTGCCGCGCGCGCGCGCCTCGCGCTCGACGGCGCCGTCCGGCGCGACCAGCGCCGCCAGGTCAGCCACATGCACCCAGAGCCGGTCGCCGTCGAGGCTCAACGCGTCATCCGGATCCTGGTTGCCCTCATCATCAATGGCGTAGGCCGGCAAATCGGTCAGATCGAGACGCGCTTGATCCGGTAACGCGGGGACCGGCAGGTCAGGATCCGCCGTCGGTACCGCGCAACGCCCCGGGTAGGGGTTATAACGATCCGACCAATGGCCGACCTGAATCAGGGCGCGATGGGCATTGACCGGGGTCTGCTCGTGACCCAAGGCCTCCAAGACGCGGCTGCGCTCGCTCTGGCCCAGCGCCAGACGCTCCACCTCGGTGAGACGGCCGGCGTCCTGCGGTGCCGGCGCGGCCTGCGCCATACGCCCGAGAAAGGCCTGCCACTCACGCTCGGCGACCGCCTTGGCATCACGCTGGGCGCGGTCGTGCTCGACCTCGGCCCGCGGACGGGCACGGATGGCACCGGGGGTGCCGGTGAAGCTCAGCCCCTCCGCCACCAGTTGCCAGGCGGCCCAGGCGGTGACCGGGGTGAAGGCGGAGAAGGCGAGTTCGGCCAACTCCTGGAGGGTGGTCTCGCTGCCCTCCAGCAGCTCCCAGGCGGCCTCGACCTCGCCCACCTGAGGCACGAGTTCGCCCAGACTACGCAGCGGCCCTGGATGGAGCAGTTCCAAATCCTTGGCGCGCACGCGCTTGGACTGCCCGCCGTCGAGCGCGATTTCGATCTTTTCGCCCACGCTGACGACACGCGCGGGATGCACCTTATAGAGCACCAGACTATCGGCCGGCGGACTGGATTGATGTGACGACAAGTGGCTGGGTGCTCCGCGGTGATGCAAGTGAGGGACTGGGGCTTTGGGTATGATACCCCCGATGCCGTGATCGACAGGCGCCGATGGGCGGTGCCGCAGCAAGAGGGTAGCGAAGATGAATCCTGATTGGCGCACTTTTCTCACCGCACGTGGCGCAGGCGGCGCGGACGCGCACGCACCGGCGCCGGGAGCGCCCGCCGACGCGGACTGCACCCGCTATGACCTCTCACACCTGGGACTGATCGCGGTGCGGGGCGAGGATGCCGTGACCTTCCTACAAGGCCAGTTGACCAACGATGTCCGCGCCGTCTCGGACACCCACAGCCAGCTGAGCAGCCACTGCAGCCCCAAAGGCCGGATGCTCGCCTTGTTCCGGGTCATGCGCCTGGGTGACGCGATGGTGCTCCAACTGCCGCGCGAACGGGTCGCGGACACCCTCAAACGGCTGCGGCTGTTCGTGATGCGCGCCAAGGTCACTCTCGAAGACCACAGCGACGGCCCGATCCGCATCGGCGTCGCCGGCAGCGGTGCGGTTGGAGCCCTGGCGGTGCTCGGGCTCGCGCTGCCGCAGTTGGACAACGCGTTGGCAGTGACCGACGACGTCACCGTACTGCGCCTGCCGGCCCCGGTCCCGCGCTTCGAGCTGATCGGCCCGTTCGAGCGGCTCGCACCCCTGTGGGATGCGCTGACACCCGACTCAGTGATGGGGGATGCGGACGCCTGGGCACTGCTCGACATTCGTGCCGGCATCCCCACCGTGTATAACACCACGGTCGAGACCTTCGTCCCACAGATGGTGAACATGCAACTCATTGATGGCGTTAGCTTCAACAAGGGGTGTTATGTCGGTCAGGAGGTGGTCGCGCGAATGCGCTACCTGGGCACGCTCAAGCGCCGTATGTACCTGGCGGAGGTCGAGAGCCCGACGCCGCCGCAACCCGGCGATGCGATCCACGCGGCCGGCAGCACCTCCGAACAGGGGGCCGGCCGGGTGGTCGATGCGCGTCCGATCGGCGCGGGCCGCTATGCACTCCTGGCGGTCGTGGAGATCGCGGCGGCCGAGGCCGGTGACGTCAGACTGGGCGCGACCGGTTCGCTGCTGCAGCTGACGGCACCGCCCTATGGGTTTTCCGCCGAGTCTTGATGACCGCATCCGTGGTCGCGAGCCACCGTCTCACCCCCGATCTCCTGCCGATCTAATCGCAACCCCGTAGGAGCCCGCTTGCGGGCGACCGCTCCCGATGACCGCTGACGGTCGCCCGCAAGCGGGCTCCTACCGCGCGCCCGCCGTCGTGCAGCGGGCTCCTGTAGGAGCCCGCTTGCGGGCGGCACGCCGGTGCGAGACGCGTCGGCGTCCGCCCATCCGCGGTTAGACCCATCGCGCATCCCAATGCGGATAATCCCGAACCGATTGCACCAATCCCGCTCGGACCGGATTGGCGATGACGTACCTTGCGACAGCCCGAAGATCCTCTTCGTTGCGCAGCGCATGATCGTGGAATCCCTTTTGCCAAAGCCGCCCGGTGTGGCCCAACGCTCGGTTGATGGTGATCGCCGAGCGTGATTTCACCCGCAGGATCAGCCGCGACAGATCCGCATCGCCGAGTTCCACCAGCCAATGCAAATGATCGGGCATCACCACAAACGCCCAAGTGACCGCCCAGCCCAGCGCGTCCGCCGCTCGAAGTTCCTGAACCACCAGGCGAGCGCACCAGAAATCCGCGAAGACCGGACGCCGACCTTGCGTGACGGTCGTGATCAAATAGACCTGCCCCGTTTCGGACCAGCGGCCTTTGCGCAGATCACATCCATGGGGTCCAATACGCGTAGGAGCCCGCTTGCGGGCGACCGCTCCCGATGACCGCTGACGGTCGCCCGCAAGCGGGCTCCTACCGGTCATCGCGCACCCGTCGTCGTGATTCGGCCGGAGCAGCGCCATGTCATGGTCCTTCGCGCTGTAGGAGCCCGCTTGCGGGCGACGGTTCCGACGGTCGCCCGCAAGCGGGCTCCTACACATGCCCACGGAACGCCTGCCCGACCATGCACGGCAGATGGGTCCGCCCTCAGTCCTCCGGCCGCATGTGCGGAAACAGCAGCACGTCGCGGATCGAGGGTGAGTCGGTGAACAGCATCACCAACCGGTCGATGCCGATGCCCTCGCCCGCGGTAGGCGGCAGGCCGAACTCCAGGGCGCGGATGTAGTCGGCGTCGAAGAACATGGCTTCCTCATCCCCGGCATCCTTCTGCGCGACCTGATGGCGGAAGCGCTCGGCCTGATCCTCGGGGTCGTTCAGCTCCGAGAAGCCGTTGGCGATCTCGCGCCCGCCGATGAAGAACTCGAAACGGTCGGTGACCAGCGGGTTGCGATCATTGCCGCGGGCGAGCGGCGAGACCTCGGTAGGGTACTCGGTGATGAAGGTGGGTTGGATGAGCTGGTGTTCGCCGGTCTGTTCGAAGATCTCGATGTGGATGCGGCCCAGCCCCCAGTCGTCCTTGGCGTGAATGCCCAGGGTCGCCGCACTGCGCCGCGCGGCGTCCAAGTCATCGATGTCGGCCGGCGTGAACCCCGGATTGAAGCGCAACACGGCGTCGCGCACGCTCAGACGCTCGAACGGCAGACCAAAGTCGAACCGGGTGCCCTGATAGTCGAACACCGGGGTGCCCAGCACCGCCTCGGCCATGCCCCGCAGCAGGTCCTCGGTCAGGTCCATCAGGTCGCGGTAGTCCGCGTAGGCCTGATAGAACTCTAGCATGGTGAACTCGGGATTGTGGCGGGTGGACAGACCCTCGTTGCGGAAATTGCGGTTGATTTCATAGACGCGCTCGAACCCGCCGACCACCAGCCGCTTGAGATAGAGCTCCGGGGCGATCCGCAGGTACAGCGTCATATCGAGCGCATTGTGGTGGGTCACAAAGGGACGTGCGACCGCCCCCCCTGGGATCACGTGCATCATCGGCGTTTCCACCTCCAGGAAGGCCCTGGAGTTCAGATAATCGCGGATGTACTGGATGATGGCGATGCGGGTGCGGAAAGCGGCACGGGTCGATTCGTTGACGATCAAATCCACGTAGCGCTGACGGTAACGCGTCTCCTGGTCGGCCAGACCATGCCACTTCTCGGGCAACGGCCGCAGCGCCTTGGTCAGCAGGCGCAGCGACTGACAGCGCACCGACAGTTCGCCGGTCTTGGTCTTGAACAAGGTCCCCGCGACGCCGACGATGTCGCCGATATCCAGGTCGCGCTTGTAGACGGCATAGACGTCCTCACCCAAGACCTCGCGCTGGGCGAAAATCTGGATGCGACCCGACATGTCCTGCACGTGGGAGAAGCTCGCCTTACCCATGATCCGCCGGCTCATCAGGCGGCCGGCAATGGTGACCCGGACCGGGGCCGCCTCCAGGGCCTCGACCGCCCAGTCGCCATAGTCGGCCAGCAGTTCACCGGCGAGCGCGTCGCGCCGGAAGTCGTTGGGAAACGCGTTGCCCTGGGTGCGCAACTGCGCGAGCTTTTCGCGCCGCTGGGCGATCAGCTTGTTATCGTCGCGATTCTCCTCTGGCGCGGGCGCAGCACGCGACTCGTCCTGGATAGATTCAGACATCACCAACATGCTCCGGAAGGTTACAGGCCGCTCTTCAAGCTCGCCTCGATGAAGGGGTCGAGATTGCCGTCGAGCACCGACTGGGTGTTGGCAATCTCGACACCGGTGCGCAGATCTTTGATGCGCGATTGATCCAGCACATAAGAGCGGATCTGGCTGCCCCAGCCGATATCGGACTTGCTGTCCTCCACCACCTGCTGGGCAGCCCGACGCTTCTGCATCTCGAACTCGTAGAGCTTGGCCTTGAGCTGCTTCATGGCCTGATCCTTGTTCTTGTGCTGCGAGCGCTCGTTCTGGCACTGCACCACGATCCCGGTCGGGTTGTGGGTGATGCGCACGGCGGATTCCGTGCGGTTGACGTGCTGACCGCCGGCGCCGCTCGCCCGGTAGACGTCGATGCGCAGGTCCGCCGGGTTGATCTCGACCTCCACGGTGTCGTCGATCTCAGGGGAAACGAACACGGACGCAAAGGACGTGTGACGGCGGTTGCCGGAGTCGAATGGCGATTTGCGCACCAACCGGTGGACGCCGATTTCGGTCCGCAGCCAGCCGAAGACATAATCCCCCTCGCAATGGATGGTCGCGGACTTGATGCCGGCCACCTCGCCCTCGGAGACCTCCAGCAGTTCGGTTTTGAAACCGCGCCGCTCACCCCAGCGCAGATACATGCGCAGCAACATCTCCGCCCAATCCTGGGCCTCGGTTCCGCCGGAGCCGGCCTGGATGTCGACGAACGCGTTCTTGTCGTCCATCGGCCCGGAGAACATCCGACGGAACTCCAGTCCGCCGACCCGCTGCTCGCACCGCTCCAGGTCGCGGATCAAATCCGCCGCGGTCACCTCATCCTCTTCCTCGGCGACCAGGGCCAGCAGGTCGTCGGCGTCAATGAGCGCGGCCGTCATCTCATCGACCGTCAGCACCACGGTCTCGAGGGCCGCGCGCTCCCGACCCAGGGTCTGGGCCCGCTCCGGATCGTTCCAGACCGCGGGATCTTCGAGCTCGCGCAGGACCTCCGTCAGCCGCTCTTTGCGCTCCTCGTAGTCAAAGATACCCCCTAAGGGACGCGACGCGCCCCTTCAGGTCATTGATCGTGTTGGCAATGGAATTGATGTCCAAGATCGTTACTCCGGTTGATCGAACCCGTGAGT
Source organism: Chromatiaceae bacterium (assembly GCA_013426805.1). Classification (GTDB taxonomy): domain Bacteria; phylum Pseudomonadota; class Gammaproteobacteria; order Chromatiales; family Chromatiaceae; genus Thiodictyon. The sequence continues at coordinate 21,007 of JACDZG010000028.1, forward strand.
ATACGGGCAGATGCAGGGTTGGCGCCATGACCGAGCGCGATGACGGGATTGACCCGGCCTGGGGTCGTCTATACTTTACCTCAAGCCAATCAACCGTATCCGACCCCACTCATGGCACGCCTACCCCGCTTTGTCTTGCCCGGTGTCCCGCAGCATGTGATCCAGCGCGGCAACAATCGCCAGCAAATTCTTTTCAAGGAAGAAGATTACTGGTTCCTGTGGGAAAAAATCGGTGCCGCCGCCGAGAAATTTGACTGCAAGATTCACGCCTACGTGCTGATGCCAAATCACTTGCATCTGGTGTTGACCCCCTTCAGCCAGGACGGCATCGGTAAGCTGATGCAGTACGTCGGACGCTACTATGTCCAATATTTCAACAATTGCTACGACCGCACCGGCACCCTGTGGGAAGGCCGCTACCGCGCGACCCTCTTCGACCCGACCGCCTTCCTAGTTCCGATCAGTCAATACGTGGAGTCCAACCCGGTTCGTGCCGGACTGGTCGCGGCGCCGGCCGATTATGCCTGGTCGAGCTTCGCGGCCAACGCGACGGGTGTGGAAGACCGTCTGATCACCCCCCACGCCGCCTTCGAGCGACTGGGCCGCAGCCCGAAGACCCGTCAGACGGCCTATTTGAAAGGCTTCGGAAAACCGCTGGATGAGGCCCTGTTGAATCGCATCCGCGACGCCACCAACAAAGCGTGGGTGTTGGGCGATCCAGCGTTCTGCACCCAGATCGAAGAGCAAGCGGACCGCCGCGCATCACCTCGCCCGCGCGGTGGTGACCGGCGTTCCGCCGCTTACCGCGAAGCCACCGGACGCGCCTAAGCCAGCACATGAATCTAGACGAAGCACTCCGCCCGGAAGGGCAAAGCCCGTGGACCCGGCTCCTGGGAACCGGCCTGCCCGCGCGCACCCTGGATTTACGTTTCGATTGCCTGCTACCCCGCGGATCACGTCATCGTCCGGACGTGGATCCACAGCGGGTCAGGATGCGTTATCTCACCGAGCGGGAGAATCCTTGGGCGCTGTTGGCGACGATCACCGAGCATGCCCGTCTGGTCAATCGCAGCCGGGTCTCACTTGATACACGGTTTACTATAGCAGAGATCGGACTGACGGCCGTCGCCGGAATCGCCCGCGGTATGGTGACCGAGCAACTCGCACGCCGCGGCGGCGTACCCGAGGAACCGGGACGTCGGGATGCCCTGAACGCGCTATCAACGGCTCTGCGGGTCCTGCTCACGGCTTACGAACTGGTTTTTCAAACCGATTACGGCAAAGGTCGATTCTGGTACGTGCGGTCGCGACGCCGCATCCATCAGTGCGCCCATCGCCTGCTCGAGGTGATCGGGATGATACAACAAGTGTACGCCCTGCGCTATCAGCGCCTGGACGGCGATCTGTGGCGCACCGCAAACACCGTCTATCGGGTGATGCTCGAATACGAACTGGTCGAGATCCCCCAGGAGACCGTGGGCGCGCTGCTCGGATCACTCATCGGACGCCAGCAACGCAGCATCCAGGACCTCTACGCGGCCATTCAGGTCCCTGAGATCATCGGCTGTCTGAGCTGGCCGGAGGCACTGTTTCCCTATGCGCTGGACTATTGCCGATTGCTATCGAATGCGATACGTTTTCTCCCATCGAACGGCACCGCGTGCGGTGAGTTCCAGTTACTGACCGGTTGCTATGCGGACCGTGAACCGGCGCGGGAACCGCTGCCGGAGGACATGGGACCGGCCCTGCTGATCGATTACACGAACCTCGCGATGCAGGCCCGAACCGATTTCGACCAGTTGCGCCGCGCGCGTGCCGCTCGTAACCCGCAGGCCCTGCCCCGCCGCTTCGCGCCACTGCATCCGTCGCAGTTACTGACCACCGGCTATCTCTTGGAGGGCATTGCCGAGCGTCGTTTACTGGCCTGGTCCGCACCCGGCAGCCGCCCCGAGGAGCGGGATCTGCGTATCCATGCGAGTTTTCAGGATGTTTACGATCACCTCCTGGCGATCTTCGAGCCCACCGGGCGCATCGCCGCCACCCGCGAGCTCTCCGACATGTTCGCACAGCGCTCCGCCGCCATCGGCGAAGACCACACGGCGACCGAATCCAGCCTCTGGTACATTCTCCAGGAGGCACCCGAGTATCTGCGCCTCCACACCCAGGAAACCCGCTTTACCCATCGCCTGACGATCGGCTCCTTCCTCGCCTATGGGGTCGGCGAGGCCGGCATCCGCCGTCCCCGCCTGGGCAAAGTCACCCGCATCCATCGCCCGGATACGGGCATGGTTCAGGTGGACGTGGCCGTCATCGCCGATTACGCCCGTCCGAGCGCAATCCGACCGTTCGAAGGAAGCACTGCATCGAGCATTGCCGCCCCCACCGCCGCACCCATCCGAGTCCTGTTGACCTACGGGGACGCCGCGGGCTGGGGTCTGCTACTCCCCGACCAGGCGCAGTTTTGGGAAGATTCCACGGTATTGCTGATCAGTGGCGGCAAGGATATCCGCCTCGAGCTGGGCGCGTTGCGGGATCTGGGGGAGGGCTACGGTCTGTTTCGGCTCAAAGCACGGCTGAACCAGGGCGTTCGCCCCGCCTACCCGACGGCGCTGGCCGGTAATGCCGCCGGGGGCGATCCGGTTGTCGCACCCGGATACCAGTCGGCATCGCCGGCAGCGGCACCAGGATGACACTCAGGCGCGTCACCCACCCTCGGCGACTGACCGGCGGCGGCCTGTGTTGTTCGCTGCTGCTGGTTTGGGCGAGCACTGCGGCAACGACGTTGCGCGACTCCGGCTACGGCGACGGCAGCTTGGTCGATCGCGGCGGCAACTACTATTACCCGCAACCCGACGGCAGCTACCTGGACCCTTACGGCTCGCGCTACCACCCGCTTGGGGACGGGGTTTATGCGGATGCCATCGGCAACAGGATCGAGGACGGGAGATCACCGGATGCCCCTGCGGCGGACCCACCCCGGGATGCGTTCGGCGCACCAGCGCGCGTTGAGACCAAGGTGCCGGACACCGGCTCCCGGCCGGAGCAAGGCGACGACCCGGCGCCCGCCCGCCCCGGCTCACTCCCGGGAGATCGCGCCGATCACGTCGACAACGCGGTGTTCGGCTCCATGTATCTGGAGGACGCCGGGGACGGATATCTTGAGATCACCCCCGACGCCTTCGCCCCCGACCCGCGCCTGGCCCCATCGCCGCAATCATCACCGACCCCTGCCCTTAACCGACCCGCCGGTCTTGACTGATCGCAAAACCATGAACCAGGACGCGATTGCCGCCGTCTTTCACCTCTATGATCCACCCGTGTGGCTGGTGACCGCCGCCTACGACGGACGCCGTGGCGGCCTGATCGCCACCTCGGCGGTCCGTGCGTCGATCGTCGCGGAGCAGCCGCGGATGCTGATCGCCATCGCCCGCCACCATCACACCTGGGGGTTGATCGCGGGCAGCGGGCGCTTCGCCCTGCACCTGTTGCCGATCAGCGGCCTGGATGCGGTTTGGCGTTTCGGACTCCAGAGCGGCCATCAGCAGGATAAATTCGCCGACTTGCCGCCGGAGACGACGCCGGATGGCAACCCGCGCTATGCCGACTGTGTCGCCTGGCTCGACTGCCGGGTGGAGGAGACGCTGGATATCGGCGACCGCAGTGTCTACGTTGCCGCAGTCACCGAGGGCGCGGTGCCGGGAAACGGACCAGTCTTAAGTGTCGCCACGCTGCTGCGGAATGCACCCGGCGAGCGGCGCGCGGAACTCGATCGACGCTATGCCGCCGATCAGGCCAGTGACCGCGAGGCGATCCGGATTTGGCGCCGGGACCGGGGTCTGGCCTGACGGGTGCCTGCCGCTCAGGAGATCCGCACCCTCCGCCAAGGAGCACTGACCTGATTCGACGCTGCCGCTATACTTGGAAGATACGCAAGGAAATGCGGCGATCGAGTGTCAGTTTTTCTTACACCGGAGTCGTTCGCAGCGGCAAAACAGGAGTCTGCCATACGACAGATCAAGTAGATTGCTCGATGGTATGAAATTCGCTTGCGCTCACTTGATCACGGCCTTCAGGAGTTACGATGATCCATCAGCCCTTGGAACCCAACACGGATCGCGAGCCGCTGCTTCAGGACCGACGGCGCTTGCTACAGGCCGCGGCGGCAGCGGCGCCGCTCATCGCAACACTGCCGAACGGGGCCGCGGCGGCGACCGCCAGTACCGCTCAGTGCATCGTGATATCACGTAAAGCCAAGCCTCTGAACAACGTCATCCCGGACGCTACCCCGCCGAGTGATACCTTTGTGCGTCAGCATGGCACCATGGCAGTCTTCCACCTCAACGCGCAACCGAACACGAAAGAAACAGTCTACTCAATGGCGTTCGATCCCGTCCCCGGCACCTATTACAAGAGCGACGGCGTTGTGTTTGACCCCACCGAATGGACTAAGGAAACCGAGAACCCCGTTCTGCTGTTGCGTGTATTCCGACCCGTTAGCGACAACGGCAATCCCGACACCAACCCAACCTCAATGGCTGATTGCGGGACTACCCCGATCCCCCCACAGTGTATCTTTCCGGTGACTCAACAGGAGTCGAGCAACATGGGCAACATGGGCATCGCCGCCAGTTGCCTGTGCTCGGTCAACCCCAATCTGCTGGGCACAGGGGCCTGTGACGCGTTCCAACCGTGAGCCTGATCCGGTTGGGGGCTTGATGAAGGAACCGGCACCAGGCGGTGATCAGTACCTCAGCTCGGCCGACACGCGCATTGTGGCAACCTGGGGCGCCGAGAGCAGTGTGTACTGCCGCCGCACCGGCGATACCCACCTGCTGAGCATCCTCCCGGCCGAGTTGCTCGCCATGCTGCCCGCGGAGCCGACGGACCTCGGGACGGTCACCGCCCGCATGGCGCGGTTATGTGCGCAACCCGTCACCCCGGAATGGACCACACGCATCCGTTCCATGCTCGACGAACTGGTCCGCCTCGAACTCGTCGACCGGTTACCGGGGTGACCCTGTCGGAGTTGAGGCAAGCGCAGGGATGGCGCGGATGCGCCGGCGACGATCTGTATTACCGCTGCGGGCCCTTCATCGTCCAGTTGCGGTCGCGACTCGCCGACACGCTCGACCTGCTGGAGCAATTCTACGGCCCCTGCTGGGCCAGCCGCAGCCCCGCCGTCGCGCATTTTCAGGTTGAGGTCAACAGCGCGCCAGGACTCCGGCGCTGGTGGCGCTCTCAAACCGTGTTCGCATTGGACGGTCTGCATCCATTCGAGCCCTTTCCCCGCGCACAAGCATTTGCGCTGCTTGAATGGGGCCTGAACTGGAGTATCGCCACCCGCGCCCACCAGTATCTGATGCTGCACGCGGGTGCACTGGAACGCAAGGGCCAAGCATTGTTGCTGCCCGCCATGCCGGGCGCGGGCAAGAGTACGCTCAGCGCCGCCCTTGCCTACCGCGGCTGGCGACTGCTCGGCGACGAGTTTGGACTGATCCGCCCCGCTGACGGTGCCATCGTGCCGCTGCCACGCGCCATTCCACTGAAAAACCGGTCGATTCCGGTCATTCGCGAGTTCTTGCCGGACGCCTTTCTCGGGCCTGTCTTCCCCAAGACCAGAAAGGGTGACGTCGCTCACCTGCGGCCACCGCTCCCAAGCCTGGAACGTCAGACCGAACCGGCACATCCGCGCTGGATTACCTTTCCGCGGTTTGTACCCGGCTTGCGACGGCCGCAACTCAAGCGCCTGGAAAAGAGCCTTGGATTCACTCGCCTGGCACAGAACGCCTTCAACTATCGCCTGCTCGGCGAAGACGGGTTCACGACCCTGGTCCGCCTGGTGCGTGAGTGCGCATGCTTCAGCCTGGACTATGGCGATCTCGACACGGCCATCGCGCGGATCGCGGAGATCACCGCGGATGCACCCCGCTAAGCTGCACCCGCTGTTGCGGAGCGCTCGCGACCCGTTGGCCGTTGTGCACTTCTCGGCAGACGACTGGAACCGCTGCCTGCGTACGGCACGCACCGAGCGTGTGCTCGCGCGACTCGGTTATCGCATCGCGGATGCCGACGCACTGGACCGCTGCCCGGCGGCGGCCCGCGACCAACTGATCGCGGCGCGCGCCTATCCAGGCTTTCTCCAAGGCCGGATCGCGCACGAAGTCTCGCAGGTCCGCCGCGCGCTACCCGCCGCCGACGGCGACCTGATCTTGCTCAAGGGTGCCGCCTATCACTGCGCCGGATTACCGCTGACGCGCGGGCGGCAACTGCGTGACCTGGATATCCTGGTGCCGCGCGCACGGATCGGAGCCTGCGAGCGCGACTTGCTGGCCGGCGGCTGGGAATCGCAACCCCTCAATGATTACGACCAACGCTATTACCGTGACTGGATGCATGAGATCCCGCCGCTGCGGCATCGGCACCGGGATGTCGAGGTCGACCTCCATCATCGGCTCCTGCCCCTGACCAGCCGCCTGCGGCCGGACCCTGACCTCCTATGGGAGTCCTCGCTCCCGGTCGCCGGGATGCCCGGGGTGCGGGTCCTGAGCCCCGCGGACATGCTGCTGCACACCGCCACCCATTTGTTTCATGACGGCGCGATCCGGGGCGGACTCAATGACCTCTGGGACATTGATGAACTGGTGCGTCACTTCGGGGGGCGGCCGGAGTTCTGGGGCAAACTGCCGGGGCGCGCCGCGCGCCTGGACCTGGGTCGCCCACTGTATTACGGGCTCCTGTTCTCGCACGCGCTCCTGGGCACTCCGATCCCGGCGGCCGTCCTGACCGACGTCGGCCGACGCTTCGCTCCAGCCCGACCGGTCAAGGCACTGATGCACACGCTGGTGACCCGCGCGCTCCCGCCGCAGGAAGGCTGGTCCGCGTTCGCCGGCCTGGCGAACTGGCTCCTGTATGTCCGCTCCCACTGGCTGCGGATGCCGCCGCATCTGTTGCTGCCGCATCTGATCCGCAAATCATTGCGTCGGCTCGACAGCCTTGATCAGCATTCCGGTCGGCTCAGGGGATGACGGTGTAGGGTTTCACCCGTTGATTGTTGCCGTCGTAGGTCTCGGCGCTGACGCGGGTGGCATCAATGAAGGCGCGCAGCGATTTGGCGGCAGCGGCGCTGGCGGGAAGTCCGTCGAGCGTCAGGGTGCGGCTGGCCCCGGCGGCGAGAGTGCCGACGGACACCATGGCATCGCCCGCGGTGCCGCAGACGGGGACGCCTGCCTGATCGACCCAGAGGGCGAGTTACCATAGGTGTTTCGTTGTGCTCCAGCGGGTTGGTCCGCGCAGCGGACCCTACGGAACACTGTGCCTCGTTGTCGCGGTCAGCCGACCACTACCCCCTGCAACACCCGATCGAAGCGCAAAGCCCCATCCGCGAAGTCCACCTCAATCCGGTCCCCCGGACCGAACTTGCCGGACAGGATCTCCTGGGCCAGCGGGTTTTCCAACTGGGCGCGGATCGCCCGCTTCAAGGGTCTGGCGCCATAGACCGGATCGAATCCCGCATCGCCCAGATGGTCCAAGGCGGCGTCGCTGAGTTCCAGGCTCATGTCCCGATCGGCCAGCCGTTTGCGCAGGAACTGGATCTGGATACGGGCGATGGCGCGGATCTGAACTGCACTCAACGGGTGGAAGACGACGATGTCGTCGAGCCGGTTGATGAACTCGGGCCGGAAAGCCAGGCGCACATGCTCCATCACCGCCTCTTTCATCTCGGCATAGTTGGCTTCACCCGCCCGTTGCTGGATCACATCCGAACCCAGGTTGCTGGTCATCGCGATGACCGCGTTGCGGAAGTCGACGGTACGCCCCTGGCCGTCGGTCAGGCGCCCATCGTCCAGCACCTGCAAGAGGACATTGAAAACATCCGGATGGGCCTTCTCCACCTCATCGAGCAGGATGACGCTATAGGGCCGACGGCGGATCAATTCGGTCAGATGACCGCCCTCCTCATAGCCGACATAGCCGGGGGGCGCGCCGATCAGGCGTGCCACCGAGTGCTTCTCCATGAACTCGGACATGTCGATGCGGACCATCGCATCCTCGGTATCGAAGAGGAACGCGGCCAACGCTTTGCACAACTCGGTCTTGCCGACGCCGGTCGGACCCAGGAACAGGAAAGAACCGATCGGCCGATTGGGGTCCGACAGCCCGGCACGCGAGCGGCGGATGGCGTCGCTCACCGCCCGCACCGCCTCGTCCTGACCGACCACGCGCTGCCCCAGCGCGGTCTCCATGCGCAACAGCTTGTCCCGCTCACCCTCCAGCATCTTGGACACCGGGATGCCGGTCCATTTGGAGACGATATCCGCCACCTCCTCCTCGGTGACCTTGTTGCGCAGCAGCCGGGTCTCGCCCTGCTCCACCTCGCCGGCGACGGCCAACTGTTTCTCCAATTCCGGGATGCGCCCATAGGCGAGTTCGGACATACGCCCCAGATCGCCGGCACGCCGGGCGGTCTCCATTTCGATGCGCGCCCGGTCCAGTTCCTCCTTGATGTGCGCGGTGCCCTGAACCGCCGCCTTCTCGGACTTCCAGACCTCGTTCAAGTCGGTGAACTCGCGCTCCAGGCGTTCGATCTGGCCTTCCAGGTCGGCCAGGCGCTTCTTGGAGGCATCATCCGACTCTTTCTTGAGCGCCTCCCGCTCGATCTTGAGCTGGATCACGCGCCGATCGAGCCGGTCCATCTCCTCCGGCATCGAATCGATCTCCATGCGGATCTGCGAGGCCGCCTCGTCGATCAGGTCGATCGCCTTGTCCGGCAACTGACGGTCCGTGATGTAGCGATGCGACAGGGTCGCCGCGGCCACGATCGCCGGGTCGGTGATCTCGACCGCGTGGTGGACCTCGTAGCGCTCCTTGAGTCCGCGCAGGATGGCGATGGTGTCTTCCACGTTGGGCTCGTCCACCAGCACCTTTTGGAACCGCCGCTCCAGAGCGGCGTCCTTTTCGATGTACTTGCGGTACTCGTCCAGGGTGGTCGCGCCGATGCAGTGCAGTTCGCCGCGGGCCAGGGCGGGTTTGAGCATATTGCCGGCGTCCATGGCGCCCTCGGCCTTGCCGGCACCGACCATGGTATGCAATTCGTCGATGAAGAGGATGATATTGCCCTCCTGGCGGGCCACATCATTGAGCACGGCCTTGAGCCGCTCCTCGAATTCACCACGGAACTTGGCCCCGGCGATCAGGGCGGCCATATCGAGCGAGAGCAGACGCTTGGACTTGAGCCCTTCCGGCACCTCGCCATTAATGATCCGCTGGGCCAACCCCTCCACGATGGCGGTCTTGCCCACCCCCGGCTCGCCGATCAGCACCGGGTTGTTCTTGGTCCGCCGACCCAGCACCTGAATGGTGCGGCGAATCTCGTCATCGCGGCCGATCACCGGGTCCAGCTTGCCCTGCTCCGCCCGTTCGGTCAGATCGATGGAGTATTTCTCCAGCGCCTGGCGTTGCTCCTCGGCGTTCGGATCATTGACGGCCTGACCGCCCCGCACCGACGTGATCGCCCCCTCGATGGCTCCTTTGCCGGCACCCGCGTCCCGCAAGGCGGAGCCCAGCACGCCCTTGTCCTCCAGCGCCGCCAGCACGAAAAGTTCGGATGAGATGTACTGGTCGCCGCGCTGCTGGGCCAACTTGTCGGTATGATTCAACAGCCGGTTCAGGTCATTGCTGACATGCACGTCACCCGCCGCCGCACCCTGTACGGACGGCAGCCGCTCCAGCGCCTCGCCCAGGGCGGAGCGCAGCCGGTTCACGTTCACGTCCGCCTGGGTCAACAGGTGGCGGACAGTCCCGCCCTGCTGATCCAGCAGCGCGGTCATCAGATGAATAGGCTCGATGAACTGGTGATCGCGCCCCAGGGCCAGACTCTGAGCGTCGGCCAGGGCCATTTGGAACTTGGCCGTCAGTTTGTCCATGCGCATGGTGCAGATCTCTGATGAAACATGTGGATATCCGCAAGTTGCGGACGGGCGGTCCGACTTCAAGGGGTGCGGTTCGTAACCGAACACGACTATCCTTGTTTCCATTTTGGGACTGATCACGCATGATTGAACCGGACGCACTGCTCTCCGAGCGCTTCTTCGATGCCCTGCGCTATGCCGGGCAACTGCACAACCGTCAGGTCCGCAAGGGCGCCAAGGCCCCGTACATCGCGCATCTGCTGGCCGTGGCCAGTCTGGTACTGGAGCACGGCGGCAGTGAGGACGAGGCGATCGCCGCCCTGCTGCACGACGCCATCGAGGATCAGGCGGAGCATCAGGGCGGCGCCGCGGCGCTGCGCGCCGCCATCCACGCACGCTACGGGACGACCGTGCTCCGGATCGTCAACGCCTGCACCGATGCCGAGGTCGTTCCCAAACCGCCCTGGCGCGAGCGCAAGGAGTCCTACATCCGGCATGTGCGCGATACACCGGACCCGGCCTACCACCGCGTCAGTATCGCCGACAAGCTGCACAATGCCCGCGCCATGCTGCTTGATTACCGCAGCCTCGGCGACACCCTGTGGGAGCGCTTTAGCCGGCGGGAGCCGGCCGAGCACCTGTGGTACTACCGCAGTCTCGCGGACGCCTTCCGCACGGCCGGCGAGGCACCGGCGGCACTGATCGACGAACTGGAGCGGGTGGTGGCCGAGTTGGAATCGCTGGTCAACCGCGCAAAATAACCTCACTCCTCTCGGGTATCCTCCCCCACGCGGCCATGCGGCCGCGCTGCCCTGTGGAGTCGCCCGATGAGACGCTGGTTGCTGCCGTGGCTCCTGTTGTTCCTCTGTGTCGGCGGCTCACTGGAGATCGGCACCTTGGAGGACACCGAGCCGACGCTGACCGCGCCGGGGACCCGCTTGGCAGCAGCCTCTTCCTCGGAGTCGATACCCTGATCGGACCCGCCTATTTGGGCCTCGGGGTCTCCGGCGACGGTGAAGGCACCGGCTATATCAGCATCGGGTGGCCCTGACCCGCCGTCATGGATTCGCAACGGCAGCACGGGAAGCGGGTCGGGTATGATCCCGCCTATGGACGCACGGCCCCGCGCCCCCATGGAGTTACAAACCCGATGAAACGCCTGTTGTTGCTGTTGTTGATTTGCTGCGTCGCGCTGCCGACCGCGGCGCGCGATGCCGCCTACCCGCGGATCGGTCTGGTGCTGAGCGGCGGCGGTGCCCGCGGGGCGGCGCATGTGGGTGTGCTCAAGGTACTGGAAGAATTGCGCATTCCCATCACGGTCGTGGTCGGAACCAGCATGGGCGCCTTGGTGGGCGGCACCTACGCCAGCGGCGTCAGTCCGGCCGAAATGGAGCGCCGCTTGACCGCGGTGAACTGGAACAAACTCTTTGTCGATGACTCGCCGCGGGACGACTGGCCGATCCGCCGCCGCGAGCAGAGCCTGCAACCGAACTTCGACTTCAGCGTCGGCGTGCGTGAGGGCAAGCTCAGACTGCCGAGCGGAGCGCTGGCCGGACAGAAAGTCGAGCTGTTCTTCGGTGACCTGGTCAAGAACGCCGACGGCATCAAGCAGTTCGATGAGCTGCCGATCCCGTTCCGCGCGGTGGCTACCAATCTGGAAAACGGCGACATGCAGGTGTTCGACTCAGGCCCGTTGCCGGAGGTGATGCGCGCCAGCATGTCGGTGCCAGGGCTCTTCGCCCCGGTGGAGATCGGCAAGAACATCTATGTGGACGGCGGCCTGGTGCGCAATCTACCGGTGGACGTGGCCCGCGCCATGGGTGTCGATCTGGTCATCGCGGTCAACCTGGGCGGGTCTTATCTTCCACGCGATCAGTTGGAGTCGGTCGTGGGCGTCGTGGGGCAGATGGTCGCGATTCTCACCGAACAGAACGTCCAGCGCTCACTCAAGGAACTGCGCCCCGGCACAGACGTACTGATCTCACCGGATCTGGGCGACATCACCTCCAGCAACTTCGACCGCGCCGCCGACGCGATCCGCATCGGCGAGATCGCGGCCCGCAAGGCCGCGCCGCGCCTGGCGCACCTGAGCGTCAGCCCCGACGCCTATGCCGCTTGGCAGGCCGGCCGTCCACTGGCCATTCCGGACCGGGCGCCCATCGACGAGGTCAAGGTCACGGGACTGGATTTCGTCAATCCAGCCATCTTCGAGCCGCTGGTCGACCATCAGGAAGGACGGGCGCTGGACCGGAAACGGCTGGAATCCGACATCGAGAAGATCTATGGCCGAGGCGACTTCAAGAACATCAACTACGACCTGGATCGGAAGAACGGCACCAACCGCCTGGACATCAACGCCCGCGAGAAACCCTGGGGACCCGGCTATCTGACCTTCGGTCTCGGCATCGCCACGGACTTCGAGGGCGACAACCGCTTCGGCCTGCGCGGGACCTATCGCCGGACCTGGCTCAATGAACTTGGCGCCGAGTGGTATACGACCGCGCAGGTCGGTAACGTCACCGATCTCTACACCGAGTTTTACCAACCGTTCTCAGTCGAACGCTCCACTTTCGTGCTGCCCAGCCTGGGGTTTTCGCGAGTGCCGCTCAGTGTCTTCAAGGACGGTAGACGTGTCGCGCGCTATGACCTGTCGCGCAGCACGCTGGGCCTCGACCTGGGCGCAACCCTCTTCGGCGGCAATGCGCAACTGCGCATCGGCGCCATCCTTGGCCGCGCCAATGCCAAACTGGATACCGGCGACCCTGAACTCCCCGAACCGGACACGAATGAAACCGGCCTGCGCGCCGCCTTCGTCTATGACACCCTCGACTCCGCTTTTCTGCCGCGGCGGGGCAATCGCCTGGCACTGGACCTGCATTCGCCCCAACCGGCGATGGGGGCGGACCTCAGCTTCAACCGCGCCTCGGGCTACTGGGCCGGTGCCTTCAGCTTCGGAGACAATACTATCGTCGCCCGCTCCGAGGTCGGTACCGCCTTCGGCAGCGATATGCCCTATTACGATCAATTCACATTGGGCGGCTTCCACCGGCTGTCGGGCTATGCCACGGACGAGTTCCGCGGCAACAACCTCGCCTTCGGCTCACTGACCTACTACCGACTGCTCACCGCCCTGCCGCCGCCGCTGGGCCGCGGGGTCTATGTCGGCGGATCACTGGAAATCGGCACCCTGACCGAAACCATCGAGCAACTGAACGAATCCGGAACCCGCTTCGGCAGCAGCTTGTTTCTCGGTGCCGATACCTGGCTGGGACCGGCGTATTTCGGTGTCGGTCTGACCGGAGATGGCGAGACTACCGGATATCTCATCCTCGGGCGGCCATGAGGCCCGCACCTTGGTTCATGGCTTCCCGAGAATAAACCCTCGTTGTCGCCTTGGTCGTCGTTTCGGCCGCCGGAAGACCGGAGGCCGAGGCTTTAGCCGGTCGACATCGCGTTTGCGTGGTCCTCGCCCGGTTAAAGCCTCGGCCTCCGGCCTCGATCATCGCTCCGGCCAGCGATACGCATTTGGAGTCCAAGGCTTCAGCCTTGGACTCCAGTCGGCTGGCCGGAACCATGACCAAGGCCGGGCGCAGACCATGGAATGATCGACCCTGGCACCATAGCCCGGCACCTTAGCCCCTAAGTTCCGTCCTGGAACAGATTCTCGAACGGTTCGTGCTGCTTCCAGCGGTAGGCATGGAAATCCCGCTGGTCGGTGGACAGGATGCGCCCGTGCGAGAGGGGCTCGGCGAGGACGACCAGCGACGCGTCCGCCAGGTCCATCGGCAGGTCCGCGTACTTGTCCAAGAGTTGGAGGATTCTCGGAATCTGTGCATCCCCGATCTCATAGATGTGAAAGGCGCCTTGGACGTAGCCCGCGAGGAACCGCCGTTGGGCGCTTTCGCCGCGCCGTTGCAACAACAGGTGACAAGTCTCGGCGAGCACCGGCCAAGTGGTGACGAGCGGCTCGCGAATGCTGGCCAAGACCTTGACAGCACAGGCATGGTGTTTGTCCTTGCCGTTCCCGAGCGCGAGCCAGAAGCCGGTATCAACGATCACCATGCTTATGCTCAAGCGCCTTCGTCAGCACCGCCTTGTAGTTTTCCGAGAGGTTAGGCTCGGCGTCGAGACTGCCGATAAAGCCGACCCGTTCGAGAATTGTCGACGGGTCAGCCGCCGGCCGGGCGCGGGCACCCTGTCGTCGTAGCGCTGTTTGAGAAACAGCATGAAATCCAGCGCCTCGCGCCGCGCATCCGGCGGCAGGCGCCGGTAGAGGTCAGAGACTTGTTCCAACTCGGTCATGGGAATGCCTCCGGTTGCGTTACGGTCATCGATTAGCCCCAATCCCAGAGCCCGCACCATTGGCAATGCTTACGCGATATTTGGCTCAAGGAGCACGACGTTAGATTCCTCCTTGATGCGATTCGCATACTTACCACGAACCAGCTCGCCAAAATCGGATCTGCTATATTCAGGCCGAAGTTCGTCTTCCGAATGATCTGGATCATGGCCGGTCGCCGAAAGCTGATCACGCAACACGCTGGATGCCTCTTCAAAGGTCACTCCATGTTTGCGCTGATTTGCTCTCGCCTTTTTCGGGTCCCACTCGAAGCTCATGATTTCGCCGACTTCTATAGCGCTATAACGCTCGTCTCAGCAGCCGTGATTGGGTGCTCACCTGACGTGCCTAGCCTTCCCCCCGACGAGGATAATGCCTTTGCCAGTCTAATCACATTTCGCACTTCTGTGAATGTAGATAAATCCGATTGATTACTTTGGCCGAAACGCTGATCAAAGCCGGGCCGCGCAGGCCGTGACCATAATCCCGCCCATCTCACCGACTGCGAGGCCGCTGGTCCGCACAGCGGACCCTACGGACCGACGCGTCTAAGCTGCATGCAGTCTGGCACTCAAGCATTTTACGCCACCCGGAAAGGCTACCGCACCTCCGCCGCCAAGACCGCGCTCCATCAAGCTGGAACCGCGACCGCGACCTTCCCACACGGACTTTGGTTCAAGCTCTGCGCTGCCTCGCGATCTGCGCGGTCCGACAGATCGCGATCTGACTTTAGGTGATTTCCGGGAAAGGATCTACCGACGGGTGGGGGCGACTGAAGTCGCCCCTACAGGCGCCCCAACAGGCGCCCATATATAGCCCTACGGTTCTTGCAGGCATGCACAGTCGGGATCTTTATTCCCGGAAATCACCTTAGGGTTCGCTGCGCGAACCGATCACGAGCGGCCGGAACCATGATCAAGGCCCACCCCCGCCACAGGCACCATCCACCCATTCACCATGGAATCCGGGCGGGGTCCCGTGGGGTAAGGGCAGCACCGCCTGGAGGCTCAGATCGGCGCCGCGCAGGATCACCAGGTCGGTGCGCCGTGCCGCCGCCCGGTAGACCAGGGTCAGCACCCATGCGGCCTCGTCGCTGCCGCGGGGGATCGGGATGGGCTCGCCCGGGAGGTCCGGGTAGAACTCGTGGACCAGGTCGTCACCGGTCTGCGTATCCAGCCGCTGGATGCAGGTCAGATAGGGGGCACGGCGCTCCGGCGGGGCACCGACGCTGAAGAGGTAGCGCCGCGGCCCGCTGCCGCCCGGGGCGACGCGCGGAAACTCGGCGATGCGGGTGCCCAGGGGGCGGGTGCGACAGGTCCCGGACGCGGGATCGATAGTCAGGCGCTCGAACTTCGGGGCGAGGACCGGACCGTCGGGCGCAAACATCAACTCGGGACTATCGAGCCGCGGGAAGGCCCGGTAGCGGATCAGGTCGAGTTCGAGCGTTCCGTCGTCACGGTCATAGCCCTGGGCGATGTGGAAGACGAATCCGGTGCCGGCGTCCAGACTGCGGGCTGGTCCGCCGGCGCGCGGGATCAACAGGACCGCCAGCGGCTGCCCGGCAACGACCCGCAGCGATCCCGCCGGAGTGATGCGTCCGAGCAGGACCCGCGGAAAGTCGAAGGCGGCATGAGGCACCAGAAAGACCAGGTAACGCGGAGTGAGTGCGAAGTCGTGGATGAAGCTGCAATGGGGCAGTTCGTGAACCCCGGGCGCGGCCATGGTGCCGTCCGCGGCCACACGGTAGAGCAGCAGCCGGTTCTTGCCCAAACCGGGCAGGACACCGAAGTTGAAGAGCGCGCCGGTGGTCTCGTCGCGGCGTGGATGGGCGGAGAATGGCAGTTCGGGGCTGAGCGCGCGCTCAACGCGCGAGAAGGGGTTGCGCAGCCGGCCGTCATAGTCGTCCGGCCCCAGGGTAGCCAGGGTCCGGGGGTCCAGCCGATGGGGCAGGCCGCCCTCCCACAGGGCCAGGAGTTTGCCGCCATGCCAAATGACGTTGGTGTTGGCGGCATTCTTGAACTTCAGCCGCAGGGCATTGGCGAACACTCCGCCCGGCAGATTGGTGCCGAAACCCCGATACAGCAGGCGGTCGGCCGCTGCTTCGGCGACGAATTCCCGCGTCCGCACGAAACGATTGGTATAGCGCACGCGTCCCCCGGCGCAGGCCAGACGGAGGATATGTCCATCCCCGTCGAAGGCGTGGCCATAGGGGACACCGCCGCGCTCCAGCCGACCGGGGCCGTTGCGGTACAGCACGCCGTTGAGATCCGCTGGCACCGCGCCTTGGCTGCATACCAAATCGTGATCGGCGTATTCGTCCGCGACGGTGGCGTTGGCCGCGGCGAGGATCTGGACCATTTGGGCGCTGGAGAGCGTGGTCATCATTGGGGTCCGGCGATGCTTCGCGATGGATCAGTGACAAGTCAATCATCAGTTGAACAACGACAACGACCGAGACGCCAATCCTTACCCAGGCAGCCACCCCGAATCGAGAATCTGGTCTGCGCTCCATGGGCAGGAGTCCGGAAAATCCGCAAGGCCGGTCTCGTCAGCGGCCTGAGCCGTGGCGTCATCCCAGACACCAGCCCACCAGGCCGGTTCGTTGAGCTTGGGTCGAAGGCTCGGGGTCTCGGTGAGGCGGCGGGCGATGCCGCGGCGTTGATTGCGGATGGTCACCTGCCAACTCGCGCCCCGGCGTCCGGGCTGGCATTGCCACTTGAGCAGGTGGGCCAGCAGGACGGCCATCCGGTTGACGAGTTCCCGCTGTTCGCTCTTGCCCACGTCTTCGATCTCCTCCGCCAGATGCGCGATGTCCAGGAGGTCGAACCGACCCTCGCGCAATAGCCGCGCCTGCTCGGTGGACCAGGCGACAACGTCCTCTTCGTAGCGTACGGCGCTCGTCATCCCGTGTCCCCCGATATCGGTTCGCCTTGGTGATCATGATCGCCATTTCGGCCAAAGCGATCTTCCGGATCATATTTCCGAACCAGCGCATCGGCGAAAGCTGGTCGGAACGACGATCCAAGCCTTTGGTCAAGCCTCGGTCAGCCCCCGCTTATCCATCACCCGCTTCGCCTTGCCGGCAAAGCGCTCGATGCTGCGCGGCTCCACCAGTTCCACTTCGGCGCGGATACCGGCGACCGTGTGAATTTCGCGGGCAATACGCTCACGCAGCGCCTGCATCCGGTCCATGCGGTCGGAGAAGGATTCGGGGCGGATCTCCACCTTGACCGTGACCTGATCCAGGGTGCCGGGGCGGCTGACCTCGATCAGATAATGGGGGGTGGTGCCGTCGACCCGCAACAGGGCTTCCTCGATCTGCGATGGAAAGACATTGACGCCGCGGATGATCAGCATATCGTCGCTACGCCCGGCCACCCGACTCATGCGCAGAGTGTTGCGGCCGCACGGACAGGGTTCGCGGTAAATCCTCGCAATATCACGCGTTCGGTAGCGAATCATCGGCATGGCCTGCCGGGTCAGGGTGGTGATGACCAGTTCACCAGACTCACCCTCGGCCACCGGCGCCAGGGTCTCCGGGTCAATGCACTCCACCAGAAAGTGATCTTCTTGCAGATGCATGCCGTTACGGGCCGCGCACTCGCCGCTGACCCCAGGGCCGATGACCTCCGAGAGTCCGTAGTTGTTGAAGGCGAGGATGTCGAGTTGCTCTTCGATCTCGCGGCGCATGTCCTCGGTCCAAGGCTCGCCGCCGAAGTGGCCGTAGCGCAGCGACAATGCGCGCGGGTCCAGACCGGCATCGCGGGCGGCATCCGCGATGGTCAGGGCATAACTCGGGGTGCAGATCAGCACTTCGGGTTGCAGATCGTGGATGATATCGAGCTGACGCCGGGTATTGCCGGAAGCGGCGGGGATGATGGCCGCACCGACCAGTTCGACCCCGTAGTGCAGCCCGAAACCGCCGGTGAAGAGCCCGTAACCGAAGGCAATCTGCACCGTATGCTCGGGTTTCAGACCCCCCGCGACCAGGAAGCGCGCGCACAGCCCGGACCAGATGCGCAGATCGTCCGGCGTATAGGCGACGAAGGTCGGCCGGCCGGTGGTTCCGGACGAGCCATGAATGCGCGCCAGATCCTTGCGCGGGACCGCCAGAAAACCCAATGGCTGGTGACGGCGCAGATCGTCCTTGGTGGTGAACGGCAGACGGCGCAGATCATCGAGCGTGCGGATGCTGCGCCTGGTGATGTCATGCAGAGTGAAATGGTCGCGGTAAAAATGGACGTGCGCGACCCGCTCCACCAAGTCACGCAAACGCGCCAATTGCAGCGCGGCCAGATCCGGCCGCGACAGGGTCTCCGCCGGGTCGAAGATGCGGTTTTCGACTAGAAGGCCGGATTGCGGCATGGGTGATTGACTCACGGGAAGTGGCTGAAGAGTTCCTCGGCATCGACGATATGCAGGCCGGCGGTCTTGAGGACATCGATCGCCGGGTCCGGGTCCTCGAAGCGGAAGATCAGGATGGCCTTGTCGCCGCGGCGCAGTGAGAAGGCATACATGTACTCGATGTTGAGGCCCGCGCTCTCCAAGACCCGCAGCACCTCGGCCAGACCGCCGGGACGGTCGGGCACGTCGACCGCCACCACCTCGGTGAGATTGACCACCCACCCGGCGTGCTCCAGGACCTGCTTGGCCCGCTCCCACTCCCGCACGATCAGGCGCAGGATGCCGAACTGGGCGGTGTCCGCCAGTGACAGGGTCATCAGATTGATACCCTCGGCGGCGATGGCCTCCAAGGGGGCGCCCAGGCGCCCCGGGCGGTTCTCGAGAA
The DNA here is from genome assembly GCA_013426805.1 of Chromatiaceae bacterium. GTDB lineage: Bacteria > Pseudomonadota > Gammaproteobacteria > Chromatiales > Chromatiaceae > Thiodictyon. Next base: position 40,043 of record JACDZG010000028.1, read on the forward strand.
AGAGGGACAACTGTTGCAGTTTCATGAGTCGACACTCCCGATCGTGGTTGCCGCCGACGGCCGTCGGCCGCCGGCTTCCAACCTGGGTTTGAAGGGCGAAATTCGCTGGCGGACGGCGTCAGATGTTGCGCTGGTCGATCACCCGCCGGGCCTTGCCCTCGCTGCGCGCGATGGTGCGCGGCTCCACCAGCCGCAGGTCGACGCGAATCCCGCAGATGTGCTCGATGGCCTGGGCGAGACGGGCGCGCACGGCCTCCAGGGCACGGATCTTGTCGCTGAAGACCTCCGCGGTGACCTCGACTTCCACCGCGATCTGGTCCAGCCCGCGCTCGCGGGTGAGGATGATCTGATAATGCGGCAGGGTCCCTTCCACCTCCAGCAGCGCGGCCTCGATCTGGGAGGGGAAGACATTGACCCCGCGGATGATGATCATGTCGTCACTGCGCCGCCCGATCCGCCGGATGCGCCGCAGGCTGCGACCGCAGGCGCAAGGCTCACTGATGATCCGGGTGATATCGCGGGTGCGGTAGCGGATCATCGGCATCGCTTTCTTGCTGAGTGTGGTCAGCACCAGCTCACCCTCGGCACCGTCGGGCAGCGGCCGGCAAGTCTCCGGGTCGATGATCTCCGGGTAGAAGTGGTCTTCGAAGACATGTAGCCCATCCTGGACTGCGCACTCGCTGGCGACGCCGGGACCGATGATCTCGGAGAGGCCATAGATGTCATAAGCCTTGACCCCGGCCTCGGCCTCGATGTGCGCCCGCATGGCGTCCGACCAGGGCTCGGCACCGAAGACGCCGACCCGCAGCGGAAGTTCGCGCAGATCCACCCCGACCTCCCGCGCCCGCTCGATCAGGTGCACGAAGTAGCTCGGGGTGCAGCACAGGGCGGACACCCCGAAGTCCTTCAGGACCATGATCTGGCGTTCGGTGTTGCCGCCGGAAACCGGGATGACGGTCGCGCCCAGCGCCTCGGCGCCATAGTGCGCACCCAAGCCCCCGGTGAAGAGCCCGTAGCCGAAGGCGTTTTGCAGGATGTCGCCGCGATGCAGGCCGCAGGCGGCGAAGGTGCGGGCCATGACCTCGGCCCAGACCTCCACGTCCTCGCGTGTATAGGCGACCACGATCGGCTTGCCGGTCGTTCCGGAGGAGGCGTGCAGTCGTACCACGTCGCCCATCGAACTCGCGAAGAGCCCGAACGGATAGGTGTCGCGCAGATCGGTCTTGACGGTGAACGGCAGCTTGGCGATGTCCGCGAGGCCGCCGATAGCCTCCGGCGTCAGCCCCAGGTCTTCCATGCGTTGGCGGAACAAGGGAACGTGCGCATAGGCACGCCCGACCACCGCCCGCAAGCGCCGCAGTTGCACCTCTTGCAGGCGCGCCTCGGGCAGGAAGTCCGGCGCACTGACGGGATGAAAGCCCCCCGCCGCGTCGTTCCAAAGCTCGGTTTGCATGGATGCTCGTCTCCTGAAGGCAGTGGTTAGTGGTTAGTGGCTGTTGGGTCCGTGATCGTCGTTCCGGCGGCCGCAAGCCGAGGCTTAAGCCGGTCGCCATCTCCAGTGCGCCACTCCAGGGCTCAGGCCGGGGTCACCCGCTGCGCCGCGGCAGCCCGGCCCAGTGCAAAGGCCTGCTCATTGAGCGTGTGCAGCTTGGTCTCCAGGTTGGCATGGATGGCCGCGTCCCAATGCTCCTGGGGGATTTCCAGCAATGCCGACAGCGCTCCCAGCAGGGCCACATTCAGGCTCTTGCGGGTCTTGAGGACGTTGGGACCGATCAGGTCCGGACCGATCAGCGCCCCGCCGGGGCGCAACACGCCGCGGTTGATCTCCACCTGGGTCTCCTCCAGCACAACCAGCACATCGGCCTCCCCCGCGGGGACCATGGGACTCCACACCTGCTCACCGAAGCGCACGTCGCTGCTCACTGAACCGCCGCGCTGACTCATGCCGTGCAATTCACTCTTCTTGACGTCAAAACCGGCCCGGAAGGCGGCATCCGCCAGGATGTCGGAGGCCTTGAGCACCCCTTGACCGCCGAGCCCGGCGATAACGATATTCGTGACATTATTCATCGCGCGACCTCAATCGTCCGCCAACTGGGACGGGCAGGCAGCCTGCAACCGATCGGCCGCGGCCTTCTCATAGAAACGGATCTTCGGGGCAGCCAGCACACAGGGCTGACGGGCCACCACCAGCGAGGTCTCGGACCGGGTCAGCAAGTCCTTCAGCAACCGCTCCAGCGTGCCCTCCTCCGACTGGAAGTGCACCACATGAACGTTCTGCACCCCCATGGCGCGCGCCAGATCCTCGAAACAGATCTTGCCGGTCGGGTCGTGATGCAGGGTGCGCCCGGTGCCCGGATGCTCCTGCTGGCCGGTCATGGCCGTGGTGCCGTTGTCCAGGATCATGACGACATGGCCGGTCTTGGGCGGGTTGTAGACCATCTCGGCCAGGCCGGTGATGCCGGAATGGACGAAGGTGGAGTCGCCGATGACACTGACCACCCGCCGCGCCTGCTCCTCCGGCAGGACATGCCGCAGCCCCAAACCAACGCCGATGCTCGCCCCCATGCACACGCAGGTATCCATGGCCTGGAAGGGCGGCAGTACCCCGAGGGTGTAGCAGCCGATGTCCCCGGCAACGATACAGTTCATGTCCCGCAGGACCTCGAAAACTCCCCGGTGCGAACACCCCTGGCACAGCTCCGGCGGCTTGCCCTTGGGCGGCACCGGCTCCGGGGTCTGGTCGTGAGCCAGGATGCGCCGCACCCGCTGCACCGACAGCTCGCCGAAGCGGAAGGACTCGGGCTTACCTTCCGCCGGGATGCCGGCCGCGCCCAGTGCCTCGACCAGCACCGGATCGCCCTCCTCGAGCACCACGAGCCGGTCGCAGCCGGCGGCGAAGCGCCGGATCGTTTCCAGCGGCAGGGGATGCGTCATCCCGATGGTGAGCAGGCGCGCCTGCGGCGCCGCCTCGCGGGCATGCACGGCGGCAATGCCGGTGGCGATGATGCCGAGTGCGGACCCGCCGTCGAAGATCTGATGCGGCCCCTGCGCATCGTTCCAGGCCGCAATCGCGGCGATCTTCTCGCGCAAGCGGCGATGGGCCGGCTTGGCATAGGCCGGGATCATGACCCGCGACGGGATGTTGCGCGCAAAATCCGGTTCAGGCGCGAGGTGCGGCGTCGCGCCGGGTCGCACGATGGTCTTGGAGTGACAAACGCGGGTGGTGATGCGCAGGATCACCGGGATCTGCCAGCGCTCGGAGATCTCGAAGGCCAGCAAGGTCAGGTCATAGGCTTGCTGGGAGTCGATGGGCTCCAGCATGGGCACGGCCGCGGCGCGGGCGTAGTGCCGGTTGTCTTGCTCGTTCTGGCTGGAGGCCATGCCCGGATCGTCCGCCGAGACCAGCACCAGCCCGCCGGCCAGATCCGTATAGGTTGCCGTGAACAGCGGATCCGCGGCCACGTTCAACCCGACGTGCTTCATGGTCACCAGGGTCCGCGCCCCACCGAAGGCCGCGCCCAGACCAACCTCCAGCGCGACCTTCTCATTGGGCGACCACTGCGCCCGGCCGCCGAGCCGGTCGAAGGTTTCCAGAATCTCGGTGGATGGGGTTCCCGGATAACCGGTACCCAACCGGACGCCGGCGTGCAGCGCCGCCAGGGCGATCGCCTCGTCGCCACTCAACAGTTGCGGTGACTCGCTCATGGTTTCGTTCGCCCTCGCGGACAGTCGTTTGGAAACGGGCGATTATCCGCTCCGCGCTCGCCTCGCAGCAAGGGCGGCGGCAGCGCCAGGCAAACCACTGTCCCGAGGCACGCGCCGGCCGGTTCCGATTTCAGGCGAACCGGGCGACAAAGCCGTCGATTTCCGCCGCCAACTCGGCACGCGCCGTCAGCCCGTCGATCCAGCGAGCGGGGATCGCGTCGAGCCCCAGGGCGGCACCCAGGATGGCACCCAAGACCGCGCCGCGGTGGCAGTTATCCCCACCGACACCGGCATTGGCAATCAACGCGGACTCGAAATCGCCGTGATAACGTGCCGCCAGGTACAAAACAGACGGGAAGGACTGATCGATGTAGCAGGCCGGACTCAACTGGCCGCCGATCACACTCAGATCGGACAGCCCCGCGCGCTCGACCTTCTCGATCACCGCCTTGGCGGGAAACCCCAGGCGTTCGGCCGCGGCACAGGCCAGCGGCCCGACCGCCGGCGCCGGGTCTTCCAGCAGCCGGACCAGCAACTCACCCAGAGCCAGCGCATAGCGCTCCAACCCGGCGGAGCGATGCGTCAGCCGCAGTTGCGCGAGCAGCGCACCCGCCGCCCGGTCGGACGCGGAACGCGCGGCCAGGATCACCGGCGGCAGACCGACCAGACCGCCGATCGAGGCCGTATCGTGCCCTTCCGCCCCGGCACAGTCGGCCGGCGGCACACCGCGCGCGTAGTTGGCGAAAAAGGCGCGGTGGTAGGACTCCGCATAGGTATCCCGGTGGCTGTCCGGCGCCGTCATGAAGTCCACATAGTCGCGCAGAAAGGCGGCCGGGTCCGGCCCGCCGGCCGCGGTCAGGCCGCGGATCAAGAGCCGGGCACACAGCAGATTGAGCGTATTGTCCCCGGCCCGCAAACCATGGTGATAATGCATGTTCGGCTGGCCCCACAGATGCTTGCGGCCCTTGAGGATGACCCCGCCGACCACCTCACCGGACTGATCCCCGCGCCCCGCCTTGCCGGTACTGGCCAGCGGCATGATCGAACTGGGGTGATGCGCGCGCGGCGCCTGGTAGTCGCGCAACGTCCCGAAGTCCCGCTGCAAGGCCGCCACGTCGTAGTACCAATGCACCGGCATCGCCAGTGCATCGCCGACGAACAGGCCCCACAGGCAGCCCCGCATTCGGTCAGTGACCGTCAATTCAGTCATCGCTCCACTCCGTCGACACACACGCGAGAAGCCCGGACAAACGGGCGTCAATTCGGCCGCTGACTGGCCGCACCCACCCACTCGGACACGGCAGCGCGCCGGGGGTCCCGCCCACTGATGCGGCCCGCCGATCGTGAATCAACCGGTGTCATCCAGCGGCTTTCCAAGGGGCAAGACCAGTCGCGAACCGCGGTCAAGGGTCGCGCGAACGGCCGATGCTCGTGCTGTCCACGCGTTTCGTATAATGTCTCCGAAGCGCCCGGCGACACAGAGGAAAGGACATCGCCTTGAGCGCCGCCGCGCCCAGCTCGGCCTTGATCATCGTTCCGGCCGGCCGCGGACGGTCCGCACAGCGGACCCTACGGTAACACCGTGACCTGTAGGGTCCGCTGTGCGGACCGACGACCGTGCCGATCGCGCGGTGGCCGGGTTTATAACCAAGGCCCCCAGCTCGCTATCCGAGACGGAATGTCCCATGCGCCTGCTTCATTATCTTGAAATCCAGAACTTCAAGCGCTTCGGTGACCGGCAGCGCATCGAGCTGGACCATCCGGCCGTGCTCATCGGCCCCAACAACTGCGGCAAGACAACGGCGATCCAGGCCATCGCGCTCTGGTCCCAAGCCATCAGGACCTGGCAGGCGAGTAAGGGAAAAGCACCGCCCAAGGAGCGCACCTCGACCTCGCTCAACCGCCTGAACATCGTGTCGGTGCCGGTTGCGCGCACGCGCTACTTCTGGCACAACGCGGCGGTGCGCACCGGCAACACGGACATCCCGCTGTTGATTACGCTCGGCGTGCTTCATCAAAATATAGTCGAACCCGTCACGCTGCGCTTCCGCAACCAGGGCGACGAGCTGGTGTATTGCACGCCCGACGATGCCGCCCTGGAACGACCGGATCTCATCGAAACAGCGGCCGGGCTCAATGTCGAACTGTTGTACCCCATGTCCGGCCTGGAAACCGAGGAACCGATTCTCCAGCCGGGCCGCATCGGTGTGCTATTGGGACAGGGCCAGACAGCGCAGGTACTGCGCAACCTGTGTCTGCTGGTGTTTAAAGACGCACCAGAGGACTGGCGCCGCATCGCTGCGCTGATGCGGCGCTTGTTCACGGTCGATCTGGGAGACCCCACGGAGACCGCGCGCGGCAGTATCAATCTATTCTACCGGCAAGCGCGGGTGAAGGAACCCCTGGATATTGCGCTCGCGGGACGCGGGTTCCAGCAGATGCTCCTGATCTTTGCCTATCTTTATTCACATCGCCGCAGCGTCCTGCTGATCGACGAACCGGACGCCCATCTGGAGATCTTGCGCCAGAAGCAGGTCTATGTACTGCTGCGCGAGATTGCGGCCGAGAACGAATCCCAAGTGATCTTGGTCACCCACTCGGAGGTGATTCTCGAGGAAGCGCTCGACCACAACCTCACGCTGCTGTTGGGCGGTCAGACCGACGATATTGCGGCGAAGTCGGATATCAAGAACGCCCTGAAACACTACGGCGCGGAACACTACGTCCGCGCGCGCCAGCGGGGCTATGTGCTTTATGTGGAAGGCGGTACCGATCTTGAGATATTGAAGGCGCTGGCAAACCGCCTGGGTCACCGCGTGGCGAATCTCTGGGACGAGCGGGTCAATGCCTTCTATGTCCAAGACAACTTCCCTGACCCCGATCTGAACTCCGAGCTGGAACGCGTAGAGGGCGGCTTCGGCGTGACGCCCAAGAAACACTTCTTCGCGCTTCGTAACATGGTCCCCGGACTCGCCGGCCTGGCGATCCTGGACAATGACGGTCGACAACGGCAAGACTCGGACGAGGGCGGACTGCATACTGTCTACTGGAGTCGCTACGAGGCCGAAAACTACTTCATCACGCCTGATCTGTTAAGGAACTTCGCCATTCGGAGCTACCAGGACCTTCCCCTCTTTGGGCAGATTCAAAGTGAGACTGATGAAGTGCTTGACGCGCTGATTACTGAGCGCGTGTTTGGCGGACGTGCCCGTGACCTCGAGATTTGGCGAAGTCTCGATCCGGCGGCGGCTCGGCTCCTGTGGGAGGCGAGAACTGAAAGGGTGAAACTCAGCGAGTTTGCCGAGGCGTTTTTCCGGCGCCTTGCCGCCCGATTGGGACACGCGATGCTGTTGCGCAAGGGGGAGTTTTATCGACTCGTTGACTTCGTCGACCCCCAGGGACTCCCGGAGGAGGTCACCGAGAAGCTGGATTTGCTCGCGGCGCTCTTCGCTGGGGCGGCCCCTGGGGAAGAGGCATGAAGTCCACATCGTCGCGCAGAGCGGACGGCCGACGCTCGTTCTGTCCACGCGTTACGTATAATGTCCCCGGAACACCCCGCGACACAGAGGAAAGGACATCGCCTTGAGCGCCGACAGCCACGCCCAGCTCGCCAACTTCATCTGGAGCATCTGCAACCTGTTGCGGGGACCCTACAAGCGCAACGAATACCGCATCAAGAAGTTCGCCTCGGTCGATCTCTCCCCGGATCGCGTCGACAACCTCCAGATGGGCTACGTCTTCGAGGAGCTGATCCGAATCGGCGCCGAGCAGTCGAACGAGGAAGCCGGCGAGCACTTCACCCCGCGCGAGGTGATCAAGCTGATGGTCAATCTCCTGCTTTCCCCGGAGGAGGATCTGCGTAGGAGCCACGTCGTCAAGACCATCTACGACCCGGCCTGCGGCACCGGCGGCATGCTCTCGGTCGCGGAGCGCTACATCCGCGATCTCAATGCCGACGCCGATCCCCACCTGTTCGGTCAGGACTGGAACGACGAGTCCTGGGCCATCTGCAAGGCCGATATGCTGATCAAGGGCGAGGACGCCGACCACATCGTCCTCGGCGACACCTTCACCCAGGATGGCTTCGACCGCGACGCGGGGGGCAAGCGGCGCACGTTCGACTATATGTTGGCCAACCCACCCTTCGGCGTGGAGTGGAAGCAGCAGCAGAAATACATCGAGGACGAGGCCAGTTCACTGGGGTACAGCGGCCGGTTCGGCGCCGGCCTGCCGCGCATCAACGACGGCTCGCTGCTCTTCCTGCAGCACATGCTCGCCAAGATGCGGGCCCCGGCGGAGGGCGGCAGCCGGATCGGCATCGTCTTCAACGGCTCGCCGCTCTTCACCGGCGACGCCGGCAGCGGCGAGAGCACGATCCGCCAGTGGATCATCGAGAACGACTGGCTCGAAGCCGTGGTCGCGCTCCCCGACCAGCTCTTCTACAACACCGGCATCTCCACATACCTCTGGGTGCTCACCAACCGCAAGGAGCCCAGACGCAAGGGCAAGGTGCAACTCATCGACGCCCGGCGCTTCTTCGTGAAGATGCCCAAGAGCCTCGGCAACAAGCGCAACAAGATCGGCGATCCCGCCGACCGGCCGAGCGAACCGGACCAGATCGGCGACATCACCCGCCTGTTCGGCAGCTTCACCGACGGCGAGACCCGCACCTTCACCGAAGAAGACCCGATCACCAAGCAGCCCGTCGCACGGGTGCGTGTCGTCAGCAAGGTCTTCGACAACCAGGATTTCGGCTTCCACAAGATCACGGTCGAGCGCCCGTTGCGCCTGAGCTTCCAGGCGACCGCGGAGCGGATCGCCCGCCTGAAAACCGAGAGCGGCTTCGTCAAGCTCGCCACCAGCACCAAGAAGAACGAGAAGGCCCGGCTCGACGACATCGCGACCGGCAAACGGCGGCAGGACCAGATTCGCAACCTCCTCGCCCGATTCGCCGCGGCGCACGGTGACACGCTCTACAAAGACCGCACTGACTTCCTGACTGCCCTGCGCGAGGTCGATCGCGCCGCCGGTGTCCGGTTGACCGCACCCGAACTCAAAGCCGTGCTCGGCGCCTTGGGCGAGCGCGACGAGACGGCGGAGCCCTGCCGCGACCGCAATGGCAACCCCGAGCCTGACCCGGATCTGCGCGACACCGAAAGCGTGCCCCTGAAGGAAGGCATCGCGCAGTACTTTGAGCGCGAGGTGCGCCCGCACGTCCCCGACGCCTGGATCGACGAGGACAAGACCAAGGTCGGTTACGAGATCCCGCTCAACCGGCACTTCTATCGCTATGAGCCACCCCGTCCGCTTGAGGTCATCGAGAACGATATCAAGACGTTGGAGCAGGATATTCTCGCACTTCTCAAGGAAGTCGCTGCATAACAATGAAGCGATTCCGACAGACTGTGGCCCCGCAACCGGACCAAGGCGACGAGACCTCCGCCTTCGTCTACCCGGCAACCCTTCGGGGCTCTCGCTCTTGCCTGTTGTCGTCGCTCAGGTCTACAATTATCCGCAACAACACCCCCCACGCATCCCGTCGGATCTGCGCACCATGGGGGGTTACTTTTTTCCGGAGGCGCACAGGTGCGCTTCGATAAGCCCCCGCTCAGCTTCGAGCAACAGCTCGACCGAATGATCGAGCGCGGCATCCGCTGCGATGACCGCCAGCAGGCGCTCCACTATCTTGCCCATCTCAATGGACGAAAGCAACCTCACCTCGTTTCTCCACCACCTCACAATCATCCGCAACATCTGCGCCCATCACGGTCGTCTCTGGAACCGGGAATTCACCGTCACCTTCCGCCTGCCGAGCCATCGGCCCAAAACGCTGATTTCCAGTCTCAACCCGAAGGACGGGCGCCGCATTTACAACACACTCGCCATGCTTGCCGACCTGATGGATCGAATCAGCCCCGGCCACCACTGGAAACGCCGGTTGCGAACGCTCCTGGAACAGCACCGCATCGACACCCGGCCCATGGGATTCCCGGATCATTTTGCCCTTCGGCCGCTCTGGGCCGATGTTTGGACGGAGGCCCGCTGATGACAACACAGCCGACCGGCATACGGATCCGAGGCCGTCGATGAGATATCAACCCTATCCGAGGTACAAACCGAGCGGGGTCGAGTGGCTTGGGGAGGTACCTGAACATTGGAACGTGAAGCGGCTCAAAGCCGTTGCGACTTATTCGGTCAGCAACGTAGATAAGGTGCCGTCAGAGAACGAGATGCCGGTACGCCTGTGCAATTACACCAACGTCTATTACCACGACCAAATCCGTCCGGGTATGGGACTGATGGAGACGACAGCAACGCCGGAAGAGGTCCGCCGTTTTGGACTGAAGGTTGGCGACGTGGTCATTACAAAGGACTCTGAGGAGTGGAGTGACATCGCTGTTCCGGCCCTCGTAGTCGAATCCGCCGCCGATCTAGTCTGCGGTTACCACTTGGCGATTGTACGACCCAACCAGCCGCAACTGCTCGGGCGGTTTCTCTTGCGGGTATTTCAGGCCTGCGCGGTGAACCAGCAGTTCCAAGTAGCAGCAACTGGTGTGACGCGATACGGCTTACCAAAATCATCGATCGGAGAGGCATGGCTCCCGCTTCCGTCCACGACAGAACAACATGCCATCGCCGACATCCTCGACCGCGAGACGTTGATGCTCGACACGCTGGTGGCGAAGAAGCGGACCTTGATCGAGCGGCTGAAAGAGAAGCGCACCGCACTCATTTCGCGGACGGTCACCCGCGGCCTACCTCCCGACGCCGCCCGCGCCGTCGGCCTCGACCCACACCCCAAGCTCAAGCCCTCCGGCATCGAATGGCTTGGCGACGTGCCGGAGCATTGGGGCGTGGCGCAGTTGCGGCGCAGGTGCGTGATCCTCGACTGCATGCATCGCACGGTCTCGTTCATTGACGATGGGGTTCCTCTTGCAAGCATCCGTGAGGTCCATGGATTCGAAGTCGACCTGTCCAATGCAAAGCAGACAACGGAGGAAGAGTATCTAGGGCTACTTGAAGGTGGTAGACGCCCTCGCATTGGAGACATCATCTACAGCAGAAACGCGTCGGTCGGCGACGCGGCCATTATCGCGACATCGGAGCGGTTTGCGATGGGCCAGGATGTTTGCCTTCTCCGCTCGGAGGCACAGGATGCAAAGCACCTGCTCCTGCTTCTTCGGTCAGAGCCACTCGTACAGCAGCTAGAGTCCTTCGTAGTCGGCGCCACATTCCGGCGAATCAACGTCGGCCAGATTCGCACGTTCTGGGCCTGCTGGCCACCGGTCGAGGAGCAACGCGCCATCGCAGCGTTCCTCAACCGCGAGACAACGAGAATTGACGCCATGATCGCCAAGATCGAAACCGCCATCAACCGCTTGCAGGAATACCGCACCGCGCTGATCACCGCCGCCGTCACCGGCAAGATCGACGTACGCGCAAGAGCAAGCACAGCGTAATAACGCAAAATGATGTTCAGAGAGACATTGCCCGAAGACTGTCCACCTGGAGCGGCAGACGAAATTGCGGAACAGCGCGATGTTTATCGGCTGGTCGCCTCCGATCCGCCAACAGAGGCAGACTTTCGCTCACAGCGCGCATTGCGGCCTACCGCCGTGTTCAGTGTCTCGGAGTGTCAGGCGTGCGGGCTTTCAGTGCATACCGAACGGGCGGACTCGCTGCGCGCAGCGAAGTTGCCAAGACTCAGGGGTAAGCGGATCTGTCGGGTGCGACTGCTGCCGGGTGCGGGCTATCTGCAGCAAACGGGCACGCCCTCGCACCACACCTGGTGGCCGTCGGCGGACTTCGACATTCTGGCGCAGTGTGAGGCTGCAATGTCATGACCACAATCCGGCATCTACGAACCTTGTATTTCTACGATGGGCCTCAGGTCATCGAGGCACGAGACGCTATCGGAGGGCATTACGTTGGGGTCCTGATCGAACCCGACGGAGCGCATGATCGCTTCCTGGTCTGCGGTGTAGATCCGGATCGTCTGCGCGAGTTCCGCATCGGCCATCTGGATTTGCTTGCCCTGCTCACGGAGCAGGACGAAGCAAGGTATTTCCTCGCCACCGTGACCGGGGCATTGAGCGAGCCGCTGCACCTTACGGCGATCAATCATGAGGCAGACATCCAAGGCTATCTTCCAGACGAAGGATTTGTGCTGCACGATCCTCCGATCGAGGACCTGACATTGCGCGAGGCGCACGACCGAAACACCCTGGTGCTCAACATCGCGGTCGATCCACCGGAAGCGAATTCGGAGAACCGCATCCGGGTGTCCACGCTGGTGGGCCTGCTGAACAATGTGCAGACGCTGTTAAGGCATGCATATGGCGCTGCCCTGCGGGATCTGCCTGCTGCCGCCCGGCGCAGCATCGACCGTACGGATGCGCACTTGATGGACGTGGTGGTTCCGGCCGCGTCAGGCTCGTTCCGGATCGTCTTAGCTGCGTCCAGGGCCAGCGACTTGCTGGGACACAACGAACTGGCGCGCGCGTTGGAGAGGGTCGATGCGATGTTCGACGACATTGATCAGCCGGAAGTGGTTCTGGAGCGCGTGCGTACGCATCGAGGGCATTTTGCCGGCGCTTTCCTGCGCTTGTTGCGATTTCTGGTGGACCACCGGTCCGGCATGCGATACGACTGGGCGCAGCCGGGCTTCTCAGCTCCACGATCCCGGTCGATCAGCCAGGCGCAATCGCTGCCCATTGTCGAGCTACTATCGGGTGTGTCCAATCTGGGTTCGGAATCGATCACTTTAACCGGTATTCTGGAAGAAGCGGATGTCACTCGGCGTACCTGGCGGATGGCGACGGACGAAGGCAAGGTGACGGGTGGGGTACAGGAGAGCGGCCCAACACTCGAAGGCTTACGGCTCGGGGCCGCCTATGAGTTTTCGTGTATCGAGGAGATCGAGTTCTTCGATGGCACCGGCCAGGAAGCCCGTAAGATGATCTTGACCGAGCATCGCCCGCGCTGAGCGCCAAACGTTAGGGCGATTGCCGGAAATCACCTACATTGCGGGTCATCGGGCCGCCGCTCAGATCGCTTAAGCCCGCAATCTCCGACGAGCGGCAAAGCGGCCCGTCGCTTATTTGACGGCTATTTGACGCCATGCCTGGCGGACAGCGGCCAATGTTCGGATATGCCTTGTAACTGACTGAGAAAGCGTAAATGTCTGCGTTTGCGGTGCCGCCTGCTTATTTGATGGAAGCCTGAGACCCATGCCAAAAACCAACGAGCGAGCCTTCGAGTCTTACGTCGAGCTGATGCTCCTCGACCGCGGCTGGCAGCCTGGCACGAACGCCGAGTGGGATGTCGAGCGCGCGCTGTTTCCCGCCCGCGTCTGCGCCTTCATTCAGGCGACTCAAGGGGAACTCTGGAAGGACATGCGTGACTTACACGCCGCCGGCCTGGAGGCGTTACTGATCGGCGCGCTCGTCAAGGAACTCGACCTCAAGGGCACCTTGCATGTGCTGCGGCATGGTTTCAAGTTCTACGGCAAGACCTTCCGGCTCGCGTACTTCAAGCCGGCCCATGGCCTGAACGACGCGGTACAGGCGCTCTACGCCCAGAATCAGCTCACGATCACCCGCCAGGTGCTTTGCCATCCGGGCAAGCACGACACGGTGGATGTCCTGTTCGCGGTCAATGGACTCCCGGTCGGGAGCTGCGAGCTGAAGAATCCCGGCACCGGCCGGAACTGGCGTCACGCCGTGCGCCAGTACCAGCAGGACCGCGATCCGCGCGCGCCCCTGTTCGCCTTCAAGACGCGCGCTCTGGTGCACTTCGCCGCCGACCCGGACGAGGTACACATGACAACGCGGCTGCGCGGCGCACACACCCACTTTTTGCCCTTTAATCGCGGCAGCCATCCAGGCGAGGTGCAGTGCGGCGCCGGCAATCCGCAGCATCCGTCGGGCTACCGTACAGGTTACTTCTGGGAGGACGTGCTGAGCCGCGACAGCGTCCTCGACATCCTCGGGCACTTCATGTTCGTGGAGAAGAAGGAAGAGAAGGTCGACGACAGTCCTTCATCCGGACGGCGTAGCGGTCAGCGGCGCATCACGAAGGAGGCGGTGATCTTCCCGCGCTATCACCAACTCGACACCGTGCGAAAAGTCATCGACGCGGCACGCAGCGAAGGGGCGGGCTGTCATTATCTGATTGCGCATTCGGCGGGCAGCGGGAAGACCAACAGCATCTCGTGGCTGTCGCATCGCCTCGCCAGTCTGCACGACAGCGCGGACCGCAAGGTGTTCGACTGTGTGGTGGTCATCACCGATCGGCGCGTGCTCGACAAGCAGCTTCAGGATGCGATTTACCAGATCGAGCATGCCCAGGGCGTGGTCAAGGCCATCGACCAGGACAGCAAGCAACTCGCGGCGGCGTTGATCGACGGGACCAAGATCGTGATCACCACGTTGCAGAAGTTTCCCTTCGTTCTGCGCGGGCTGCTACGCATGGCCGGCGCCCAGACGCAGGAGCAGGCAAGCGCGCAGGAACAAGCGCAAGCGGCGGCCTGGGAGAGCGAGATCGCAAAACGCCGTTACGCCGTCATCGTCGACGAGGCCCATTCCAGCCAGACCGGCGAGACGGCGCGGGAGCTCAAGGCCATCCTTGGCGCCGGCGCCGCCGCGGACGTGGAAGGCGAGACCGACTGGGAGGATCGTCTCAACCAGGTCATGGCCTCGCGCGGCCGACAGCCGAACCTGAGCTTCTTTGCCTTCACGGCCACCCTCAAAGGTAAAACACTGGAACTGTTCGGGCGACCAGGAAGCGGCGGAACACCGGAGGCATTTCATCTCTACAGCATGCGGCAAGCGATCGAGGAAGGCTTCATCCTCGATGTGCTCACCCACTATACGACCTACGCCACCTACTACCGCTTGCTGAAGGCCGCCGAGGACGATCCGAATCTGCCAAAGAAGAAGGCGGCGCGGGCGCTGGCAAAGTTCATGAGCCTGCACCCGCATAACATCGAGCAGAAAACCGAGGTCATCGTCGAGCACTTCCGCCGCAGCGTGATGCACCGGCTCGGCGGACGTGGCAAGGCCATGGTGGTGACCAGCTCGCGTCTGCATGCGGTGCGTTACAAGCTGGCCTTCGAGCGCTACCTCGCCGAGCACGGCTATCCGGATATCCGTCCGCTGGTCGCCTTCAGCGGCAAAGTGATGGACCCGCAGACCGGTATCGAATACACCGAGCCCGGCATGAACACCGATAGCATAACGGGCAAACCCATCAGTGAAGCCGCTTTGCCCGCGCGCTTTGAGACGCCCGATTACCAGGTGCTGCTGGTCGCCAACAAGTATCAGACCGGTTTCGACCAGCCCCTGCTATGCGCCATGTACGTGGACAAGCGGCTCGATGGCGTGCAGGCCGTGCAGACACTCTCGCGTCTGAACCGCATGATCCCCGGCAAGGACGCACCTTTCGTGCTCGACTTCATCAACGACGCCGCGAACATCTACCGCGCATTCAAGCCCTACTACGACAAGACCGAGCTTGCGGCAGCGTCGGACCCGGCCATGATGGACGCGTTGAAGCATGCACTCGATCAGGCGCAGGTCTATTACTGGAGCGAGGTCGAGGCGTTCGCCCAGATATTCTACAAACCGATCCAGCGGCAGGTTGCCGCCGACCATGCGCACATGCAGCGCCACCTGCAACCCGCGGTTGACCGCTTCAAGGTGGTCACCGACCAGGCCAAACGCGAGGCGTTTCGAGAGACGCTTGCAGGCTTTATACGGGTCTATGCCTTTCTGAGTCAGATCGTGCCCTACGCCGATTCGGACCTGGAGATGCTCTACAGCTACGGACGGCTTCTGCTGCCCCACCTGCCGCTCGATCGTGACATGACGATCCTCAAAGTGGGTGATGAGGTGGCGCTGCAGTATTACCGACTGGAACGGGTATTCTCCGGTACGATCGATATCAAGGATGGCGACCCGCAGTATGTCAAGAGCCCGAGCGACGTGGGCACCGGCAAGGCTCAAGACGAGAAGGCACCGCTCTCTGAGATCATCGACGTACTCAACGAACGCTTCGGCACCCAGTTCAGTGAAGAAGACCGGCTGTTCTTTGCACAGATCAAGGAGAAGGCGTGCAAGAGCGAGAAAGTCATTCAGACAGCACTGGCCAATCCGCTCGACAAATTCGAACTCGGCGTGCGCAAGCTGATCGAGGGCTTGATGATCGAACGTATGGCCGAGAACGACAGGATCGTGACACGCTACATGGCGGATCAGGAGTTCCAAGGTTCCGCGTTTCCCATTCTTGCACGCGAGATTTTCGAGGCCGTGCGCGGTCAGCCAGTGGCTCAGGAACACAGCGTCGAGAAACAGCCTTAACCCCCCGGTTGCACAGCCGGGAGCGTAGACTACTGTTCCCCCTTCGGGGTCCACGTTCGTCTTGAGATCATGGCTATGCGCGAAATCCGGTTCGGGTGGCTGTCAGGGTTCACCGGCAAGAACACCGCCCGGCCGGTCGGCGACGAGCCGCCGTTGCGCGCGGAGCTGTTCAGCGCGGTCCAGATGGAACAGCACGGCAAGGCCCTGGCCGCCGCGCATGTGCTGACTCCGGAGCACGCGTCGGACCGGCTGCTGGTGCGGCTGACCGCGAATGAGCGCACCCTGATCGACTGCTGCGCCCTGCTGATGCAGGCGGCGACCGCGACACGGCGGATCGCGCCGGCCGGGGAGTGGCTGCTCGATAATTTCTATCTGATCGAAGAACAGATTCGCACCGCGAAACGGCATCTGCCCAAGGGTTACAGTCGGGAGCTGCCGCGGCTGCGCGCCGGCCCCTCGGCCGGCTTGCCGCGGGTCTATGACATCGCGCTCGAGATCATCGCGCACGGCGACGGCCGGGTGGACCCGGAGAATCTCAGCCGCTTCGTCGCCGCCTACCAGGAGGTGACCACGCTCAAACTGGGCGAGTTGTGGGCCATCCCGATCATGCTGCGGCTCGCCTTGATCGAGAATCTGCGCCGGGTCGCGGTCCGGGTCAGCGCCGGGCGGGCCGACCAGGATTTGGCCGACGGCTGGGCCGATCAATTGACGGCGATGGCCGAGACCGATCCGAAGAATCTGATCCTGGTGATCGCCGACATGGCGCGGTCGAACCCGCCGATGTCGAGTGCTTTCGTGGCCGAATTGGCGCGCCGACTGCAGGGTCAGGGCGCCGCACTGGCTTTGCCGTTGACCTGGATCGAGCAGCATCTGGCCGACGCGAATCTCACGATTGAGCAACTGGTGCAGACCGAGAATCAGCAGCAGGCCGCCGCTCAGGTCTCGATCGGCAACAGCATCGGCAGTCTGCGGTTCCTGGGGGCGATGGACTGGCGCGAGTTCGTGGAGACCATGAGCCTGGTCGAACGCACCCTGCGCGAGGATCCGGCAGCGCTCTACGCCAGAATGGATTTCGCCACGCGCGATCGTTACCGCCACGTGGTGGAACGCATCGCCAAGCGGGGCCGGCGCGCGGAGTCCGAGGTGGCGCGGGCCGCCATCGACCTGGCCGGCGCAGGCGCGGGCCGGGCGGACGACACCGAGCGCACCGGGCATGTGGGTTTTTATCTGATCGATAACGGATTGCCGCTGCTGGAACGGCGGGTGCGGGCACGCCTGGGCCTGGTGGACAGGCTGCAGCGGCGGGGCCGCCGGATTCCGCTCATCCTTTATCTGGGCGGGATCACGCTGATCGCGGTGCTCTTCACGGCAAACCTGCTGGCGTCGGCCGCGGCGGCGCCGGGTTGGTTGCTCGCCCTCCTGGGTGTGCTCGCCTTGCTCGGCACCAGTCAGTTGGCAGTGGCCCTGGTGAACTGGCTGGCGACCCTGCTGGCGACGCCTTATCCGCTGCCGCGGATCGACCTGGACACCGGCATCCCGCAGCAATTGCGCACCCTGGTGATCACGCCGACCATGCTCACCAGCGCGGCCGGCATCGACGCGCTGATCGAAGCGCTGGAGGTCCGGTTCCTGGCCAATCGGGACGACAGTCTGCACTTCGGCCTGCTGACCGATCTGCGTGACGCGCCGGTCGAGACCCTGCCGGAAGACCAGTCCCTGCTGGACTTGGCCGCCCGCGGGATCGCGGCACTGAATGAACGCTACCCGCGGGAGCAGGGCGACACCTTCTATCTGTTCCACCGGTCGCGCCGCTGGAATGCGCAGGAGCAGGTCTGGATGGGTTACGAGCGCAAGCGCGGCAAGCTGGCCGACTTGAACGCCCTACTGCGCGGGGAGCTTGGTGATCAGGTCGCGGAGCGCTTCGCGCTGGTCGTCGGCGATACGCGACCGCTGCTGGGTCTGCGCTATGTGATCACCCTGGACACCGACACCCAGCTCCCGCGTGATGCGGCGCGCGAACTGATCGGCGCCATGGCGCACCCGCTCAATCGTCCGCGCTACGACGCCGCCCGCGGCCGGGTCTGCGCCGGCTACGGCATCCTGCAGCCGCGCGTGGCCGTCAGTCTGCCCGGCGCTAACCGGTCGCGTTACGCGCGGCTGCACGGCAGCGATGCCGGCATCGACCCCTACACGCACGCCATCTCCGATGTCTACCAGGACTGGTTCCAGGAAGGCTCGTTCATCGGCAAGGGCATTTATGACGTGGCGGCCTTCGAGCAAGCGCTCGGCGGGCGCTTTCCCGACAACCAGATCCTGAGCCATGACCTGCTGGAAGGCTGTTACGCCCGCTCGGGGCTGCTCTCCGATGTGCAGTTGTACGAGGATTATCCGGCCACGTATCACGCGGACGTGAGCCGACGGCACCGCTGGATCCGCGGGGACTGGCAAATTGCCGGGTGGTTGTTGCCCTGGGTACCGGATGCGGCCGGCGGGCGGCGCAAGAACGCGCTCTCGGCACTGTCGCGCTGGAAGCTGGCCGACAACCTGCGGCGCAGCCTGGTGCCCGCGGCCCTGACCCTGCTGTTCGTACTGGGCTGGCTGCTGGTGTCCGCACCCTGGTTCTGGACCCTGTCGGTGCTCGGCATCGTGCTGGTGCCGGCGCTGCTGACGGCGCTGCTCGGCGGACTGCGCAAACCGGGCGATGTACGCTGGGGCCAGCACCTCGCCGCCGAGGTCCGCGCGGCGGGCCGGCAGTTGATGCAGGCGGGATTCACCATCGCCTGCCTCCCCTATGAGGCCTACTTCAGCCTGGATGCCGTGGTCCGCACCCTCTGGCGAATGGGCGTGAGCCGCGAACGCCTGCTCGAATGGACCGCCTCGGGCGATCAGACCGCCGGACCGCACGGCCTCCGCGACTGCTACCGGCACATGGCCGCCGCCCCCACGCTGGCCCTGCTGACGGCACTGGCGGTCGCGGCGCTGCATCCGGCGGCCTTGAGCGCCGCGGCACCACTCCTGTTGCTGTGGCTGGCGGCGCCGGCACTGGCCTGGTGGCTCAGCCGCCCGCGCCTGCAGCGCCCGGCCCGCCTGAGCCTTGAGCAGACCCACTTCCTGCGCGCCAGCGCTCGCAAGACCTGGGCCTTCTTCGAGACCTTCGTTGGCGCGGAAGATCATTGGCTGCCGCCGGACAACTATCAGGAGTACCCCGCGCCCGTGGTCGCGCATCGCACCTCGCCGACCAACCTGGGGCTGTCCTTGCTCGCCAATCTGGCCGCCTACGATTTTGGCTATCTGCCGGCCGGCGCACTGCTGGAGCGCACCGCCCATGCACTGCGTACCATGGCGGGCCTGGAGCGCTACCGCGGCCACTTCTACAACTGGTACGACACCCAATCGCTGCGGCCGCTCGCCCCGCTCTATGTCTCCGCGGTGGACAGCGGCAACCTTGCCGGCCATCTGCTGACCTTGCAGCCGGGGCTGCTCGAACTGGTGGATGCACCGATCCTGAACGCCCGCTGGCCGGCGGGCCTCGACGACACCTTGCGAATTCTGACCGCCACGCTGGACGGCGCCCTGCCGGACGCGCTCGCGGACGTCCGGCGACAACTGGACGCCGCGTTGCGGACACCCCCGACCACACCGGCGGCGGTGCATCAGTGCCTGGACGCCTTGGCCGCCGGTGCCGCGGCCGGGGTTGCCGGTCTGCGCCCGAACGCCGATCGCGAAGCCAACTATTGGGCGCAGGCGCTGGCCCGGCAATGCCGCGCCACGCTGGATGAACTGCTGTTCCTCGCACCCTGGCTCGAACTGCCCGCCGGGTCCACCGATCCAACACCGATCGACACGATCCCGACCCTGCGCCAGTTAGCGCAACTGCCGGACACGACGCTGCCGCCGCTCCTGGCCGAGGCCGGCCGCCGCGCCCGTGAACGCATCAGTGCACTCGAGATCCTGGCGCTGCAAGCCGGCGAGCTGGCTCAGATGGATTACAACTTCCTCTACGACGAGGCCCACCATCTGCTCGCGATCGGCTATCACGTCGGCGAGCGGCGGCTGGATACCAGTTACTACGATCTGCTGGCGTCGGAGGCGCGCCTGGCCAGTTTCGTGGCGATTGCCCAGGGCCAACTGCCCCAGGAAAACTGGTTTGCCCTGGGCCGCCTGCTGACCAGCGCGGCCGGCGAACCCACGCTCCTGTCATGGAGCGGTTCGATGTTCGAGTACCTGATGCCACTGCTGGTGATGCCGACCTACGACAACACCCTGCTCGACCAGACCTATCGGGCCGCGGTGGCCAGGCAGATCGCCTACGGCAAGGCGCGCGGTGTGCCCTGGGGCGTGTCCGAATCCGGCTACAACACGGTCGATCTCCAGTCCAATTACCAATACCGCGCCTTCGGCGTGCCCGGCCTGGGGCTCAAGCGCGGACTGGCCGAGGATTTGGTGATTGCGCCCTATGCCAGCGCCCTGGCCTTGATGGTGGCGCCCGAGGCCGCATGCGTGAATCTGCAGCGCCTCGCCGCCGCCGGCTTCACCGGCCGCTTCGGCTTCTACGAGGCCATCGACTACACCACCGCGCGCGTGCCCCACGGGCAGGCGAGCGCCCTGGTGCGCTCCTTCATGGTCCATCACCAGGGCATGAGCTTGCTGGCGCTCGCCTATCTGCTGCTCGACCGCCCGATGCAGCGGCGTTTCGCGTCGGCCCCCCTGTTCCAGGCGACCGCCCTGCTGCTGCAGGAGCGCATCCCCAAGACCCCGGCTTTCTATTCACACACCAGCGAGTCGGTCACCGACTTCCGCCCCGCCGGGACCGGTCAGGAGGCGCCGGTGCGCGTGTTCAGCAGCCCCAACACGCGCCTGCCGCAGGTGCAGTTGTTATCGAACGGCCGTTACCACGTGATGATCACCAACGCCGGCGGCGGCTACAGCCGCTGGAAAGACCTGGCCGTCACCCGCTGGCGCGAGGACAGCACCCGCGACGCCGACGGCAGCTTCTGTTACCTCCGCGATCCGGCGACCAACGCCTGCTGGTCGACCACCTATCAGCCGACCCTTAAGCAGCCGGACTCCTTCGAGACGATCTTTTCGGAGGGCCGGGCCGAGTTTCGCCGTCGCGACTATGAGCTCGATTCCTATACCGAGATCGTGGTCTCCCCCGAGGACGACATCGAACTGCGCCGGATGCGCCTGACCAACCGCAGCCGCACCCGCCGGGTCATCGAGGTCACCAGCTACGCCGAGGTCGTGCTCGCCCCGGCGGCCGCGGACGCGCTGCATCCGGCCTTCAGCAACCTCTTCGTGCAGACCGAGGTGCTCGATCCGCGGCCGGCCATCCTCTGCACCCGCCGGCCACGCTCACCGGAGGAGCGCACGCCTTGGATGTTTCACCTGATGGCGGCGCGCGGGGCCGAGCACGGGACCGTCAGCTACGAGACGGATCGGCTGCGCTTCATCGGCCGCGGTCGCGGTCTGGCCGCACCGGCCGCCTTGACCACGGACGGACCGCTCTCCGGGACCGCGGGTTCCGTGCTGGACCCGATCGTCGCCATCCGCTACTGCATTACGCTCGACCCGGACCAATCGGTCATGCTCGATCGGGTCACCGGCATCGGCGACACCCGCGCGGACGCCCTGGCGCTGGTCGAGAAATACCAGGATCAGCGGCTGGCGGACCGCTGCTTCGATCTCGCCTGGACGCACAGCCAGGTGGTTCTGCGACAACTCAATGCCAGCCCGGCCGACGCCCAACTCTATGGCCATCTGGCCGGGTCGATTCTTTATACGAATGCCTCGCTGCGCGCCGAGCCGAGTGTGCTGATCCAGAACCACCGCGGTCAATCCGGGTTGTGGAGCCACGCGGTGTCCGGCGATGTCCCGCTGGTGCTGTTGCAGATCGGCGACCCGGAGAACATCGCGCTGGTTCATCAACTGGTTCAGGCCCATGCCTGGTGGCGCTTGAAGGGATTGAGCGTGGATCTCGTGATCTGGAACGAGGATCAGGCCGGTTATCGGCAGGAACTCCAGGAACAAATCCTGGGGCTGATCGCCGCGGGCGTCGAGGCCCATATCGTGGACCGCCCCGGCGGGATCTTCATTCGGCCCGCGGATCAGATCTCGGGCGAGGACCGGCTCCTGTTCCAGACTGTGGCCCGCGCCATCCTCAGCGACAGCCGGGGCACGCTGGCGGAGCAACTCGGCCGGCGCGGTCCGCTGGAGCGGCGCCCGCCGCGCCTGCGGCCGAGCCGCACCGACGGCTGGGAGCGCGCTCCTGCGGCGCGGCCGGCGCGCGCGGCGGCCGGCACCCGCGCGGCCGCCCTGCTGTTCGACAACGGACTCGGGGGGTTTGCCCCCGACGGACGCGAGTATGTCATCACCATCGGACCCGACCAGACGACGCCCGCGCCCTGGGTGAATGTGCTGGCCAATCCACTCTTCGGCAGCGTCGTCTCGGAGAGCGGCGCGGCCTACACTTGGAGCGAAAACGCCCACGAGTTCCGCCTGACGCCCTGGCACAATGACCCGGTCGCCGACCCGAGCGGCGAGGCGTTTTACATCCGCGACGAGGACAGCGGCCGCTTCTGGTCGCCCACGCTGCTGCCCTGCCGCGGCGCCACTCCCTATGTCAGCCGGCACGGTTTCGGCTACAGCGTCTTCGAGCACACCGAGGATGGCATCGCGTCGGAACTCTGGGTCTACGTGGCGCTGGACGCACCCGTCAAGTTCTCGGTCCTGAAGCTACGCAACCGCTCGGACCGGGTGCGTCGACTCTCCGCGACCGGCTACGTGGAATGGGTCCTGGGCGATCTGCGCCCCAAGACGGCCCCCTATCTCATCACCGAGATCGACCCACGCAGCGGCGCCCTGCTCGCGCGCAATCCGTACAACACCGAGTTCGCCCATCATCTCGCCTTTTTCGATGTAGACGACCCCGCCCGCGGCTACAGCGGCGACCGGACCGAATTCATCGGGCGCAATGGGTCCTTGCGCCATCCGGCCGCGCTGCTGCGCACCGGGCTCTCGGGCAAGGTCGGCGCCGCCCTGGACGCCTGCGCCGCGCTCCAGGTGGCCGTTGCACTGGACCCCGGCGAGGAACAGGAGATCGTCTTCCGACTCGGCGTCACCGGTCGACGCGGTTCGGACGACCCCGGCAACGCGGTCTATTCCGGTCGCGGCACCGCGGCAGCCCGCGCCGCACTGGATGCCGTGCGGCAACACTGGCAGCACACACTGGGCGCCGTGCAGGTGGAGACCCCGGACCCGGCGCTCGACTGCCTGGCCAATGGCTGGCTGCTGTACCAGACCATCGCCTGCCGCCTGTGGGCGCGCAGCGGCTACTACCAGTCGGGCGGCGCCTTCGGCTTCCGCGACCAGCTGCAGGATGTCGCCGCGCTCATTCACTGCGAGCCCGCGCTGATCCGCGGCCAACTGCTGCTCAGCGCCAGCCGTCAGTTCCCGGAAGGCGATGTGCAGCACTGGTGGCATCCGCCCACCGGCCGCGGCGTGCGCACCCGCTGCTCCGACGACTATCTGTGGCTGCCGCTGGTGACCGCGCGCTACTGTCTGGCCACCGGGGATACCGGCGTGCTGGATGAGCCGGTGGGGTTCCTGGAAGGCCGCCTGGTCAGCGGCGAGGACGACTCCTATTACGACCTGCCCGGTCAGTCCGACGAAACGGCGACCCTCTACCAGCACTGCGTGCGCGCCATCCTGCACGGTCTGCGGTTCGGCGAGCATGGTCTGCCGCTGATGGGCTCGGGCGACTGGAACGACGGCATGAACCTGGTGGGAATCAAGGGTCGGGGCGAGAGTGTCTGGCTCGGCTTCTTCCTCTACGACGTGCTGATGCGCTTCAGCGCGGTCGCGGACCGGCACGGCGACCACGCCTTCGTCGAGCGCTGCCGCACGGAGGCCGAGCGCCTGCGCGAGCAGCTCGATCGGCAGGCCTGGGATGGCGACTGGTATCGACGCGCCTGGTTCGATGACGGCCAGCCGCTGGGCTCGGCGATCAATCCCGAATGCCGCATTGATGCGATTGCCCAGAGCTGGTCGGTCCTCTCCGGGGCCGGCACCAGTGAGCGTTCGCGCCTCGGAATGGCGGCCCTGAATGAACACCTGGTGCGCCGCGATCTGGGGCTGATCCAACTGCTGGATCCGCCGTTCGACACCTCCCCAATGAACCCCGGCTATATCAAAGGGTACGTCCCCGGCGTGCGGGAGAATGGCGGGCAATACACCCATGCGGCGGTCTGGACGGCGATGGCCTTCGCGGCCCTGGGCGAGCGCGCACGCACCTGGGAACTCTTCTCGATGATCAACCCGATCAACCACGCGCGCACCCCGGCGGCGGTCGCGACCTACAAGGTGGAACCCTATGTCATCGCCGCCGACATCTATGCCGTACAACCCCATAGCGGACGCGGCGGCTGGACCTGGTACAGCGGCTCCGCGGGCTGGATGTACCGGCTGATCCTGGAATCCATCCTCGGGCTGCGCCTGGAGGGCGACACCCTGCGCCTGGAACCCTGTCTACCGCCGGACTGGACTGGATTCAAGCTGCATTACCGCTATCGCGAAACGCTTTACCACATCGCTGTCAGTCAAGGGATGGACAGCCAAGCCGAGTCGGGGGTGACCGTCGACGGCATCCTGCGCGGCGACCTGAGCATTCCGCTGATCGACGACCTCCAGGACCATGTGGTCGAGGTGCGATTGGGCGCGGCGGGGGTGGGGGCGGCGCCCGATCATTAGGGAACGCCTTTGGCGTCTGGGTCGTTGTCGTAATCGTGTTGATGATCCCCGCGAGGATGCGTTCTACGAAACCGGCTCCGCTGTAGGGTGGATAAGGCGCGCCGCTCGGTGCCAGGGACCCGCACGTCGGTCGCGCGCCGCATCCACCAGGGGTCGCGCGATGCCGTCGAAATTTGGAATCGCTGCGGACTGCCGCCGGGATATCCAACGCCGCGCGGGAGGGTCCAGCCAGCACCCGTTCCCGACCAAATTGGTCAAAGCCGCGTGATCACGCCCGTTGGCAGCCCACAGGGTCAGCGGTGAATCCGGAAACCGCTCGAACGCGTAACGCTCGTACCAGGCACGCGCCTGCTCATGTTTGGCATCGACGATGACGCTGGTGATGTGCTGCCAGGGCTTGGATAGGCATCGCCACAGAGCCGTCAGGGTTCGCCTGACTCGGACCGCCAGGCCCGATAGCGCTGGACGGCCGCCGCGCGCTTCGGCCGAGGTTTATCCAGGTTGTCCAAGGCCGCGACGAAGGCATCCCAGTCGCGCGGGGACAGCGTGAGTGATTCCGCCTCACCCAGAAGCTGTTGCGCGCGCTCCTGCGCGGCACTCAACAGGAACGCGCTGACCGACATGCCCGCGGTCGCCGCGGCTCGGGCGATCAGGGCTTTCATCTCCGCCGAGGTTCTCAGTTCGATCGATTTGCTGGTTGTGGAGTTTGGACAGCAGAAGCAACGCCGTGACTGCTCCGATGAGTGCGAACAACATGTCGGATTGCGTATCCCAGGGATCGCCCTGGGTGCCGAGGAACGCGTCTGCACCGGCGCCAAGCGCCAAAGCGGCACCCCACTCGATGAGTTCGTAGACCGCGCTGATCGCCAGGACGATGCAGACAACGATGAACGCCAGCATCTTGCGTCCATTCACATAGTGGCCGCGAATCAGTAGCTCGCGCGCGGCGAGCGCGGGAACAAAGCCCTGGAAGAAATGGCCGATCTTGTCGTACGGGTTGCGTTGCAGGTCGAGCGCCTGCGCAATGTCAAAGCCAAGCGGGACCCTGGCGTAGGTGTAGGCGCCGCCGAGCATCAACACCAGGGCATGTAGAAAGATGCACACATACAGCAGCGTCGAGAGTGGGAAGCGCCGATAGGTTGCGCCAAGCACGGCGAGCACGAGGACGATCGGAAAGACCTCCATGATCCAGGTAAGGCGGTCGTAGGGATGGGCGCCTGACCAGGCCAGCAGGCCAAGCAGAGCGGCTAAGGCAATCAGGAGCGGCTTAGTGCGGTCAGTGGGCATGGATGTTGCGGTACCTTGATGATCTGCGATGAACAGAGTATGCCATGACGTGGACGACGCCAGGCCGATCCGGCACCGATCGCAGATACGTTACGCCACTACACCGCGCGAGTCACCACTGCGAACCGCTTGACGCGAGAACCGACAGATGGCGTCATACCCACTATGTCAGCGACGCCTATCCTCAACGACAAGCGGGTCTTCGGTCGCGGGACCGTCCAGATTGTGGTGTGGTCGGTACCCCGGCCGGTGCCGCCCTCAGCCCACCGCTTTAAGTATCGATTGGTATACATCCGGGACGGCCGACGGGTGCTAGGTTACGACAACGAGCGGGGCAAAGGTGATCACCGCCACTAAGGCGACATCCAAACGCCCTACCGATTCATCGACAGCCAAAGAATGATGAAGAATTTATCCACAGATGACACAGATGAACACAGATGAAGAAAACTCATTCGGTGTTCATCTGTGTCATCTGTGTCATCTGTGTCATCTGTGGACAACTCTTTCGCCCTCGTTACACCGCTTCGGCGGTGTCACGCATGTCTTGAGCGCTCTGCGCCCTGCGGGCCGAATAGCGATTCAACAAGCCATCGAGATCATTCATATCCACAGAGGTCATCGACATACCAGCAATTCCCGGCGAAAATTTTTTCCCTTTATAAACAATATGATAAACCCTCTCTCCGAAGGCGCTTTGGCTCTCCGGGATTTCCCGTGGAGCTTTACATTAACATTATCAATAAGATAG
>JACDZG010000148.1 GCA_013426805.1 Chromatiaceae bacterium
TCCGCGAAAAATCCAACCCGTAGGAGCCCGCTTGCGGGCGACGGGTGGGGGCACATGACGCGATTCCGGCAGGTCACGTCGCCCGCAAGCGGGCTCCTACGGAGCGTCTTATCCGGAAATCGCCTAAAGTCCGACAGGCTGCTAGGGGCGGGTTTGAAACCCGCCCCACCAAGGGTCTGTCTGGATATCGGATGCGAAGGCGATATACTGCGCGGGTGCCGACCGGGATGGCGCACGGCGCCCGGTGACGGCCACCCAAAAACGCGGAGGACCTGTCTGAAATGACTTATTGTGTGGGGCTCCTGCTCGATGACGGCCTGACCATGGCCGCCGACTCCCGGACCAACGCGGGGGTCGACTACATCTCGACCTACAGTAAACTCCATGTGCTGCAACCCGCGCCCGATCGGCTGTTCGTGCTGATGGCCGCCGGCAGTCTGGCGACCACGCGCGAGGTCTTGGACCGCATCGGCCGGGACCTCGATCAGGCCATCAATCCCCGGCCCAGCCCCTATCAGCAGGCCCCGACGGCGACGCTGCTCAATGTCAATTATCTGTTCGAGGCGGCGACCTACATCGGGCAGGTGAGTCTGGCGGTGCAGCACGAGCATGGTCCGGCACTGCGCCAGGCGGGGGTCAGTGCCGAGGCCAGCTTCATTCTCGGTGGGCAGATTGCCGGCCAGGCCCAGGGGTTGTTCTTGATCTACCCGCAGGGTAATGCCATCGCCGCTACCCGCGAGACACCCTATCTGCAAATCGGCGAGAGTAAGTACGGTAAGCCCGCGCTGGATCGGATGGCGCATACCGGGCTGTCGCTCGCCGATGGGGCGCGCCTGTGTCTGGTGTCGATGATCGGGACCGCGCGGTCCAATCTGTCGGTCGGGCCGCCGTTCGAGGTGGCGCTGTGCCCGCGTGACCAGCTGTCGCCCTCCCACCTGCTCAGACTCGAGGAGGGCTCGGCGGATCTGGAGACCATCAACCGAAGTTGGGACGCGAGCCTGTCCAGCGCCTTCTTCGCGCTTCCGCGCTTCAGTTGGGAAGCGGACCAACCGCAGTTCTAGCAGCGACCCCCGGCAATGACGGTCAAGGCGCGCGTCGACTCCCCGGTTCAACAGTACCTGGAGGCGCTGCACCGGCGCGTCGCGGAGCTGCGCGACGGCGACCTCGCGTCCTACATCCCGGAACTGACCCGTGCCGACCCGGAATGGTTTGGTATTGCCATCGCGACCGTGGATGGCCAGGTCTACCAGGTCGGCGACAGCCGTCAGCCCTTCACCATCCAATCCGTCTCCAAGCCCTTCGTCTATGGGCTTGCACTGGCGGACCTCGGGGTGGAGCAGGTCTTGGCCAAGGTGGGGGTCGAACCCTCGGGTGAGGCCTTCAATTCGATCAGTCTGGAACCCGGCACCGGGCGCCCTTTGAATCCGATGATCAACGCGGGGGCGATCGCCACCACCGGCCTGATCGTCGGGGACAGTCCGCAGCAGCGCGAGCAGCGCATTCTGGAGATGTTCGCGCGCTACACCGGCCACCCGATGACGATCGACGCGCGGGTCTACGCCTCGGAGGCCCGCACCGGACACCGCAATCGGGCACTTGCCCACCTGATGCGCACGTTCGACATCATCGAGACCGACCCTGAACCGGGGCTTGATCTGTATTTCCGTCAATGCGCGATGCTGGTGACCTGCTGCGATCTGGCGCTGATGGGTGCCGCGTTGGCCAACAACGGCGTCAACCCGGTCACGGGCGTGCGCGCCCTGCCGGCGGCACAGGTGGCGCGGGTATTGTCGGTGATGTCCTCCTGCGGCATGTACGACTATTCGGGCGAATGGCTCTACAACGTCGGCATGCCGGCCAAGAGCGGCGTGGGCGGCGGCATTGTTGCGGTGCTGCCGGGTCAGGTCGGGATCGCCGTGTTTTCGCCGCGGCTGGATGCGCGCGGGAACAGTTGCCGCGGCATCCGGGTGTGCGAGCAGATCTCGCGCGACTTCGATCTGCATCTGTTTCACACCAGCCGTTCCACCTCGGCCGCCATCATCCGCGCCCGCTATAGCGCCGCGCAGGTCAGCTCGCAACGCCGCCGACGGCTCGGCGAGCGGGACGCGTTGACGCAACAGGGGGATCGCGTGCTGGTCTACGCGCTTCAGGGCGAGTTGACCATCGGCGCCACCGAGTCGCTGGTCCATGAAGTGCTGGACGCGTTGGTCGGGCTGGAGGTGCTGATCCTGGACCTGGCGTGGGTGATCAACGTCGACCAAGCCGCCGCCCGGCTGCTGGCGGACTTGGCCCGCAGTGTCACGGACGCGGGCTGCACCGTCCTGATCGCCGGGGCGGCGAACACCGCCGCCGTGAGGGAACTGGTTGCCCGGGCCTGGCCGCAATCCCAGGAGCTGGGGGTCTTTCAATTCATGGACAGCGACCAGGCGCTGGAGTGGGCGGAAGATCGGCTGCTCGCCGCCCTGACCGCCCCGGACCCCGAGGTCCCGCTGCTCGACAACGATCTCTGTCTGACCCTGTCGGAGCCGGAGCGCGCCGGCCTCGCGATGATCGCGCAGCGCCTGGAGTTCGCCCCGGGCGAGTTGGTGTTCCGTGCCGGCGCACCGGCGGACGCGCTGTTTTTGATTGCCCGGGGCCGCTTTGAGGTCCGGCGGCCGGCGGCGGAGCAACCCTCGCGTCGCAGCTCCACGCTGGTGCCGGGCATGTACTTCGGCGAACTGCCCCTGGCCAGCGGCCAGCCGCGCTCCGCCGACGTGGTGGCGCGCGACGGCGGGACCTGTTGGCGCATTCCGTTCGCGGCGATCGACGCCGGTCTTAGGATCCGGCTGCTCTCGACCATGGCCGCGCGACTCGCGGAACGCCTGGCGCAGCAGGAGCGGATGCGGTGTAGTTGACCCAGTACCGCGAGCACCTGGAGGCGCTGGTAGCAGCGCGCACCCATGAGTTGCGCGAGGCACGCGATGCGGCGGAGGCGGCCAACCGGGCCAAGAGCGCCTTCCTGGCGAACATGAGCCACGAGATTCGCACGCCGATGAACGCTTTGTCCAGGCCAACGCGTCCAGCACGCGGCAGTACGGCGGCATCGGACTCGGGCTGATCATCGTGAAACTCCGCGCCGCTCTGACCGCCCGAGACAATGCGCCGACAGAGGCGCGGCGGTTCGGGATCGGGGTCGGGCCACGGGGGCAGCGGGATCAGGGTGCCATCGGCGAGGATCTCTCGGCGCTCGTCGAGGCGATGGTTGGGGTCCTCGCAGGGTTTGTCGTAAACGACCCGGTACGCATCGCCCACCTCCTCCTTGAGCCGACGCGCCAGTTGCAGGCCGCGCGCATGGAAGGCCAGCCAGTCCCAGGCATCGGCATCGTAGTTTTCATCGTAGAACCGGGTTCGGTCGAACGCGATGGCCCAGTCCGCGAATGTACGCCACAGCCCTTCCGACATCGGGTAAGACGGGTCCCAGGAGGTTCCGTCGCACTGCATTAGGCCAACGCCGTTTTGGTCAGGACGATCGATAAGCCACAGGAAGGGCGCCATGCCGTAGTCCGGCATCACGGTGAGGATGGGAACGAAGGGCAGGGGGTCGGTGTTGCTCATGAGAGGATCAATCGCTTTTCCTATCCGCACAGTCATTGCATCAGTCCTTACCGGGTGTTGTCGGCGCTAGCGGTTCGTCGGGGGGGGGATCGGGTAGCGATGTGGTTTGTTTGAGCCGGGCCTTTCGGTAGGATGGGCATCGCTCTCGCTCTGCCCATCCTACGCGCGTCTGCGACCGCGAGCCAGATTACCCCTTGGCCTGCTGATCCAAGGCTGAAGCCTTGGACTCCAATCGGCCGGCGCCTCGGCTGGCCGGAACCATGACCAAGGCCTAGCCCTTCACGCAAACGACCTGCTTCAGGGTATGCACCACCTCCACCAGATCCTCCTGGTTGGCCATGACCTGGTCGATGTCCTTGTAGGCGCCGGGGATCTCGTCGATCACGCCCTTGTCTTTGCGACAGATGACCCCCGCGGTCTGGGCGGCCAGATCGGCGACGGTGAACTGGTGCTCGGCCGCGGTGCGGCTCATCCGGCGGCCGGCGCCGTGGGCACAGGAGTGGAAGCTCTCGGGGTTGCCCCGACCGCGCACGATGTAACTGCGCGCCCCCATGCTGCCGGGGATGATCCCCAGATCCCCCTCGCGTGCCCGGATGGCCCCCTTGCGGGTGACCCAGACGTCGGTTCCGTAGTGATGCTCCCGGTCCACATAGTTGTGGTGGCAGTTGACCGCGGCCATGGTCGCCTGGAAGGGGGGCAGGTGCCGGGCCAGGGCCGCCAGGATCAACTGCATCATCTGGTCGCGGTTCTCCCGCGCGTAGGCCTGCGCCCAGGAGACCGCCGCCACATAGTCGTCGAAGTGCTCACTGCCTTCCGGGAAATAGGCCAGATCCCGGTCCGGTAACTGGATGAACCAGCGCTCCATGTCCTGCCGGGCCAACGCGATGAAATAATGGCCGATGGCGTTGCCGATGCCCCGGCTGCCCGAGTGCAGCATGACCCAGACCTGATCCGCCTCGTCCAGGCAGACTTCAATGAAGTGGTTGCCCCCGCCCAGGGTGCCCATCTGGTTCACCCAGTTGGAGAAACGCCCGAAGGCCTTGAGCAGTTGCGGATGCTTCCCGGTCATGGCGGTGAGTTGGGCATCAAAGGGCCGGGCGGCCGCGAGCAGCGCCCGCTCGTCCTTGTGCTGGGCGCGGCCGACCGGTACGTCACGGCTGATCTGGTCGAAGATCTTTTTCAGTGACTTTTCGTCGAGGTCGTTGGCGTTGAGCGAGAGACGCACCGCCGCCATACCGCAGCCGATATCCACCCCCACCGCGGCCGGGATGATCGCCTGATGGGTGGCGATGACCGAGCCGATGGTGGCGCCGATGCCGCCGTGCACGTCCGGCATGGCTGCCACATGGCGGTGGATGAAGGGCAGCTTGGACAAATTTACCAATTGCATCCGGGCGTAAGGCTCCAACTCGTCAGTCCAGACTTTGACGGGTTTCTCGCCCTCGGTGATGACTTGCTTGATGGGCATGGTTGCCTCCTGGGTCCGCTCATGCGGTATGACCGGACCAGCGGAAAAAGGTGGCGTACTCCCAACTGCATTCCCGCCCGCGGGGCAAACCTGTTATCGCGTTCGCACCTGATATCCAGACAGACCTTCGTGTAGGGGCGGGTTTGAAACCCGCCCCTTGTATGTACGTCCGGTTTTCACGTCCGACGGTTGTCGCAGTTTTCGACTACGGACGATATTAAATCACTTGTTTAGCGCCAGTGCAAGTGTTTCAATAATGCTCATGACAGACGTTCCCGTCGCTGAACCCAACTATCCGCTATCCGAGCTCTGCGTCCTCGCCGATCTGCCCGCGCGTACGGTGCGCTATTACATCCAGATCGGCCTGGTGGACCGCCCTGAAGGGGAGACTCGGGCGGCCCGTTACGGCCCCCGCCACTTGGAGCAACTGCTCCAGATCAAGAAATGGACCGCGGCGGGGGTGTCCCTGGAGCGTATTCGCGCGCTGCTGCAGGGCGAGCCACCACCGGTGCCGCCACGGCATCAGGCGTTGGGATCGGTGAGCGTCCGTAGTCATTTGGGCGTCGCGGAGGGGGTGGAGGTGGTGATCGACCCAGGGCGGGCGGGGCTGACGCCCGAGCAGGTGCGGACCTTCGTGCAGGGTGTGATGGCGGCTTTCGTCGCGGTGACCGCGCAGTCATCCGCGGACCTGGCCGCGAAGCAAGAACAACAGTAAGGCAGGGGCGAGACGATGGAACAGGAAGCGCATGCGCGGTGGAGCAAACGGTGGTCATCACCTTTCTCCACTGCCTGTCCAGTGACGACGTCCACGCCGCACTGGTGCGGCGCGGCCGCATCGCCGACACCGCGCGGGTCATCGTTCTCAGCCGCCCGATCTCGCTGAAGAGACGCTCGGGGTTCGCCTGCCCAGATACGTTATGGCGTCCACACTTGGTTTCAAACTCCAGGATGGTGCGGGGGCGCAGCAGAGCGCCACAGCGGGGGCAGTCTGCTGGTTCTTCTCGTTCCCATGCTCCAGCGTGGGAATGCCGTGCGGGCGCTCCGCGTCCGGTCTGGTTACCGGACGCGGAGCGCCCGCCCTTGCTCCCACGCTGGAGCGCTCTTCATTAGCTGCCCCCTTTGCTATCGCGGCTGTTCGTCCAGAGTTTCATCAATCGGTGCGAGGACGCCCAGCGTGCGCAACTGATCTTCACGACCCACGATACGCACCTGATGGACCTCGAACTGCTGCGCCGGGACGAGATCTGGTTTTTCGAGCAGGACCAGTCTGGGGCCTCCCGACTCTATTCGCTGAACGACCTCAACGTACGTCCCGACCTCAAGATCGAGAAGAGTTACCTGAACGGCCGCTTCGGCGGCATCCCAATAATCGAAGAGCCCGTTGCGGGCTCCGATTCGCTGGGGTGATAAGAAGCTTGCAGCAATCGCCCAACAGGCCACCACGAGCGGTTTCGGCTTGGCGGTGAGCCATCCGTGTTTCGAGGTCTGGCTGCTGTTCCACGTCTCCGACCAGGTTCCCAGCGCGGCCAAGTGCGCGGAGGTGGAATCGACGTTACGCGAGGCGATGGGCGGCTCGTACAGCAAGACCAGACTGGAAGCGGCGCGCTTCCGACCGTTCGTCCGTCTGGCCGCCGCTCGGCCACAGTCGACCGACCCCTCGCCACAGGGCCGCTGGCCAAACCGGGGATCTGGAGGGGCTCTTGTCACCGGTGGCGGGCGCGGCCGAGGATCCGCGGCGGCTGACCAACCTGGCCGAGGTCATTGCGGCGGACGAGGTGCTCTATGTCGGTCTGGACTCGCTGTCAGACGCCATGGTGGGGTCGGCGATTGGCTCGATCCTCATTGCCGACCTGGCCGCGGTCGCCGGGGATCGCTACAACCACCAGGGGCGCCCGCGGCCGGTCAACGTGTTCATCGACGAGTCGGCCGAACTGGTCAACGATCCCTTCATCCAACTCGAACGCCTCGCGCTCGGGCTCGGGGCGGGTGACCCCAGCGATGCGGCCCGCTCCACCCGCCCGCAAGCCAACGCCATGGCGGCAATCAACGCCCAGCAGGCCGCGAAGAAAGCCGGGGTGCCCGATCGCGAGCGCTTTGCGGCCTTCTTCGAGGCGCTCATGGGGGCGCTGGCCGCGTCCGAGCATCCGGTGCCGGCGCAGGCCATGACGGCGAACCAACGGCGCATCCTGGGCGGTCGGCTCCGCGCCGTCCTGCCGGCGCCGGGTCGAGGCCTGGAACACCCGCCCGGTGCCCAGGATGCTTGACGACGCGCACGAGGGCACCGACGGCAAAGGCATCTGGCTCTGGACCCTCGCCGCGGGTCTGCTGCTCTTCGTCATGGAGTTCGTCCTGTTCGCCGCCTTGGTGCCGACCGACTGGGCGCGCCAGGTCAGCGCGCAGGAACTCACCTCCCTGGTGGACGCGGTGGGGCCGGTGCAGGCCGACGCCATCGTCGAGCGCGCGGTGCGGTGGTATCGGGCGTGTTTCGTCCGCACCGGACTGGAGGCATGGAGTGACCACCTCCTGGTCCCCGATCACCAGACGGCGGGGGCGGGGCTGGAGAAATTGGCGGACAGCCCGGTCTGGCCCTGGCTCGCGGGCCGGGTACAGGTGGTGTGGTGGTCACTCGGGCAGGCCTGTCAGGGCTTGGCGATCCTGCGCTTCTGGTGGCCGTTCAGCCTGATCCTGGGTGCTGCCGCTGCCTACGATGCGTTGTTACGGCGGCGTATCCGGCAGCACGGCTTTTCCTATGCCAGTCCGCTGATCCATTTCTGGGGGGTGCGGGCTTTGCTTTGGATCCTGATCGGGACGCTGATGCTGTTGGTGGCGCCCATTCCGTTATCGGCCTTGGGCGTGCCGGTGGGGGTGGCTGTTGTTGCGGTGCTCTTGGGGCTCGTGCTGGCCAACAGTCAGAAGCGGCTGTAGGCTGCCGGGTTGGGCTCGCGCCCAATCTCGCGTCGGTCTACTCAAACCAGTTCTCGATCGCCAATCCGCAAAAGTGCTCAAAGTCCGCCACGTTGCGAGTCACCAAGGTCAGGCCGTTGGTCGCGGCGATGGCCGCGATCTGCCCGTCCGCGTAGGGCGTTGGGCGGCCTTGGGCATCCAATGCCACCCGCTGGTCGGCGTGCCAGATGGCCGCGTTGCGGTCATAGGCGAGCACCGCGATCGGCTGGCGCAGCAGTCGCTCCAGATAGTCAGTCAACGCCTCGCGGCGGCGCCCCGGCGGCAGGCGGCCGAGCCCGTGGCGCATCTCGTGGATCACCGTCGCCGCGGTTGCAGACTCGGACTGATGCTTGCGCAGACGGGTGAGGACCTTGGGCTCGGGGGACCGCTTGGTCGGCTCGCACAGGATGTTGGTGTCGAGCAGGAACCTCAGTCGGTCCAATCGACGATCCTCCCGGGGGAAGGATCGCGCCACCCGTCGACCTCCTGCGGCGTCAAGTCCGGCCAGTCGAAAGCGGCCTGGGTGCGCCAGTCGGCGATGGCGTCCCACAGACCCGGCCGCGTCCGGTCGGGATGCATGGCGGCATAGTCAGACTCCGACATGAGCACGGCCACCGATTTGCCGTGGCGCGTGAGATGCACGACCTCCCCGCCCTCGACCCGATGGATCAGGCCGGTCAGCCGGGTCTTGGCCTCGGCAACTGAGATTTCAGTCATTGGGAATCACCCTCCGCGGGCAAGGGGCGGTGCGATGACCACCGGCATGACCATCTTAGCCGGGCCGGATCGGAGCGAGAAGCCTGGCTGGCGGTCGGCTGGACGCAGGCGGGACGGATTCCCCCCCAGTGGTGCTGCATTAGGCCCACGGAATGGGTATCCTTGTACATCGGACCCCGCGGGCCAAATCCCTATGGCGACGCACGACCCTTCCTACAAGCTGCTGTTCTCCCATCGCAAGATGGTTTCTGACTCCGCTCCCGCCGGTGCTCCCCATCGTGCTCTACAACGGCGCCGAGCCCTGGACCGCCAAGACCGACCTGGCGGACCTGGTCGCCCCAAGCCTGCCGCGGCAACTGCGCCACCGGCAGCCCCAGATGCGCTATCTTCTCCTGGAAGAACGCCGCTACCCCGAGGCCGACCTTGCGCGTCTGCCCAACGTCGCCGCCGCCTTGTTCCGCTTGGAGAATGCTCAGGCACCGGAGAACCTCCAGCGGGTCATCGCCTGCCTGGTCGAGTGGCTGGCCGGGGCGGAGAATGCGAGCCTGCGCCGTGCCTTCGTCGTCTGGCTCAAGCGCGTGCTGCTCCCGGCGCGCGTACCCGGCGTCGAGATACCGAATTTCAGCGAGCTACAGGAGCTTCACGACATGCTGGCCGAACGCGTCAAGACTTGGACCCAGGAGTGGAAGGATGAGGGTTTGCGGGAAGGTAGGCGGGAAGGCAGGCAGGAGGGCGAGGCTAAGTTGCTGCGCCGACAACTCACTCGTCGCTTTGGCCCCCTGCCGTCATGGGCTGAGGAGCGCCTTGGTCAAGCCGGCGAGACCGAGCTCGAGGAGTGGGGTGATCGCGTGTTGGAGTGCCGGAGCCTGAAGGAGGTCTTTGGCGGATCGGCTTGAGCGGGCGGGTCATCGGGTTTGAAGAGCTAACGACGAGCTTTTTTCGTGATACGCCCCCTATTTCCTCTTGCAAGAACCATCCTTGGATGGTTGGGTTTCTGGCCGGTCGCTTGGTGGTCACTCCGATGCTAAAAGTATACGAAGAAGATCCAGAGTTCGATCATTTTACCTTGTTTGATACTGACTCCGGACGCTTGTCCTCATTGTCATCAGATCAGTTTCAGGCTCTTGTTGACAATGCTATCGGTGAGCCCAAGCGCTTGTCGCAGGACGATTCCTCGGCGCGATCAATGATTTTTCGGGGACCTACAGCAAGTACTCACACTCGCTTTCCTCGCCGAATCTACTTTCAGATTACGCGCAGATGCAGTCTCACGTGTCCCTATTGCTTCATTAAAGCAGAAAAAAGTTCCCCGCACGTTCCGACCCATGCCATAACGAATCTGGCGCGCATCATGGGCGAACATGGTCTTATGGAAGTGCGTTTGACCGGCGGAGAACCTACCGAACATCCCGACTTCTTTTCAATCATGCATGCTTTCAGGGATGAAGGGGTTTATGTGTCAGTCGCGACTAATGGCATGTGGAATCGACGCACCCTCGCGGGACTCTGCCGCGAGCCGTCGCTCTGGGTGATCTGCTCTATCGATGGAGGCCGCGAGGTCCACAACCGCTTCCGACCCGGGACTTTCGACAAGATTATCACCAATCTGCGCTGTTTGCGCGAACATAACCCATCGGCAAGAATTCGCGTGACCACCGTGCTCACTCGCCACAACAACAAGCAGATGTTCGAGCTTGGGAAGATCGCCCTGTCGCTGGGCGCGGAAAGCATTACGGTGATCCCCTTGCGACCGCAGGTCCGCAACCCCGAGGTTGTGAACGATATGGTAACTGCAGCCGAGTTTCGCCAAGTGATTGAAGACCTAATCGCAGTCAAGGATCGGCTCGGTATTCCCTTCACGACCACCATGGAAACTCATTACAAATCGATTATCTACCGCGATCCGATCGTGCGTAAGCATTCCTCGTGCGCCGCTGGGCGCGAAGCACTCAACCTGGACTACAATGCCGCGACCCAGAAATTTCAGGTCTATGCCTGCTCCTACTCACCGGCTTCCGATCTGACTGCAAGCTCCACGGTACGAGCCCCGTTCCTGGCCGGCGAATTCGCGCTCGACAATTTATCGGCGTTAGCTGCTATCTGGCAAGATGAAAGCGCATGGACGCTTTATCGCGATTTATCCATCCGGTCCCGCACGTGCCAGGACTGCACCTTCTTGAAACACCATCAATGCACCGGTTCTTGCCCGATTCAGAATATCGATTATTCCGCGATTAATGCCGATCGCGACGTACTTGCACAGTTGCGCGAGCAGATCGTCCGCACCGGGGAATGGTATTGCTATCAGCATATCCTAGGATCAGATGAAACAGGAGGAACATCAGATGGGCGCTCGTGAATTGACCATCGTGCTACTCAGTGCCCCGACAGATTGCGTCGACGATGATCGCACGGAACAGAGTCTTGGACTTGCGTATATCGCATCGACACTGCAGGCGCACGGTTACTCGGTCGAAGTGATCGAGTTGACCGGGCTGCGCAGTTCCGAGTTGGCGACTGCCCTGCACCGAATTCCGGCGGTTGATGTCTATGGCCTGACTTGCTACTCGACAAACTATCACAGTGTGAGACAGATCGTGACTCACTTGCGGTCCCATCACCCTGGTGCCTACCTTTGCCTTGGAGGCCCCCATCCGACCGCCCTGCCGACTGCGACTCTTGAGGATTTGCAGATCGACTCGGTGGTTGTAGGTGACGGTGAATTGGCCTTCCTAAGCATCGTGGATGCGTTGAAGCGAGGAAGACGGATATTAGGTGCGGTCGGCGCCATCGCTCCGAATGATCTGGACGACTTGCCTTTCCCGAACCGCCATCTCGTCGATCAGAAAACGTTCACACGCACCCTCAATCATTGTCGTACCCTGTCACTGATCAGCTCACGCGGTTGCCGCCACCGGTGTCTGCACTGCAACAGCGTTGTGATGGGCGGCGCTCGCAAGAGGGTCAAATTCAGAAGTACGGGCAACATAATCTCAGAAATCCGAGAGCTGAAGAAGATGGGTTACGGTGCGCTGCGTTTCAGTGACGACAATTTCGCCGACAATCCTGATCTCGCGAATTTGCTGTCTGCGATAGCGAAGGAGGATATTCTATACCGGGTCTTTTCGCGACTGGAGCAATTAGAGCCGGCGACGGTACAACGTCTCGCCGACTCCGGCTGCAAGTTGATCAGCGTTGGACTGGAATCACTGAACCCAAAGAACCTGCGCTTTCTTGGCAAAGCCGGCATGCTGCACTGTTTGAAGAACCTGGAGCATACCGAACGACATGGTATCACGGTGCGTGCCTCGTTCATGGTTGGGTTGCCTTATGACACGGATGCCTCGATACAGCACTTCTTCGAAAAGGCGTCACGCCTACCTTTCACAGAATACGCGATTTACGCTCTGCTGCCTTATCCCGGGACCCCGTTATGGGAAAACCCGGAACGCTACGGCTATGAAATCGTGGATGCCGACTTTACGCACTATGTACAAATGGGCGTCGGGCGACAAACCGCCTTCGTACTCAAGCATACGGACCCGGAAACCGGCTTTACCTTCCATCCTGCCGACGTGCTGCGCTGGCACTGTTTGGCGCATGATCTCTTTTCATCAAAGCGTCACATGAGTAACAGTCAAGTTGGCTGACGGCTCCGCTTCAGTGAACCCAATTAGACCCTTTGGCCGAGTAAAAAATGTCATCAATCAATGCCATCGAGTTGTTCCCTCAGATTGAACACAGGCTCTTCCCAGTCTGCACCCAGGTGACTCTGAATCACGGGATATGCGATAGTCATTGCGTGTCCTGTCCGATCGGGCGGCTGAACCATGGCGATGCATCCGAAGAGGTGCGGAACGAGTTTCGGCCCGGTACGCGCAAGCAGATGCCTTTCGACTTATTTGCCAAGGTCGCCGATGAGGTGGCGCGATATCCCC
This sequence comes from Chromatiaceae bacterium, assembly GCA_013426805.1. Classification (GTDB taxonomy): domain Bacteria; phylum Pseudomonadota; class Gammaproteobacteria; order Chromatiales; family Chromatiaceae; genus Thiodictyon. Next base: position 12,661 of record JACDZG010000148.1, read on the forward strand.
ACGCATGGCTTCGACTGCATGCTCGGGGGGAGCCGTTACTGCACCCACAGATTGTCGAGATGGTGCATTATGCCAAACAGTCCGGTGTCAGTATCGTACAAGCCTTTACCGACGCGATCTCGCTGAACGAGGCGAAGGCGGTTGCAATCCTCAAGGCCGGGCTCGATGTGCTGGAATGCTCCATTCATGGCCATGACGGCACTTAAGTAATCCTACTTAATAATTTATATCGATAGAGTAAACATATCAATAAGATTTATTAATT
>JACDZG010000326.1 GCA_013426805.1 Chromatiaceae bacterium
GCAATCTGCTGCAGCGCGAGGGCTATGACAGTCTGGAGGCGGTGCGCACGGAAGGTCACAAGGAAGGGCGCAAGGAAGGTCGCCAAGAGGGACGCGAGGAAGGCCTGGCCGAGGCCATTCTTGCCTTGTTACAGGGCCGGGGCATACCGGTGAACACGCCGCTCGAGACCCGCGTACGTGACTGCCGCGATCGAGACACCTTGCACCGCTGGTTGCTGCGGGCAGCCAGTATCGAGCGGGGCGAGCAGTTGTTCGACGCGCCCTAATTCCACAGCGGAGCGTTCGACGTTCCGCACCAGCGAGGCTCAGCGCTGCCGATACGCCGCCAGCTCCGCCCGCAGAGCGGCCAGCTCCGACTCGGCACGCTCGGCGCGCAGATGCTCGGCTTCGGCCCGCTCACGCTCGGCTTCGGCCCGCTCGCGCTCGGCTTCGGCCCGCTCGCGCTCGCTGTCGGCCCGCGCGCGCTCGGCCTCGCCATCGGTTGGCAGCGGCCTGCCCTGCGCGTCCGCCCAGCGCAGCCAGGTGCCGGGCAGACCGCGGTAGACGCCGGTCCACAGCAGCAGGCTCAGACCCAGCAGTGGACTCGGCAGCCGGCCCGCGGCATCGCGCTCGAGCGCCAGATAGGCCCCGCCGGAGAGCGCAAAGCCGGCCCAGTCATCCGGATTGAAGGGGTCGAACCAGAAATACTCGGGCACCCGCATACAGTCCCGATAGACCCGCAGCTTCTCGCCCTTGTCCTGGCGCCAAGTGGTCGCGGACAACAGCTCGATGACCACATCCGGGGCTTTGCCTTGCTCCCAGACCACCCAGCTCTTGCGCTCGCCCCGCGGCACGCCCAGCGCGACGAAGACATCCGGACCCTTGAAATGGAGTCCGCGGGTCTGCTCCAGGGTGTAGTAAACGAACATGTTGCCGTTCACGTAGCCCTCGCCGCGGGCCTCCAGCCAGCGGTCCAGGGTCTCGATCAGCAGATCCATCTGCCACTTGTGGCGTTGGGTTTCCATCGGCTCTCCGTCGTCGCAAGGCAGCTCGTCCTGGGTCGGCGGCGGGTCCGGCAGGTGCTCCGGCGGGTCTTCGTCGATCCAGGGCGCGATGAGCGAGTGGGCGGTTGCGGTGTGGGCCATGGTTGGCTCCAGGGTCGGGTGGCCCGGTGCGCGCACCGGGTCGGACTGACTCGTAATGATAGACCGAGCGGCAGCGCGGTGCACCGCGGCGCCGAGAGCGGGTGCCATTTTTCCCTTGCGCGCGGTCTCCACATGACGCAGTGCAACCGGCTATCATCAACCCAAGCCATCTGGTGACCACGGAGCCCAGCACCATGTCCAAGATCCGCCGCGAGCCTGCCATTGGCCCCT
>JACDZG010000327.1 GCA_013426805.1 Chromatiaceae bacterium
TCGGCCTCGTTGCAGGCCTGGATGGTCTCGAAGTCGCGCATGGAGCCGCCGGCCTGGAGGATGGCGGTGACCCCCTGCTGGATGCCCACGTCGGCGCCGTCGCGGAAGGGGAAGAAGGCGTCCGAGATCATCACCGAGCCGGGGATTCCGGCCCGATCCGCTCTGGTTCTGGCGTCGATGGCGTCCAGATCAGCCTTGTCCCGTTTGCCCTGGGCGACCTGGAGGGCAAGGTCGGCATAGGGGATCTGGTACTGGTCAAAGCAGAGGATGTCGGCATATTTGATGTAGGCCTTGTGCACGGCGATCTCGGCTACACCGACGCGGTCCTGTTCGCCGGTGCCGATGCCCACGGTGCAGCCGTCCTTGACATAGAGCACCGAGTTGGAGGTGACGCCATGTTCCACCGCCCAGCCGAAGATCATATCGTCAATTTCCCGTTGGTTCGGGGCGCGGTCGCAGGTAAAGGTCTCGCCCTTCCAGGTGGCGGTGGCGGCTTTGAGGTCGGCGCACGAGCGGATGGAGTTGACCGCCGACTGCTGGGCGATGATGCCGCCGTCAATCAGGCTCTTGAAGTCCACATAGCGGAATTTCTCAAACTCCGTCAGCCGGTCGATGCGGCCAATCTGGATGACCCGCAGGTTCTTGCTTTTTTTCAGGATTTCGAGACTGCCCTCTTCAAAGGAGGGGGCGCACACCACCTCCAGATAGTTCTGCGACAGCAGGGTGGCGGTGTCCTTGTCGCAGGCCCGGCTCATGACCACGGCCCCGCCGAAGGCGGCAATGCGGTCGCAGCGGTTGGCGCGGTCAAAGGCCTGGGCCAGGGTCTCGCCATAGGCGGCGCCGCAGGGGTTGTTATGCTTGAGGATAACCGCGGCCGGGCGGTCCATGAGGTACTTGAGGATGTTGAGGCCGTTGTCGATGTCGGTGAGGTTGATCTTGCCGGGGTGCTTGCCCACCTGGAGCATGTCCTCAACGCGGATTCCCGAAACCAGACCATTGCCGGGTGCAATAAAGGAGCATTCGCCCAGGGAAAGGTTGCCGTTGACCAGCTCATAGAGGGCGGCCTCCTGATCCGGGTTCTCGCCATAGCGCACCCCGCGCTCGTCAACGGAGCCGTCTTCCTGCCTGATTCCCCAGGTGCGCTTGCGATAGACCAGCTTCTGGTCGCCGAAGCTGATGGTCATCTCCATGGGGAAATGATCACCCAGGATGGTTGAGTACATTTTCTTGAGATTGCTCATGATGATTGCTCCATGTGAATTGAAAATTACTGGGAGTTGTTTCTATTCTTTAGTGCCTTACTCCTGAAAGTCTGTCAAAAAAAACAAGAAAAAATTTATTCTA
>JACDZG010000328.1 GCA_013426805.1 Chromatiaceae bacterium
CTCTCACCCACTCGACTACGCGCCCTTGCCGGGACGCACCGCAGCGGACCCTACGAGGTCGCGGTAGTAGCTCGCGGACCACCAATTCTGACACCACTCCCAGACATTGCCGTGCATGTCATATAGGTGCCAGGCGTTAGGGAGCTTCTCGCCAACCGGGTGGGTCTTGCTTCCGGAGTTCTTGGAAAACCAGGCGTAGTCGCCGAGCCGCGACTCCTCGTCGCCGTACGACCAACGGGTTTGGCTGCCCGCCCGGCAGGCATATTCCCATTCGGCCTCGGTGGCGAGGCGGTAGGTCTCGCCCGACTGCTCGCTGAGCCACGCGCAGTAGGCCTGGGCGTCCTCCCAACTGACGTTGATCGCGGGCCGCTCGCCGCGGCCCCAGCCTTGGTCACCGGGCGGCTTACGGCCCATCGCCGCGCAGAACCGGTCGTACTCGGCGAAGGTCACCGGGTACTGGCCGATGGAAAAGGCGCCGACCCGCACCGGGTGGGCGGGCTTTTCGTCCGCGTGGGGACTGTCGTCCTGTCCCATGGTGAAGGTGCCGCCCGGCAGCCAAACCATCGCCGGGCCTGGGGTCCCGTCAGGAAGCGGGTCGCGCAGGTTGGGGATGGGGTCGGGCTTTGGTTCCGGCTCCAACTCCGGCTCGCGCGGGACAAGGGTAAAAGGGTAAGAGTGTAAAGGGCCAGTCCTGGAAAGGCGAAATCCGAGGCCGTCGCCGCGAATGGACGGGCGCCCGTAGTTGCGATATGCCGAACGGCAGCCGTCGGCGGCGTAGCCCCAGGCGCCGCCCCGGACAACCCGGACAGAGCCCGACTCGGGACCACTGGGATCGTTCGCCAGCGACTGCTCGCAGCTGCTTGCACTCGCCTCTCGGCAAGCAGACTGCGAATCGCGTTCGGCACCACTGGCGAACTGCTGGTAGTCGTCGTCCGCGTACCAGTCCTGACACCACTCCCACACATTGCCGTGCAGGTCGTGCAGCCCCCAGGCATTGCCGCGCCTCTCGCCGACCGGATGGGTCCCATCGTCCGCGTTGCGGCTGTACCAGGCGTAGTCCCCCAGTTGACCCTCATCGTCGCCAAAGCAGTAGCGCGTCACGCTGCCCGCCCGGCAGGCGTGTTCCCACTGGGCCTCGCTCAGCAGCCCGTAGCGCTGACCAGTCGCCTTGCCGAGCCAGTCGCAATAGGCGCGGGCGTCGTTCCAACTGATGCAGACCACCGGGTGGCGATCGTCCTGGTCGAAATAGGGGTTCCGCCAGCGCGCGTCCTTTTTTTTCGCCCCAGTTCCGAATGGCGCGAAGATAAGCCGAAAGCATTTTTAGATCATCGGGTTACCGTTGC
>JACDZG010000329.1 GCA_013426805.1 Chromatiaceae bacterium
GGGTGCGGCCTCCGAATAATGTGCCTAACCGAAGCACTCAGCCCCAAACTGGTCGATCTTTTGCCAGAACTGTGCCCATCGTCCGGTGGTCTGCGTCAGTGCGCGTAGGCTGAGCACGATCTTGGCTCCGGTGTTCTTCCAGCGCATCCCGGAGGCACACAGCCGTTGCTTGACCAACGTCTTGCAGGCGGCCTCGGTGACGCCCGATCCGATCGGCAGTCCGGCGGCGACGAAACTCGGGTAGTCCATTTGGTGGCGATGGTTGGTGAGGTAGGTCCAAGCGCTGAGGACGTCGTCGCGCAACGTCTGCGCGAGGGTGTGCCGCTGCGACAGGCGCGCGGCCTCGCCGATAAGCAGGTCCAGCGCGGCGGGGTCGTGCTTGAGCGCCGTGCAGTGCGCGCTCTGCCACTGCGCGCGCGGACCCTCGGCCTGCCGCTGCGGGTGGGTCGCGTGGGCGATTTTGCCGATGTATTCCGTCGCATGGAAAAAATCGATCAACTGGCGATTGGTGTGTTGCTCGAGGAACCGCCAGTTGCTCGCCGCCCCGTCGGCGATGCCCAGGTACAGTGCCGCGGGGAAGTCGCGCTTGGCGCGCTGAATCTCGCGCTCCATCCGTTGTAGGAACGCCTGCTTGCCGTACTCGGGTGCCGCCGCGAGGTAGATGGTGTGCTGGCGCTCGCCCGCGCCGTCGTAGAACGAGAGGGTGCCGACCATGGCTTCGCGCCAGCCCGCACTGTCGACCATGGGGATCATGGCGCCGTCGAGGCTGATCACGACGGTCGTGATGGGCATCGCCAGCGTCGGCATCGCATACTCCCAGTCCTCCTCTTTGGCCGTGGCGATGGTGCCCACCCACTCCGCAACATGCTGAATGTACGAGGTGGCGATCGTCCGACCGTGGTTCTGCTCAAGGTCGGCCTGCACCGCGCGCACGTTGAGCTGCGCATACTTGTGGCTGAGTTGACTGGCGAACCGGGGAGTCGCCCCCCGCACGATCCGCCCCTGGTGCTCGAGTGGACAGTAGATCCGCCCGCCGCGCGAACTCTGGTAGACATAACGCGCGACCTGCACCGGCCCGTACGGCGTCTGGTACTCCTTCGGATCGCGTCCGCGCGCGGTCAGCTTGATGTCGCCGACGCGCATCGGGCTGCCGTCGGTGTCGAAACGCGTCAGCGCTTCCTCGGTGACACAGCGCCCTACCGCGTTGGTGGCCTCCTGGATTGCGCCTTCCATGTCCAGCAAGCTCCCGCTGAGCCGTACCGTGACCTCAACCGTTACCGCGTCGCCCGATCTTGTCACCACTGTCGCCACAGCCGCACCCTCTTTCGCTTGCTAGAGAAG
>JACDZG010000149.1 GCA_013426805.1 Chromatiaceae bacterium
GAACGCCCTGGCCAAGCACCCGCGCAACGCCCCGTGGGAACTGTTCGCCAGCGAGCTGGATCGAATCCGCTATGGGCTGGCGCACTATCGGCCACGCAGCCCGGCGGCGCACCTGCTGCGCTATCATCTGGCGAACGTCCATCGACTGGAGCTGCCCACCATGGCTTATACGCTCGACGACTTCAAATTTGACACCTATCGGATGCTCATCGACGATTTTCACGCGCTCAGCCTGGAAGAGCGCCAGGCCCTGCTGGAACGGATGGATGTCGCGGATCGTTTACGTGGGTTGGACCCTGAGGAGCGTTTACGCGGGTTGGACCCCGAGGAGATCTTGGGCAGGTTAGACCCCGAACAGGTCAAAGCGTGGCTGAAGCGCACGGGGCATTGACGCGTCGCGGTCGCATTCGCTGCGGTCCGGTCGGCCGTCATGCCGACAGGAGGCCGGAATCCAGGGCCATCGCTCAAACTGAAAGCGCCCCTACATGACAGCAATCGCCTTAGGGGAGCGCAGCGCATCCACCATCATCCGTGCCGTCGGCGCGCTGTCGGCGGCGGCCACCCGAATCTGAAACTGCCGGCAAGCAGATGATATCAAGAGAAAAAGCGTCTAAGGTATTACACTTGGCGCAACTTTTTCGGTAAACTGTCACCCGGCGCCGCCGACCGCCTTAAAGGCGGACGAAAATCCGGCCCGATCCGGTCGATGGTGTTCCGCCAATCGCCTTCGCCCGCTACCCGGACCCAACCCAGTGCCCAGCCCATCCGCCCATGTTCCGCCGGGTACCGAATCCGCCGGCGCGTCCGCCCAAGCCGGGCCGACGCCGCGTATCCGTCAGGCCAAGGTGGAGGATCTGCGCGCCCTGGTGCAGTTGGAGAACGCCTGTTTCGATAGCGACCGCCTGACCCGCCGGCAGTTCCGTTACATGCTGACGCGCGGCCATGCGCACACCCTGGCAGCCGTGGACGCCGACGGCGCCCTTCTGGGTTATGTGCTGGTGTTGCTCAGCCGCGGGACCTCGGTGGCGCGACTCTATTCGATCGCGGTGGGGCGCGAGGCGCGGGGCCGGGGGGTGGCGCGGGCACTGGTGGCGGCGGCGGAGGCGGTGGTCTGGCGCGCGGAACGCGCCTATATGCGACTGGAAATCCGCCGCGACAATCCGGCCTCGCAGGCCTTGTTCGAGGGCGCCGGTTACCGCCGGTTCGGAGTCCTCTGCGATTATTACGAGGACCATATGGAGGCCCTGCGTTATGAGAAGACGCTGGCCCCGGACCTCAAGCCCGAGCTGCAGCGGGTGCCTTTCTACGAGCAGACGCTGGAGTTCACCTGCGGGTCCTCGTGCCTGATGATGGCGATGCACGCCCTGAGCCCCGAGTTGGCGCTGGACCGCACGCTGGAGCTGCGCATCTGGCGGGAGGCGACCACCATCTTCATGACCTCGGGTCACGGCGGCTGCGGTCCGTTCGGTCTGGCCCTGGCGGCGCAGCGGCGCGGGTTCGCGGTGGAGGTCTTCATCAACGACCCCGGTGTCCCGCTGGTGGACTCGGTGCGCAGTCCGGACAAGAAAGAGGTGATGCGCCTGGTCCACGAGGATATGCAGGAGGAGGTGACCCGGCTCGGTATTCCGGTCCATTACCGGACGCTGTCGCTCGACGCCCTGGCCGCACGCTTCGACGCCGGGGCCGTCCCCATGGTGCTGATTTCTTCCTATCGCATCTATCAGGAAAAATTTCCGCATTGGGTGGTGGTGACCGGTTTCGATACCCATTTTGTTTATGTTCATGACCCCTTTGTCGACTACAAGAACGGAGAGAGCACTCTGGACTCGATCAACATGCCGATTCAGCGCGGCGAATTCAGTCGGATGAGCCGTTACGGCCGGGTCGGCCTGCAGGCGGTGGTCCTGGTGTCCCTGCCGGCCGGGACCCGCGCCGATGGCTGAGCATCTCTTGCTGGTCGAACAGGAAACCGACTGGAAGCCCGCGTTTCCGCGCCTGCCGGTGGTCAGCGCCCGCGACTATCTGGCGGGCGGGGAACTGGCGCAGCGCAAGGATTTGCGGGTGATCAATCTGTGTCGCGGTTACCGCTACCTGTCGGTCGGCTACTATTGTTCGCTGCTGGCGGAGGCGCGCGGGCACAAGGTGATCCCGTCGGTGCGCACCATTCAGGAACTCTCCAGCCGCGAGATCTACAGCCTGGAGACCGAGGAGTTGGATGCCCTGGCGCAGCGTCTGCTGCGCCGCCGCAAGGCCAGCGCGCTCACCCCGACGGCCTATGAGTTGACGATTTGTTTCGGTCACTGCGATGTGCCGAGCCTGGAGCCGCTGGCGCGCCAGATTTTCGAGACCTTCCGCTGCCCCATCCTCAAGGTGGAGTTCAGACTGCAAGGCACCTGGCGCATCGGCGCCATCAAGGCCCTGCCGCTCACCGCCGTGCTGGAGGAGGGCGAGGCGTCGTTCTTCAGCGCCATGGAAGGCTATCTGACCCGGCGCTGGCACCGCCCGCGGGCGCGGCTCGCCTACCGTTATGACCTGGCGATGCTCCATGACCCGGCGGAGGAACTGCCGCCCTCCGACAAGAAGGCGCTGGCGCTGTTCGTGCGCGCGGGCAAGGCGTTGGGGGTCAACGTCGAACTGATCCAGCGCAAGGACTACAGCAAGCTCGCCGAGTACGATGCGCTCTTCATCCGCGAGACCACCCGCATCGGTCATCACACCTTCCGCTTCGCCAAGAAGGCCGACAGTGAGGGCATGGTGGTGATCGACGACCCGGAGTCCATTCTGCGCTGCACCAACAAGGTGTATCTGGCCGAACTCTTGGCCGCCCACAAGGTGCCGCGCCCCAAGACCCTGGTCCTGCGCCGCGAGAACCTGATGGACGCGGCCACACAGATCGGCTATCCGGTGGTGCTGAAGATTCCGGAGGGGTCCTTCTCGCGCGGGGTGTTCAAGGCGGCGGATCGGGCTGAACTCACCCGCATCGCCGGCCGGCTGTTCCGCGAATCGGATCTGATCCTCGCCCAGGAGTATCTTTACACGACGTTCGACTGGCGGATCGGGGTGCTGGGCCGCAAGCCCTTTTATTGCTGCAAATATCTGATGAGTGGCGATCACTGGCAGATCGTCAAACACGAGTCCGACGGCCGCCACACCGAGGGCGGCTTCGAGACCCTGAAGATCGCCGAGGCCCCGCCGGCCGTGGTGCGCATGGCGCTCAAGGCCGCCGACCTGATCGGCGACGGGCTCTATGGCGTGGATCTCAAGGAGACCCCCGACGGCCCGGTGGTGATCGAGGTCAATGACAACCCCAGCATGGATGCCGGGGTGGAGGACCTGGTCCTGGGCGAGGAACTTTACCGGCGGCTGATCGGCGAGTTCGTCGCGCGGCTGGATCGGCGGCGGGCGGGGAAGAAGTAGGGCGAAGAACGCCATCGCCTGCTTCTTTCCCTCCGCGCCGACTGGTGTCCGCGTACTTTACCAACCGTTACCAGATGAATGGATCCGATGTCGAATACAACCTGCGATATATGTCGAAACGAAAGCCACAATACTGTGCACATCGCACGAGAAATGATGTTCGGATATCGAGATACGTTCGCGTACCTGGAATGCAGCCAGTGCGGATGCCTGCAAAGCAAGTCCAGACCAGAGGACTTGAGCAGGTATTACGGAGCCGCCTACTATTCAATGGCATCACAGGCAAGCCTGCGGCGGCCATTTTACGAGGCGCTTAAGCGCTCCCGCACCCGCGCGTTTCTTGGCGGCTCAAGCATTATTGGTCACGGATTGTTGAAGACGTTTGGCCCGCCCGGCCTCCCGAATTGGATCGAGCGCGCAGGAATGCGCCAGGAGAGTTCACTATTGGAAGTCGGCTGCGGATCCGGGCAGCTCCTGCGACTAATGGCTTCGGAGGGATTCAGGAACCTCGCTGGTGTTGATCTATACATTGATAAAGATCTGAATCCTGCGCCCGGAGTGTTTATTCGTAAGGCGCAACTCGGCGAGATTGACGGCCACTACGATTTTGTCGTTTTGGAGCATTCCCTCGAACATCTACCCGATCCATATCCAACAATCAACAAACTTCAATCCTTACTTGCAGGCAATGGCACGCTAATTATATCAATCCCTCTTGCCGCCTATGCCTGGAATCGCTACGGCGTAAACTGGGTGCAACTTGATGCGCCTCGTCACCTCTATCTCCACTCGGAAAGAAGCTTTCGACTGCTCTGTCGCGACATGGAAATTACGGAGGTAGTCTATGACTCGGGCGCATTTCAGTTCTGGGGGTCGGAACAGTATGCGATGGACATCCCGCTGCTTGATAACCGCTCCTATCGAATTAATAGCTCCAATAGTATTTTTTCGCCCCAACAAATCGCCGACTTCCAACGGCAGGCAAACAACTTAAATGAAATCGGCCAGGGCGATCAGGCCACCTTTTATATTCGAAACCACGCCTGACTGGTTGCTCCGACTGGAGCCGGGCTTTGATCGTCGTTCCGGCCAGCAGCGGCAGGAATGAGGTCTTACGGGGGCGGCCCCGAACCGCACAGCGAGCGCCCGGTACTCTCTCTACTTCGCCGCCTTGCCCCTGATCGCCAACGAGCCGATCGTCGCCCGCTGGTTCCAGGCCAAGACGACGCGCCCGGGGCCATGGCCGGCAAACCGGTGGTCGAGCTCATGCGCCGACTGGCCAAGGCCCTTTGGCACCTGGCGCACGGCCGGGCGTTCCAGGTCGCGCGGTTGTTCGATCAACACGCTCGCGGCCGGCATGCTGTTGGCGGCGGCCACCAGCATTCGGAACTGTCGGCGGCTTCGGCCTTGGATGGTGTAGCCACGGCGGAACCTTTAGACTCCGGACCGGCGGCCGACGGCCCCAACCCTGATCGAATCCACCAAGCGACACACCGAAACCAACAATGAAGCTGCGCGAAGCCCTTGAACTGTTCACTGTCCATGACCTGAAGAAACGCTGCACGCTGATCCCGGTCACGGCGCCTTCGCCGCGCAAGGCGGACTTGGTGGCGACGATCGCCAGTTATCTGTTGACTGGCGATCTCAGGCGCGTCTGGTCCAGGCTGTCGGAACTGGAGATCAATGCCGTTGCCGAGACGGTCCACTCCTGGGACGGCGTCTTCGACCACACCCGCTTCAGCGCCCGCTACGGGGCCCTCCCGCAGCATTTTGGGTCGGCCTATTCCATGTGGGCGCAGAGCGGCAGTCAGACGGCGGAGCGGCAGGATCTGCTGTCGCTGTTCTTTTTTCAGTACGAAATCCCCGAGGATCTCTGTCCGCGCCTGGCCGCGCTCGCCCCGGTGCCGGCCGACTTGGCCTACGCGACCCTGACCGACGACGAACTCCCTGACGCTTTCCCCGCGTCCATCCACGCTGAGCCCGACGACCAAACGCCCCAACCGTTGCGGCGCGTCGCGACCGAAACGCTGGTGGCGCATGACCTGCCGTCGATGCTGCGGCTGATCGGCCAGGGCGGGGTCGCGGTCGGTCCCAAGACCGGCCTGCCGAGCAGCGCCGCCGTCACCCGCATCGAGTCGGTGTTGCTCGGCGGGGATTGGTATGCGGCGGACGATGACGAGGCGATCGATCGCTGGGAAGGCGGACCGATCCGGCCCATCCGTCCCTTCGCCTGGACCCTGTTATTGCAGGCCGGGGGGCTTGCCAAGCTGGACGTCAACAAGCTCGCGCTGACGCCGCGGGGCACCAAGGCGCTGTCGCTGCCGTTGGCGGAGGTCGTGGCCGGTCTGTTCGAGCGCTGGCAAACGAAAGGTGCCCCGGATGAGTTGCGCCGGGTCGATGTCATTAAGGGTCAGACCAGCAAGGGTGCGCAACTGTCCGCTACGGCCGACCGCCGGGCGGTCATCGCCGCGGTCTTGCGGGACTGCCCGGTGGGTTGCTGGCTCGACCTGAATGAGTTCTTTCGGCAGATGCAGTACCGGGGGCGCTCTTTTACAGTCAGCCATAACCCCTGGAGTTTGTATATCGCCGACCCCCACTATGGCGGTCTCGGGGACTATGTCGTCGAGATCCTGCAGACCCGCTATTGTCTCGTCTATCTGTTCGAGTATCTGGCCACGCTGGGGATGATCGATGTGGCCTACACCCTGCCGTACGGCGCACGGAACGATTACGGCGACGCCTGGGGGACCGACAGCCTGATGTTCCTCAGCCGCTACGATGGGTTGCGGTATCTGCGCATCAATCCGCTCGGTGCCTATTGTCTCGGGCTCGCCCCCGCGTACCGGCCGCTGCAACCGGCCAGGCCCAGGCTGCTCGCCGCGGAGGGCGAACTGGGGCTGCGCCTGCTGCGCGAACCGGAGCCCGCCGAACGCCTGATCCTGGAGCGCATCGCCCGTCCCCAGGCCGGGGCGCGCTGGGACCTGGACTCCGAGGCCCTGTTGCAATGCGGTACCGATACCGGTGAGCGCGCGCGCATCCGCGACTTTCTGACCATCGCCTTTGGCGGGGACCTGCCGGCGCCCCTCGCCCGACGGCTCGACGCCATCGCCGAACGGGTCACGGCCCTGGCCGATATCGGTCCCGCCCGACTGGTGCAGTGCCGCGATGAGGGGTTGGCCGGCATGCTGGCCGAGGACCCGGCGACCGGGCCGCATTGTGTGCGGGCCGGGGCGCGTCTGCTCTGCGTCCCCGAGTCCAAGCTGAAAGCCTTCCGCAAGGGTCTGGTCCGGCTCGATCTGATTCTGCCGGAGGTGCCCCGTGGCTGATCTGCTGGCCCGCTATGCGGCAATGGGCGATGATGCGCGGCGCATTCTGCGGGTGCTGTCGGTGATCTGCGAGCCGGTCGGTCTGACGGTGTTCCATCAGGTGTTGGACGCGCTGCGCTGGCGCGGTCACAAGGATGCACCGTTGCGCGAGATTCTGGACAAGGATCTCCGCTTGCTGCTGCTTTCGGACCATCTGATCGAACAAAACCCCCGCGGCCTGGTGTGCCACCCGGATCTCGCCGAGCCGCTGACCCGAGAGACCGTCGCCGACGGCACCTTCGCGGCGATTGTCGCGGCCGCTGAGACCGTGATCCCGACGCGCGGCGGTCCGGCCTGGGAGCAGACCACCGCGGAGCGCACCACCCGCAAGCTGCGCAACGCACTCTACGCCGGGCGCGAGGCCGAGGTGCTCGCGCTGCTGCCCGGCGTCGCACCGAGCGCATCGGCCAGTCAGGTCCGGTTTGCCGAGGTGACCCGGCTGGCCCAGGTTTGCACCCGCTCGCCCGATGCGCAGTGGCTGGCAGGCTTGAGCCCCCGGCTCAGACTCCTGGCGCTGGCGCCGCTGCTGCGTGAGCACGCACTGAATCTGGTCGCCGACCCCGCACTCTATGAACTGGCTGAGCGTCTGCTGACACCCCTGGTGCCGGACCACCCGGACGCCGCCGACGCCCTGGCCGAGCAGCGCCTGCTGCGCGGCCAACTGGCCGGCGTGACCGAGTTGCTCGCCGGCCGCACCGACCCCGAGGGCTTGGCCCGGCTCGGCTGGCTGCGGTTTCTCCAGGGCGACTATGACGACGCCATCGCGACCTTCGAAACCGCCTTGCAGGCGAACCGCAAGCTGACCCGTAAGCGGAAGACCGCGCTGCCGGGCCTTCCCGGTGCGCTGTATCTGTTGGCCTTGTTGCGCCGCGGCCGACGGGAGGACTTCGAGCAGGTGGCGGAGCAGGTCGGCCTCTGTCTGCGCGCCCCCGTGACCGATGTCATCGAACCAACCTACCGGGTGATCCGCGACCTGGCCCCGGTGCTCACCGGCCGTTGTGCGGCGGACACGAGCTACCACCTGCAGCCCGACCTGGTGCTGCGCGGTGCCTTTCCACCCTTGCTTCAGACCTTGGCGCGCTACTGGTTTGGTTTGCCCCCGGCGGAGACGCTGTTGGCGCGGTTGGCCACTCACAGCCATCAGGCTATTCAAGCCGGTTTGCTCTGGTATGCCCACGAGGCCAAGGCCGCACTGCAGGCCGGCGGCTTCAGGGGTGCGTTCCCCATCCTGGGCGAGCCCCCCGCGGACCTGGTCCTGATGACCCGTCTGCTGGGCCCCCGCTCCGCCTGGGAGATCGCCCTGGAAGCGCTCAAGGGCGTGGGTGCGCCGCCGGCGAGCGGAGAGGCGACAGCCGACGCGGCCCCCGGTCCGGACCGCCGCCTGGTCTGGATGATCGATGTGCACGACGGGCTCGCCACGCTGGAGCCGCGTGAGCAGAAGCCCATGAAGCGCGGCGGCTGGACCCAGGGGCGGGCGGTGCCGCTGCAGAAACTCGCCGAGGACCCGGATAGCATGCCCGACCTCAGCCCCCAGGATCGGGAGCTGTGCGCCTGCATCGTCAAGGAGCAGGAGCGCAGCGCTTATTATGGTGCGCCGGGGCGGGCCTTCTATCAGCTTGATCAGGATCGCGCCCTGCTGACGTGCATCGGCCATCCGTTGTTGCGGCGGGTCGGTGGCGTCGATCGTCCGGTCGAGTTGATTCGCGGCGGCCCGACCCTGTCGGTCGTGCGCCGCGACAAAGAGATCCTGGTCGGCATCGCGCCCTTTCCGCCCGTTGAGCGCAACGTCGCGGCGATGAGTGAGACGTCCGAGCGCATCCGCCTGATCCACTTCGACGCCCGCCATCGGGAGATCGGCCGCATCCTGGGTCCGGACGGTCTGCGGGTGCCGGCGGACGCGCAGGCGCGGCTGCTGGAAGGGCTGGCCGGCGTGGCGCCGCTGCTGACCGTCCATTCCGACATCGGCGGTCTCACCGACCATGCCGAAGAAATTCCGGCCGACCCGCGTCCGCACATCCACCTGCGGCCCTACGGCGCCGGTTTCGGGCTGGATCTGCATGTCCATCCGTGCGGCGACGGCGGCCCGCAACTGCGGCCGGGGCAGGGCGGCGCGACCCTGCTCACCGAACTGGCCGGCCGGGCGGTGCGCTGTACCCGTGACCTCAAAGGCGAATTGGCCGCCGCCCGGCGGGTACTGACCGATTGCCCGATCCTGGACGGCGCGGACGGCTGGACCTGGAATCTGGACGACCCGGAGTTGGCCCTCGGCGCCCTGGAGCAACTCCAGTCGCTGGGCGACACGGTGGCCCTGGACTGGCCGGAAGGCAAGCGCATCGCCCTGACCGCCGAGACCCAACTGGGTCAGATGCAGATCAAGATCAAACAGCAGGGGGATTGGCTCGACATCGGCGGCGGGCTGCAACTGGCCGACGGTCGGGTGCTGGCGATGCGGGAACTGCTGGAGCGCTCACTCGCCAGCCGCGGCCGCTACCTGCGGCTAGGCGAGCAGGAGGTGCTGGTGCTGAGCAACGCCCTGCGGCGACGGCTCGACAGCCTGCAGGGTCTGACCGACAACGGGCGCTTCCACCCCCTGGCGGCCCCAGTCGTTGCCGAACTGCTGGACGGCATGGCCGTCAGCGGCGTCCCCGCCTGGCAGGCGCTGCTGAAGCGCCTGGCCACCGCGCGCGATCTGGAGCCGGTGCTGCCCTCCACCCTCCAGGCGGAACTGCGCGACTACCAGGCGGAAGGCTACCGCTGGCTCGCCCGGCTGGCCCACTGGGGCGCCGGAGCCTGTCTGGCCGACGACATGGGCCTGGGCAAGACCGTGCAGGCACTGGCGCTGATCCTGTCCCGCGCGCCCCAGGGTCCCACCCTGGTACTGGCGCCGATGTCGGTCTGCGGCAACTGGATCGACGAGGCGCGGCGTTTCGCGCCGACGCTGCGGCCCCAGCGATTTGGCCCCGGAGATCGCGCGGCCCAGCTCAAGGCGGCCGGACCCTTCGATCTGATCGTCTGCAGCTACGGACTCCTGCAAACCGAAGGGGAGCGATTGGCGGAAGTCACCTGGGAAACCGTGGTCGCCGATGAGGCCCAGGCGTTCAAGAACGCGCTCACCAAGCGCTCCCAGGCCATCATGCGGCTGAACGGCGGCTTCCGGATGATCGCCACCGGCACCCCCATCGAAAACCGGCTCGGCGAACTCTGGAACCTGTTCCGGTTCATCAACCCCGGACTGCTCGGGTCCCAGGAGCGCTTCAACCAGCGCTTCGCCAACCCCATCGAACTGGACAAAGACCCGCTGGCTCGCCAGCGGCTGCGGCAACTGCTGCGCCCCTTCATCCTGCGGCGGCTGAAGAGCGAGGTGTTGAGCGAACTCCCCCCGCGCACCGAGATCACCCTGCGGCTGGAACTGAGCGAGGGCGAACAGGCCCTATACGAGGCCCTTCGTCAGCAAGCCATCGAACGGCTGGACCTGGCCGCGACCGCCAATCCCGGTCAGGCGCGGTTCCAATTGCTCGCCGAGATCATGCGGCTGCGCCGGGCCTGCTGCCACCCGCGTCTGGCCCTGCCCGACAGCACCCTGCCCAGCGCCAAGCTGGACGCCTTCAGCGACATCGTCGACGAACTGCTGGACAACCGACACAAAGCCCTGGTGTTCAGCCAGTTCGTCGATCACCTGAGTATCCTGCGCGCCCACCTGGACACCCGCGGCATCCGCTACCAATATCTCGACGGCAGCACCTCCGAGCACCAGCGCCGCGCCGCCGTCACCGCGTTTCAAGCGGGCGAGGGCGAACTCTTCCTGATCAGCCTGCGCGCCGGCGGCTTCGGCCTGAACCTCACCGCCGCCGACTATGTGATCCACATGGACCCCTGGTGGAACCCGGCGGTGGAAGACCAAGCCAGCGACCGCGCCCACCGCATCGGCCAGGAGCGCCCGGTCACCGTCTACCGACTGGTTGCCAAGGACACCATCGAAGAACGCATCCTGAAACTCCACGCCGCCAAACGCGACCTCGCCGACGACCTGCTGGAAGGCACCGGCGACGGCGGACGGTTGAGCTATGACGATATGCTGGCGTTGGTGCGGGGGGCTGAGTGGGAGAGCTGAGCCTGCACCGTCATTCCGGAAGGATGCCGGAATCCAGTGCCATGGGTGGTACCTCGCAGCGAGTATGGACTTGCAAGATAAGACGGAGCGCCCTGCTACTACCCCGTTCTGTCTAAAGTTGCGGGAAAGCCGCCCTCGTCATTCCGGCAGGATGCCGGAATCCAGTGCCATGGATGGTACCTCGCAGCGAGTACGGTCTTGCAAGATAAAATGGAACCCCCACTACCTCAGCAGCCAGCAGTTGGGCCATGATCGCCGTTCCGGCCCAAGCAACCACTCCGAATTTATCCACAGATGCACGCAGATGAAGAAAAACATCTGTGACATTTCTGTAGGCGCTGTGATTCAATGAGTTAGCGAGTTCGCCACCGTGTCAGGAGCGAACCGCACGGCGCCCCGCGGGTGTTGGTGCGGTTCGCAAGTTCACCGTATCCCAGTGAGACGTGGCGGCCGGAACGATGATCGATGGCAACGCGCAGGTCGCGTCAACAAATCGACTAGAAACCCTCTTGGCCGCGGGACGCGGGTGCGGTAGGATACTTGGATGCTGGACTGTGGGCAGTCTAGACCACGAACGTCCTAACGCAACTCAAGCACTAGCATCCTATTGCTATCTTGAGTATTTGCATCCTAATCCAATTTAGAACACGTTAGGCTCTTTCGTAATATGGAAACCGTCGACACTCAGCAGATCTTTCGCGATGCGCAGCGGCTCGGAAAAACGCCTCTTCGTGTTCCGTCTCTACCGGAACTCGGAGTTACCGACCCAGCAGATTTCTTCAGTCGCATGCATACCTTGCGGGACAAGGCCGTAGCGGCGTTCAGCAACCAATGCTATATCGAATACCTTTCGCTGATGTTACTTCACATCGAAGTATGGCTAAGAATTTACCTTGTCGGCAAGAACGCCGACGCGGGATTAAACATCAATTCGGATCGACTGCATTTCGGGAAGATAATCGCGAAGTGCTCTAATGCAGGAATGGATCAGACAGTCATTGAGGATCTTTGGCTTGTAAACCGGTTACGGGTCGATTTCGTTCACAATTATTTAAACCCTAAATTCGACCCCTCCAGTCTATTGGAAAACAAAGACCAAGTTTCGGGGCTACCGTACCGCCTGATGATGTATGTCGTCCAAAATATTGGGATTGCTGTAAACGAAACTGATGAAATCGGCTCTCCAGGTGACATGGTTATTCTGGCGTGAAATGGTTTTGACTAATGGTGAGCAAGACGAGTAGGAGCGGGGTCAGGTCTTGGTGCGCCAAGCAGGGGGGCGGGGTCAGGTCTCAGGGGGGCGGGGTCAAAGGGATGGGGTCAGGTCTGGTCAAAGGGATGGGGTCACAAAGGGATGGGGTCACACAAAGGGATGGGGTCAGGTCTTGTAATTCAGCACGTAATCGCCGTTTCCTGAGAAGGAGCGGGGTCAAGAGGAGCGGGGGCCGAATGGGGTCATGGGGGCCGCAGGTCTCGCGTGCGCCATCCAGGGTTCGAGCTGGTTTGTAGGGCCACTGGGCGGCGCGCGCCGCATTGGGCTGAACGTAGCTACCTCAATAGATATTTTTGAACTAACAGTTAAGCAAGAAAAGGTGCCAGGCTTGAATGGCACTGACTTAAGCTGCGGCATAAATAAATCAGCGGCTTACAGTTGGGTCGACAAGCAGTCACTTGAGTGGAAGCGGCATTTTCCGCGTGTTTCCTTGCCCTTGCCTGGTCCGCAACCGTTTTTCGCTCGCTTCACTGCATCGCAACCAATTGTTTCTGTGATGCTTGCTCCTTAAGTCAGTGCCATTCGTGCCAGGCTTAATAGAATGGGAAATCCCCCGGCTTTGCCGGGGGACCGAAAAAGTTTGACA
>JACDZG010000150.1 GCA_013426805.1 Chromatiaceae bacterium
ACCGGCGTTACGATCAGGGACAGGACAGCGGCGAACGACAACCCGAACATGATACACACCGCCATTGCCCCGAAGAACGGATCCGTCAGTAACGGGATCATCCCCAGGACAGTCGTCAGCACGACCATGCACACCGGGCGCATCTTGGCGGTGCCGGCGTTCAGGAGCGCCTGATACGGCGGCGTCCCTTTATCAATCAAGGTCAAAACCTTGCTGAGAACGACAATTTGATTCTTGATCAACTCGCCACCCAGGGCGAGCACCCCAAGCAGGGCCATGAAACCAAAAGGCATGCCCGTGAGCAGGAGCCCCGAGGTCACGGCGATGATGGCCATGGGGATGATCAACCAGATCAGCACCGTGGTGCGGATGGAATTGAACAAACAAACGACGATGAACACCATCAGCGCGAACACATAGGGGAGAGGCTCGGCCAAGGCACCGCGGGCGCGGCTGGAATCCTCGTATTCGCCACCCCAGTTGAGCGCATAGCCGGGTGGCAATTCGATCGCATTGATCCCGTTTTTCACCCGATCCCGCAATTGGCTGGGCAAGCCGGAGCGCGGGTCGGCATGGACGGTCAAGGTCGGGAAACGATCACGCCGCACCACCAGCGGGTTTTCCCAGACGACTTCGGAGCGGCCAACGACCTGATTCATGGGGATCATCCGTCCGGCCGTGGGGCTCCAAACCTGCAAGCTGTTGATCGCGCCGACATCTTCGCGTTCCGTCAAGGGGGGACGAACGATGATCGGCAGCATTCGCGTCTCCTGCGGGAAAACGCCGGCAGCTGCGTCGCCGGGCTCGCGGTAGAAGCCCACCGCCCGTCCCTCAAAGCTGCTCTCCAATGCCCGGGCCACCTCAACCCGGGTGATACCATTGCGGCGGGCTTGAAGATCGAGCAATTCGGGACGAATCACTTTCACCCGCTCGCGCCAGTCGCTGCGGATGCATATGGCTCGCCCATCGTCCTCGAGAATTTTCATGGCCTGATCGCCGAGTTGGCGCAACTTCGCCGAATCGGGGCCGCTGAAGCGGACCTGGATGCGCCCGCCATCGCCCGGACCGAGAAGGAACTTCTTGGCGATGGCGTTGGCGTTCGGGTAGTTCTCGTCCAGTTCTTTCTGAATGCCGGCCACCAACCCGGAAATTTTCCCGGGATCATCCACATCCACCAGAAATTGCACATAGGACGGGTTTTCGTTTTCCGGAGAATATACGAGCAGGAAGCGCAGGCCGCCGCCACCAATAAATGAAGTTACGTGCGTGACGTTGGGCTGGCTCTGGATGAACTGCTGGATGTCGCCTGCCAAGGACTCCGTTTGGCGGATATGGGTGCCGGCCGGCAGGAAGACATCGACCATGAACTGGGGCCGGGTGGCGGGCGGGAAAAAGGCCTGATCCACCTTGCGGAAGCCGAATACCGAGGCGACGAAGGCGACAAGACACAAAATCACCACTGCCCACCGGAAGCGAAGTGCCAGGATGAGAATTTTCCGATAGATCCGAAATGCCAGGCCATCGTAGGGATCGCTGCTTTTGGCTGTCGTGTTGCCAGCGTCGGCGACGGGATTGAACATCATATAGCTCAACAGGGGCGTGACGGTGACGGAGGATACCCAGCTGAGGCTCAAAGCGATGAGGATGACCCAGAAAAGCGAGTTGGTATACTCACCCGTTGAATCCTCCGACAAACCGATGGCGGCAAAGGCGATGACGCCGATGGCCGTCGCTCCGAAGAGCGGCCACTGGTTTTCGGCGACCACCTCGCGCACCACCTCAATCTTTTTCCGACCCGCTTCGATGCCGACCTTGATGCCCTCGATGACGATGATGGCATTGTCCGTGAGCATGCACAAGGCAATGATGAGCGCGCCGAGGGAGATGCGCTCCATCAGCAGGTCGCCCTTCATATACATGACGAGGAACGTCGCCATGATCGTGATAAACAGGACCAGACCGATAATAAGCCCGGTCTTCCGGCCCATGGTGATAATCAGCACCACGAAGACGATGGTGACGGCCTTGCCCAGGTTAAACATGAACTCACTGGTGGCCTGGGAGACCGCTTCCGGCTGGAAGTTGATCTCGCCGATCTCGAGGCCGAGGGGCTGGTTGCTTTTCAGTTCCGCAAGCTTTTCCCGAATCGCCTGCCCCATCTTCACCACGTTGCCGCCCGGCACCGATGAGATACCGAGACCGATGGCCAGCTTCCCGTCATAGCGCAGTAAACGCCGGGGCGGATCCTGGTCGCCCCGCTCCACCGTCGCGATATCGCGGAGGCGGAGCTGGCGGCCCGACTGGTCCGAGCCGATCACCAGATCAAGCATTTCATCGACCGAGGCAAAGGCCCCCGTCGGATCCAGCGGGATATGCTGGTCGCCAACGCGGATGCGGCCGCCGTCGGCGGCGATATTCCGCTCCTGGAGTTTGCTGTAGATGACCTCTTCATTGAGGCGCAACTGGGCAAGGCGTTGCCGGGAGATTTCAAGGAAGACGACTTCCCGTTGTTCGCCAAAGAGTGCAACGCTTTTGACGCCCGGCACCTGAAGAAGCTCGCGCCGCAGGAATTCGACGTAGCGGCGCTGCTCTGGAAAGGAAAAACCATCGCCGGTCACCGCCAGGAAGATGCCATAGACGTCGCCGAAATCGTCGATGACCATGGACTGGCCGCGCACGGCGGGAGGCAGTTGGGCCTGAACGTCCGCGATCTTGCGGCGGAGTTCGTCCCAAACCTGCGGGATGCGTTGTTTGTCGTAGCGGTCCTTGATGTGAACGGAGACCACTGATCGTCCCCGCGAGGACTCGGACGTGACATAATCAAGCTGGGCCATCTGCTGGCAGGCGGTCTCAATGGGATTGGAAACCTCTTGAGCCACCTCCTCGGAGCTGGCCCCGGGATAGGGGGTGATGATCAGCGCCTGCTTGATGGTGAACTCGGGATCCTCAAGCCGCCCCATATTCAGGTAGGCGACCACCCCTCCGATAATGGCCATCACCATGGCCACCAGAACCACCCGGTTGTGCTTGACTGAAAATTCTCCCGGATTCATGGCTGCCTGCTCCCCAGGGCGTCGCCAAGATCGCGGACCTTCATGCCTTCACGCAGAGCAGTCATCCCCGCTACGGCAATGCGGTCACCCGGTTGCAGGCCGTCCACGATTTCAATCTGGTCGCCCGTCGCTTCGCCGGTTTTGACCAAGCGACGCTTGACCGTTTTCTCCGGTGTAAGAACCCAGGACACCTGCTCCCCTGAAGGATCGCTGAACACGGCCGAGATCGGCACGAGAATCCGGCTGCCCAGGATGCTCGCTCGGTGATAGTCGACGATGACGGTGGCCGTCATGCCCGGAAGCACCGTGACCCCGGGCGGAGCCTTCATGGCGACTCGAACATTGAACGTCTGAGTGATCGGATCCGCCACCTGGGCGACCTCGCGCACCCGCACCGGAATCTGGATGCCAGGGGCTCCGCTCAGTTCCGCATACATCTGCACGATGTCGGCGGTGCGGATATCGGCAATCATGACCGATTCCGGCACATCCAGGGCGATGTCGATCTGATCGACATCCTGGAACCGGACAACCGGCTCTTTTGCCCGGATATTCTGGTTCACTTCGACGAAGCGCCGCGCGATGACGCCGTCCCACGGCGCGCGCAGCGTGGCGTCACTGAGCTGGAGGTTCGCTTCGACCACGCGCCCCTCAAGGGCGTGAACCTCGGCCTCCCGGCCCGCGATGTCTTCCTCGCGGCCAATGGTTCCCATTTGCACCATCTGGAGGGCGGCCTGATACTCCTGCTGGGCCAACTGATACGCCAAAATGCCGCGGTCGGACTCCAGCCGCGAAATCGCCTGGGTTCGGAGCATGGCCGCATTGCGCTCGGCTTCCATGCGCGCATTCTCGAGCCGCGCTCTCGCCGCCCGGACATCGGCTTCCCGCCGCAATCTCTCCTCGGGTCGTTCGCCCGCCTGCAACGACCGCAGCGCCGCCCGTGACTGCTCCAACTGGCCTTGCAGGGTTTGCAGCCGGGACCTGAATTCATCGTCCCGCAGTTGCGCAATCACCTGGCCACTGGTGACACTCTGTCCCTCCGTGACTGGCAATTCGATCAACACACCAGAAACCGTAAAGGTAAGGTCAGCGGTCCTTGAAGATTCAACCCGGCCCGAAAATATACGCGACCGGGACTCGCCGCCGGCGGTCACGATCATCGTTTTGACGGGACGAAGAACATCCTTCTGAACCGTCTCCGGCGGCGAGCATCCGGCGGCAAAGCAGATGATGAATACGGCGATGACGAAACCTCGGGCCCTCTTTGGGGTCTTGCAATTTCCGGTGTCCATGGTTTTTTTTATCGAAAAATATGGTGATAGGTGAGGTGAGAAGGAGTCGCTTATCAGAGATGGGCCTGATAAACGCGGTTCCTTCGTCCGGAATAAAATTCATCATCTCTTTGCTGTCGCTTCTCGGAGGTGAGCCTGATCAGCGCGGCTCCTGCACAAGGAATCGGGCTCTCATTGGTGGCAATGTAACGTCTTCCCCTCGATATGGCAAGCTTTCCATCGACGGCCCTGGTTCATGGCGGGCAAGGCAAGCATACAACAAAACCAGGCCCCCCCGCGAGGGCCAATTCATCCCCTTTCCGGCAGCCCTGAACCCCTTAAGCGACCGGTGGTTCCGGGCAACGGGGATACGCCTGACTGGCGGCGTGGCCTGCACCCTTGGCGCCATGGTCTTCATATCTCTGCCCGGCGGCGATCTTCTTGCGGCCATTCCTTTGCCTTTGGGCTGGCGATGATCTGCCGGACACCACGGATGCGGGCGGCCTGAGCTGCGCCGCCGCCTGGCCTGGTCAGTGCGTGACGGCCTCCACCTGGGGGTCGGCCCACGAACCCGTGACGCGGAACTCGCGCGTGGTGGCCGAATTCAGCGGTTCGCGCAGAAACCGATTGGCGAGGTGCGAACCCAGGCCGATGACGGGGTTGATCACCGCGACTGCGAGCGTGGCCGCGCCAGTGGGGATCGCGGGCATGACGACAACGCGCAGATCCTGCGTTTCGCGAGCAAGATCGGCGCTGCCTTCCAGCAGCACCGTGGCCGGCGCGCCGCGGATCAAGAAGTTGCTGGTGCTGGCCACGCCCTCCCTGATCTGCACGTCGCCACCGATGCTGTCGAAGACAAAGCCTTCAAGAAAGATATCGCGAAAGTCGAACGTCAGCCGCCGCGCCAGCGACTGCAGGCTGAACACGCCCAGGAGGCGCGCCGCTCCCGGCCGCACCTGGAGGAACTGGCCCTGCTCGACGGCGAGGTTCAAGTGTCCGCCCATGCTCGGATAGTCGATGGCCAGCGGCGATCCCATCCACGCCACCTGGCCGCTGAGCTTGCCCCTGCCGCCGCGCACCGCATCGGGGGTTCCCAGGCGCGCAAGGAGTGCGCCGCTGTCGGCAAAGTCGAGGTCGAATTGGAACTCGGCCCTGCGGCGCGAATTGGCCGCAGCGGTCGTCGCCAGCCACCGCCCGGTGGCACTCAATCCGGCCTCGGGAACACCAATGCGAAAGCGCGTCAGCTGCCATTCTCGCACCGGTGCGAGCCGGTTCACGGCCTTGATTTCCATGCGTCCGAGGTGCCTGCCGCGCAGTTCGAGATCGTCAACGACGATGTCGAGCGCAGGCACACTGGTCAGCTGGCTGTCGGTCAGCGTGGTCACCTCGTGGGCATCGCTTTCGGGCAGCGCCAGACGTTTCAGGCGGGCATAAATACGCCCAGCCTCGGCGCCGGTGCCGGGCGGCCGGTATTCGATGCGGCCGGCCGCCTGGTCCGCCGCGAGGTCGATGCGCCACTGACCGTCCACCAGCGACAGTTCCCCGGCAACACCGCTGAGCGTGCGCCCGCCAAAAATCAACTCCTGCGTCTTGAGGCTGACCTGGGAGGGCAGGAAACCGGCCGTGGCGACGGACTCGCCGCCGCCTCCCCCACCGAACAACCGCGCCAATGCATCCTGCCAGGCATCGACGTCCAGGCGCGGCAGGCTGATGGCGGCGGCGACGCCGCTGGCTGGCCTCGGCGCGGGCTCGAAGATGCCGATGCCGCCGCGCCGCACTTGGCCATTGGCGTCGCGCTGGAACTGCGCATGCAGGGTTGTGCCAAGATCGATGCGCAGCGTCTCTGACGGTGGGCCGGTTCCCGCTGCAAGGGTCGTCTGCACACGCAGCGGCAGCGTCGACCGGGTCGCCTTTTGCAGCGGCGGCGGCAGGTCCAGGGCCATGCCGACGAGGTTGCTCGTCAGCTCGACTTGAGGACGGCCCTGGACCAAGGCCAGTACGAGTCGATAGGCGGCCTGCCCGCTCAGTGCTGCGGCCGCGCGCGCGACCTGGCCGAGCTCGGGCGCGCGGCGCAGTCCTTCGGCGGTGGCGTTGCCCTGCGCGGTAAAGCGCAACGAGCCGTCGGCCTGGGTGCCGCCGGCGAGCACCACCTCACCGCCGAAGACGCGGGCACTGACGTCGCTCAGCGTCATCGCCTTGCTGGTGAAGTCGATCCGTCCGTGCGCCGCGCCGAGCAGCGGTAAGTCGGGGCGGATGCGCAGGTCGCTGCCGGAGAGCTGCACACTGCCCTTCACCGTCGTCTCTTTCAGGTCGGAGAGGGGCAGCGACAGCGCGAGCCCCAGGTGGCCAACTCCGCTCGCCGTGGTCTCGCGCAGCGTTCCATCAATCCAGTCGCCCACCGGCGTTGCTTCAACGAAACGCAGGAGGTCGGCCAGCGGCCCGCGGGCCTGCAGATCAAGGGTCAAGGTCGGCTTCTCGGCAGGGTTGCCGATGCTGCCGCGCCCGGCGCCGCTGATCTCGAGGGCGAAGATCCGCGCCTTCACATCGTGGAACTCAAAGGTCGTGCCGTCGACGACAAAATCGCCGCTCAGGTGCGTCAGCGGTGGCCAGAGCGGCTCCCCGGCAGCGGCTGCCATGTTCGGCACATAGGCGAGCGTCACGTCGTCGGCAACGGCCTCGATGCGGAACTCGCCCGGCGCAGCGGTGCCGAAGCGCACGCTCGCCCTGGCGATGGTGCCGCCGAGCAAGACGTGCTCGAGATAACTGTGCGTCGCTTCCGGCACGGCCAGCGGCAGGTAGCGGGCGATGCGCGCGGCCACGACCTGGGTAAGGGTAGCGTCAAGCTCCAGTATCCCCGGAAGGCGTCCGTCTGCCGTCAGATCCTGGCCGCTGCCGCTCTTCCAGATCCCCTTCAGGTCTGCCTGGAAATCGGCGTTGGCCACGTGGCCGTCGACGAGCTGCACCTGCAGCGTCGGTTCAGCCTCAGGATTCGGCTCGATGCGCCAGGCCAGCTTGCCCTCCAGCGCGTCCAGGGGCAGCACGGGTTCGGCCAGGACGCCCGGCAGATCGATGGCACCATCCTTCATCGTCAGCGTGGCTTCGCCGCCCTTCTCGGTGACGCTGAGCACCACCGATGCCTTGCGCACGCCCGGCCACCCTCTGGCGCCGGGAGTTTCCGGCGGCCTGGCGGTAAGCGCGAGGTCGCTGAGGCGGGTGCTGAGGCGGTAGTGGGTCAGGGCATTGATGGGGCCCTCCCAACTGGCCTGGACCTCGCTGGCGATTCCCTTGGGCGCACCCTCGGCAACGAGCGCGCGCAGGGCCTCGCCCAGGGGAAGGTGCTGGACGGTGCCGGCGATCACGGCCAGATCGAGCCGGCCCGCGTTCAACGTACCGCCGCTCACCTCGCCGCCGGCATCCTCGGTCCAGGTGAACTCCATATCGCCCGCCGGCCAGTGCACGCCATCGCCGGTGGTGAATTCGAACCCGCGCAGGGTCACGCTGCCGCCCTCGGCGCTCCGTTGGATCGCAAACCGCCCCTGCACCTGCAAGACGTTCAGCGGTTCGAGCTGGGGGGCCAGGCGCAACCTTAGCTCGCGCAGCGCCATGTCAAAGGTTACCGTGTTGACCATGCCTGCGCGCAGATCAAGGGAGGCCCGCAGCGCACCGGAGCCCTGGTTCAGGGCAAAGGGCAGGTCGACATAGTCGCGCACGCGGCTGACGTCGAGGTGCGGCGCCTCGGCGTCCACCTCGCCCGACCAGTGCTGCCAGTGGCTGCTGCGTGCCAGCAGGGGTCGCGAGAACTCACCGCGCAGGCGGAAGCGCTCGCCCCAGGCCGGCGGCGGCGTTGCCTCCAGACGCAAACTGTGACGGCCCGGCCCGTTGCTGGCGACGAAATCTATGGCGCTCAGTTCGAGCGGCGGTGCCCCGCGCTGCTCGTCGGTCCAGCGCAGCGATGCGTCGTGGAGCGCGACCTCGTATTGGCGGAAGAACCAGTCGGCAGCGCCCCCCGAGCTGCCGGCGCTGGCGCCACCGCTCACATCGAGGCCGGCAACAAACACACGCCCCGCCTGGTCGCGCCGCACGTCGAGACTCGCGCCTTCGATGAGCAGTTGCGCCAGGCGCAACTCAAAGCTGCCAAAGGACGCCAGCAGCGATGGCAGGGAAACCGCGGCGACCACGCGCGACAGGTGCAGCGCCGGCTGCATTTGGGCGTCGAGGAGAACCACGTCGCGCAACTCGACGGCAGGCACCCAGTCGCTGGAGCGTGCCTCGACGCTGCCGATTCGCACCGGAATCCCGAGCGCTTGGCTGGCCTTGGTTTCGAGCAGCGGGCGCCAGCGATCGATATTCGGCAGAATGACCCAGTGCAAGGCCAGCCAGACCAGCAGCAGGAGACTGAAGACCGCCACCGCCAGCCAGGCCGCAGCACGCGCCAGGGTCTTGGCGGAACGCCATCCGCGCGGCGCGGAGGCAGGTTGAGTGAGAGGCGTGATGTTTGACATAAAGAATTGGGAATACTCGCGGGCCCGGGCTATGCTATGGGAACATCGAGATCGCCTCGCCTTGCCCATGGTCTGGCTGGTGCCGCACGGCACCCCGCATGGGGATCGAGCAGCTTGCCGGGCTCAGAGATAAGGAGTGAGCTTCTGCGACGACCCAAAAAAATGCCGCTCCTGCTCAAGGAAGCGCCCTGTCAGAAGCGGCAATGGGACCGCCTTCTCATCGATCTCGCAAGCTGTCCCTTAGGCTGCCGGGTTCTTAGCCTGCCCAAGCATCTCGCCATCGGTGCCAAGCTCTGGAGGAATGTGCTGAGTCACGGCACCAAGGAAATTGAGGGGGGGGATACCTCACCATTTCTCCTGGCCGGGCCATGCCCTCTCTGTCAGCCATACAGCAGTATCGTCCAGATCTTGTCGCTGTCCGCTCCCAATTAGCCTTCGAAGACTTTTCGAAGCTCGTCTTCGGCGTCAACGGTCAGCGAGGTTTGCAGAACTTTCCCTTTTAAACCTGTCTGCTTCAGCCTTTCGAGAACTTTATCTCCAGTCGCCTTGCGAAAGAGGATAAAAAGGGCCGACGTTCCATCGGTGAGATTTGCCCCCAGTTCCTTCATAAAGTCGTCGTTGATCCCGATATCGTTCAATTTACCGGACAGCGCTCCGGCGCCAGCCCCAACGGCCGCGCCTAAAAGCGGGTTGAGGAAGATCATGCCGATGAGCATTCCCCAGAATGAGCCCCCCACCGCTCCCGCAGCGGTCAAGTTGACGGCCTGGTGCAGCTTGACCTTGCCCTTTTCATTCTTGGTGACGACCACGATGTCATCCATTTCAATCAAATACTCTTTCTGTAGATTGGCAAGCTCGGCACGCATGGCAAAAGCCTGTTCCTCAGTGTCAAATTCAATCACCACAAGATTACTCATGAATCATACTCCTTTTCTATGAGGTTTCAGTTATTGGACGCTGCATACGCAAGGGCCCATGCAGCAACAAGGTCCTTAAGAGGTCGCCAGCACCATCTCGTCTCGGTCCTCGAGGATGGCGATGGTCGAGAATCCGTCCGCCATCCGCCGGATTGCGGATTCCCGACCATAAGGGCGATTAGAGCTATTGGCCAGCTCTGCGGGCAACGTCCCTGCGCAGACGGTCCGCCTGGGGATTGCTCACGCTCCTTGAAATCAAGATATCGACGGTGCGGACGTCGCGACTGTAATAGGCGCTGTTCCACTCGTTTCTGGGGGTGATCACGCCACCTTCCAGCGACAGGCCGCCAAACACACCTTGCGCCCGGGAAAACGACAGGATATCAGACACCGCGGCACTCACCCCGGCCCCGACCGGGCCCGCGGCAACGCTGGCATCCGCCCCCAGGGTAACGCTCGATGAAAGGAAACGGTCCACGCCCCGCTCGGTCATCACCATCAGCACCACCTCGGCGACATCGACACCGGCCTGAAACCCGAAGGAGCCTGTGCCCATGGTGAAAAAGGCGGGATAGCTCCACTCACCCGTTTTCTGGTCCCTGAGCAGCATCGTTCCGCTGCCGCCGGAACCACCGAAAATGAATCCGGCCCGGACGACTCTCGGAAAAATGATCACGGCCCGGGCCTGGCCGACATTGCTTCGGAACCAGGTCATATTCGGGTCGTTCGAAAAGTTGTTGATGGTAACCACTGCCGCATCCACCAATTCTCCGGGCCGGCCATAGTCATTGGTCGATGAGGTGGAGGCACAACCACTGAGCACCAGAGCGGCCAACGAGATGATGAAGACGATACAGTTTTTCATAAACAGCCTCCTTTGAAGTTGGTGTACATTGAAACTTGAAACCCGGCCTCCCGGAACGCGTAACTCGCACCCCGCAGAGGATACCCGGTCGCGAGGAACCAAACCAGAAACATTTTGCTTCTGGAGAATACTAGATGAAGTTTTTAGGGTCGCGCCGGGAGTTTGTCAAGGAGAATGAAGGCTGGATGAACGGAATAAGCCCCTCGGGTCCCAAGGTTTGGCATAAATAGCCATATAACTTATCGTAAACTCTAATAAAAAATTTTTATTAGAGTTCCATTCAAGAGGAAACGTCTGTCCGCGACCTCTTTCCCGGTGGGCTTCACCATGTCAATTTTTTTTTGGCCGGAAGCGCCTGACCCGCCCGTTGCTATTGTCGTTTGTCCCGTTGAGAGGGCTTCCGCCTGTGGAAGCCTTTGCTGGGAGACGTTTTAAACTTATCCTTCGAACTCAGCCATCGGCTTCAGACGCTGATCAACTGCAACTGGGACCATACACCCATCGGCATCGGCTAAAGTAGAGACCCCGCCGGGCGACAGCGACATACACACCCTTGATTTTCCGCTTCACAACCACGATTCCGCCCACCGCCGCACAGCCCGCAGCACGGCACTTGACGGCTCAGCGATTGACCCGCCGACCCGGCGGTTCCGAGTTCCAATAGGTGCCCGCGGTCGCCATGCGAAAGCCCTCGTCGTAGAGCTTGCGCATCATCACCGGGTCGAAGCTTTCGTCCTGGCTCACGTCCACGTAGTCAGGAATGGTCACCCATTGGAAGTCGGCATCCTCACTCTGCGCGTAGGAATAGATGCGCAGCAGGTCGCCCTGCGCCGCGGCGCGTCCCGAGGCATCAATCACCCGCACCGCAATCGCCGCCAATGAACGGTTGACCGGGTCGAGCTTCGGGATCAGCTGGCCGTTGTGGATGACAAAGATGTTCTCGCGTCCGCTGCCGCCATGGCCGCCGCGTTCGCGAAAGAGCGAGCCCCGGTACACACCGCCGTTGAGGAAGACCCGCGCGCCGACGCCACCATCCACATGCATCTCGTCATAGCGCGGGCCGTCGGGGTGCAGCTCGACGTCAAAGAATACCGGCGGGAAGGCCACCGGAATCGATGCCGACGCCAGCATCACCTTGCGGAACAGATCGAGTGCCTCGGGCCGACCGCTGGTGGCGATCAGACCCATGTTCCAGACCACGAAGCGGGGCACGTCGAGGTCAACGGTGCCGATGTACAGGCGCCGTCCCTGGCGGTGCGCATCGGCCACGCGCTGCAGCAAGGTGGCGTCCACATGTTGCGCGATCAGGGACTGCAGCGGGCGCGTGTCTGCCAGCGCCTCGCCCGCGATCAACTGCCACAGCACCGAACCCAGCTTGAAGATGTCCGTCGTGCGCGTGGTGGTGTAGAACATGCGCAAGGCATCGTCATGATCCGGCCCGAGAATGGCGAACGGTGCCATCAGCGCACCGGTGGACACGCCGGTGACGACCTTGAACACCGGGCGCTTGCCGGTGCTGCTCCAGCCGTTTAGGAGGCCAGCGCCGAAGGCCCCGCTCGCCCCGCCGCCGGACAGGGCCAGATGCGGGTAGGTGACTTGGCCATCGGCGTCGGGGGGGAAGTCGGCCGTCGTCTCCTGGGCGAAGGATTGGGCCAGGTCCTCTTCCATCATCGCACTGGACTCGTAGGCCCAGGCCCGGATATTGGGCATGCCGGGAATCGACGCCCCCAACTCCTGCTGAACCGGCACCGCGTTGCGCGGCAAGTTGCCGCAAGCGCCCAGCAGCGCGCACAGGCAGACGATGCCGAGGTGGAGCAGTACACGCGGCAGGCTCCGAGGCGCGAGGGATCGCGTTGATCTGGGGCGAGGGACCTTCGTCATAGCGGGGGTGAGGTGATAAGAGTAGCTTTCTGAGGCGACCAAAAAAAGTGCGGCTCCTGCACCAGGAACCGCACTGGCAGTGGCGGTCATGATACCGTCTTCCCATCCATCCAGCAAGCTTTCCATCGCCGGCCGAGGTTCTTTTTTGCCAGGCATATCACCAGAAAACCAAGCCACCCGGAAGCGCAAAT
>JACDZG010000029.1 GCA_013426805.1 Chromatiaceae bacterium
ATTCTTGATAGCGTCTTATTCGGAAATCGCCTAAAGTCCGACAGGCTGCTAGGCTGAAGCCTTGGACTCCAGCCGGCCGACGTCGCGGCCGCCCGGAACCATGACCAAGGCCGGAACGGCGATCATGGCCCCGCGGCTTGCCCGGCCGACCAGCGCCTCTCACCCCAGTTGAGACAGATCCCGCACCGCCCCATGGGCCGCGCTGGTGGTGAGCGCGGCATAGGCGCGCAGTGCGGCTGAGACCACACGCTGCCGCTTGACCGGCCGCCAAGCGTCTTTCCCGCGGGCGTTCATGGCCGCGCGACGCGCTTCGAGCACGGCGGGCGCGACCAGCAATTCGATACGCCGATTGGGGATGTCGATCTCGATCAGGTCGCCGTCCTCCACCAGCCCGATCAGCCCGCCTTCGGCCGCCTCCGGTGAGACATGCCCGATGGAGAGTCCGGAGGTGCCGCCGGAGAAACGCCCGTCGGTCACCAGAGCGCACGCTTTGCCTAGCCCCTTGGATTTCAGATAGCTGGTGGGATAGAGCATCTCCTGCATCCCCGGACCGCCCTTGGGGCCCTCGTAGCGGATCAATACCAGGTCGCCCGCGTGGATCTGGTCGGTCAGGATGGCCGTCACGGCGTCTTCCTGGCTCTCGCAAATGCGCGCCGGCCCGCGGAAGGTCAGGTTGGCCGCGTCGACTCCGGCGGTCTTGACGATGCACCCCTGCTCGGCCAGATTGCCGAACAGCACGGCCAGCCCGCCGTCGCGTGAGTAGGCATGTTCCAGATTACGAATGCAGCCCGCGGCCCGATCCAGATCCAGGTCGGGCCACCGGCTGGACTGACTGAAGGCGACTTGAGTCGGGATACCGCCGGGGCCGGCCAGGAAGCGGGTCCGCGCGGTCTGCGTGGCCGAATCGCGGGCGATATCCCAGGCGTCCAGCGCCTCGCCCAGGGTGCGCGCGTGCACTGTCGGCACGTCACGGTGGAGCAACCCGGCCCGATCCAGTTCACCCAGGATACCAATGACTCCGCCGGCGCGGTGCACGTCTTCCATATGGTAAAGATGGCTGGACGGGGCGACCTTGCACAGATTCGGCACTCGGCGGCTCAGGGCATCCATGTCCGCCATCGTGAAAGCCACCCCGGCCTCGTGGGCGGCCGCCAGCAGGTGCAGGACGGTGTTGGTGGAACCGCCCATGGCGATATCCAGGCTCATGGCGTTCTCGAAGGCATCGAAACTCGCGATGCCGCGCGGCAGGGCCGTGGCGTCGTCCTGCTCATACCAGCGCCGCGCCAGCTCCACGATCAGCCGCCCGGCCTCCAGGAACAACTGTTCCCGATCCGCATGGGTGGCGAGCAGGCTGCCGTTGCCGGGCAGGCTCAACCCCAGCGCCTCGGTCAGGCAGTTCATCGAGTTGGCGGTGAACATGCCGGAGCAGGACCCGCAGGTGGGACAGGCCGAGCGCTCGATGGCGGCGACGTCCGCATCGGTCTCCCGGGCGTCGGCCGCGGCGACCATGGCATCCACCAGATCGAGCTTGATCTCGCCTTTGCCGGCTAGTGCGACCTTGCCCGCCTCCATGGGTCCGCCCGAGACGAACACCGTCGGGATGTTGAGCCGCAAGGCCGCCATCAGCATCCCGGGCGTGATCTTGTCGCAGTTGGAGATGCACACCAAGGCGTCGGCGCAGTGCGCGTTGACCATATACTCGACCGAGTCGGCGATGATGTCGCGCGACGGCAGTGAATAGAGCATGCCGCCATGGCCCATGGCGATCCCGTCGTCGACCGCGATGGTATTGAACTCCTTGGCGACCCCGCCGGCCCGCTCGATCTCGCGCGCGACCAGTTGGCCCAAATCCTGCAGATGCACATGACCGGGAACAAACTGGGTGAACGAGTTGGCGACCGCGATGATGGGCTTTTCGAAATCGCCGTCGGTCATGCCGGTGGCGCGCCACAGGGCGCGGGCGCCGGCCATGTTGCGGCCGTGGGTGGTAGTGCGTGAACGGTAGTGAGGCATGGTCTTCTCTCGCTGGTCGTGCGCCGGTGCCGGCGGCCTTGAACCGGGTCCGAAAGCGCGGGACTATACACCAGAGGCCCCGCGGGCACCGCCCCGCCAATCTGCGAGGTCGACCGCCTAGAACCTCGACCGCCGGTCTTCCAGCAACCGGAACGATGATCAAGGCCGCCATGCTGTTGACGCAGGAACTGACTTGAGCCACTCCGCGCCCGGGCCGACTTATCCACTGACCGAGGCCGCGACCGCGGACGGGACCGATGGACCCGAGCTGCACCGTTACTGGACCGGCGTACTCCGGCGGCGGTGGAGCATCGCCGCGATCACCCTGACCGCAATCGTCCTGGCACTGCTGATGACCCGCCTCGCCACACCCATGTACCGGGGGTCGGTGTTGCTGCAGATCGAGCACGCCGCCGCGGGCCAGGTCGACCCGACCGCCCCCGCGAACGCCGACAGCCAATCGGCATTTTACGGAACCCAGTATGAACTGCTGCGCAGCCGCACGCTCGCCCGCCGGGTGATCGACCAACTGGCGCTGCGCGCGACACCGCGGCCGGTGCTCGCTGAGCTCGCGGCCGGTGTCGGCAGTCGGTGGACCGGCCGGCCCCCGGAGCCGACGGATCTGGAGACGCTCTTGCTGGAGAACCTGACGGTGACACCGGTCAAGGACTCCCATCTGGTAAGGATCGCATTCGACAGCCCGGTTCCCGACGAGGCCGCGGCGGTCGCCAATGCGCTCGCCGCGGGCTTTGTCAGCGCCACGCGCGAGCGTGGCGACCAGGCCCGCGCGGACGCGCGGGCCGCGCTCGCGCAGCAGGCCCGCCAGGTTCAGGCCGATCTCGCGGCGGCTGAGCAGCGTCTGGCCGCTGCGACCAGCGCGGCGCCAGGCATCGACCCGGAGGCCCAGGTGCAGCTCCTGATGACCCGGCTGAGTGAACTGAGCCGGGAACAGGCCGCCGTCGAAGCCGCGCGCATCGCCGCGCAGGCGCACCACCAGCAACTGGCGCGGGACGGACCGGCGCGCAGTGCCGAGGTCCTGGCGAATCCGCTGATCCAGACGCTCAAGGAACGCCAGGCGGAGCTGTCCGCGCGCTATCAGGAGAAGTTGCAGGTCTATAAGCCCGACTACCCGAAGATGAAGCAGCTCAGGCAGCAACTGGACGTGATCGAGCACCAGATCGAACAGGAGTCCGCCGGCATCGGCGACGCCGCGCGCGCCGCTTATGAAACGAAAGTCAGCGAGGAGACGCGGCTGGCTGCACACATCGACGCGCTCAAGTCCGAGATCTTGATCGTGCAGACCAGCGCCGCCCGGTACCAGGAACTGCAACGCGCGGTCGACACCCAGCGCGAACGCCATACCGGACTCCTCGAGCGCCTCAAAGCCATCGAGGCCAACCCCGGCAGCGCGCCCGGCACCATCGCCATCGTCGATGCCGCCCAGCCCCCGCGCACCCCCATTGCTCCGCTGCTGTGGCACAACCTCGCCATCGCCGTCGCGATCGGCCTATGCGGCGGGATCGCCTTCGCGGTCGTCAGCGAAGCCCTGGACGACACCCTCAAGACCAGCGCCGACACCGAACGCGGCGTCGGGGCGCCGGTATTGAGCCGGATCCCCTGGATGGCCGCGGGACACCAGGACCCGCACGGCGCCGCGCTCATCTGGTTACCGCTGCGCGATCCCCGCGGCGCGGTGGCCGCCGCCTACCGGTCGCTGTGCACCGCGCTGAACCGCGCCGGGGACGGCGGCCCCCCGCGGGTCATCCATTTTTGCAGCGCCGCGGCCGGCGAGGGCAAGACCAGTTGCGCCGGTGCCACGGCCATCACCTTCGCCCGGACCGGCAACAAGGTCCTGTTGATCGACTGCGACCTGCGCCGCCCATCGCTCCACCACGCCTTCAATCTCCCCAACTCGCGCGGACTCGCCAACTGCCTGAGCGAGGACGCCGACCCGGCCGCGGTCGCGCAGGCCACCGCGGTGGCCGGACTCTTCGTGATCAGCAGCGGCCCACGCCCGCCGCAATCAGCGGCACTGCTCGGCACGGCCCGGATGACCGACCTGATCCGCGACGCCGTCCGGCGTTTCGACCAGGTGATTCTCGATGGACCGCCGGTCGCGGGGCGCGCGGACGCCCTGATCCTGGCCGGTTTGGCCCAGGCGACCCTGATGGTGGTCGCCGCCTCGACGACCCGGGCCGCCACGCTCACCGGCTCACTGCGGCGGTTGCGCGGCGCCAATGCCAATATCCTGGGTGCCATTCTGGTCAAGTATCGGCGTGGGCCGGACGACGACGGGTCCGACGCGGCGTCCCCGCGCGGCGTCCTGACCGGCGAGCGCGGGCGTCGACCGGCCCCATGAACGCGTTCAGGCGCAAGACGCCACCGCATGCAGGAAGGGACCCGACGCCGGGTGCCGCGCTGCTGGTCCTCGCCCTCGCCTGCCGGGAAGCACCACAGCGCTATGCGGGCCTGCGTGATCCCCGGCGGCCGCTGCCGCCCTGTTTCAACCATCTGGTCAGCGCCTTGAGCGCCGCCCTCGCACCCGGTCAGGCCGCCGCCACCGCGGCCGGCTTGGGAACCGCGCAGGAGCGCCTGCGGACCGCGCTCATGGCCTTGATCCGTCAGGTCCTGCTGCATCCGCAGGCCGATTATTACCGCACGCTGGGACTGCCCCGAACGGCCGATCCCGAGTCCATCGCGGCGCATTACCACGCGCTGGTCGGACTCTTTCACCCGGATCGGTCCGCCGACGGCCGCGCGGCCGACACCGCGCGACTCAATCAGGCCTATCGCTGCCTGAAAGACCCGATCGCACGACTGAACTACGACCGCGATCTGCTGAAAACAGGATGGGTGCGGCACCGCTGGAGCACCGGGCTCGGGGTTCGGACAAGGGGCGGCGAACCGGGTGCCCGCCCCCGTGCCTGGCTGGTCGGCAGCACCCTGCTGCTGATGGCCGCCGCGCTGGCATTCGCGCTTGGCGGGCCGCGGCAGACCCTGCGGATGGCCGCAACCAGCTCCTTGCAGCGGCAGGACACGCGGGTGACGCAGCAGGAGGCCCTTGGAGCCCCGCAGCGTCCGCTGCTTGACGCCCACGCGCTCCCTGAAGGCACGACTGAACCAAGACCGGCAACGTCCGAGCAGCCGTGGGTCGCCGACGCGCCGCCGGCCACGGCAACCAGGATCACCAAGGTCGTCGCTGCGCGGTTGCCGCCGGTCGCGCCGGTCAAGCGCCCGGAAGACCTGATCGAGCGCTTCCGGCGCTATTTCGCGGCCGGCGATCTCCCCGCCATCCTGCTGCTCCTGGCCGATGATGCACAGATCACCAATCGCGGAGACCCGCGGGCGCGGGACCCGAGTGCTGATTTCTTCGCGGTCACACTCAACCGGACGCTCCGGCTGACTGCAACGCGCCTGGACCCGGGTAGCGACGACCGCCGGTTCGCGGCCAACCTCGGCCTGCAACGGGCCGACGGCGCAAGGCCGGCCGGGGAGATCCATCTGGAACTGGAACGCGACGGCAGCGGCTATCGCATCGCCGCCCTGGTGTACCGCATCGACCCCGCGACTAAGAGAACGGGGGCATTGATCCTGGAGAGAGCGGTCAGCGATCATCCGGATTTATCCACAGATGTCACAGATGTTCACAGATGAAGAAAAACATCTGTGACATCTGTGACATCTGTGACATCTGTGACATCTGTGGACTACCTTTTCGCGCCAGGGCCTCGACGAACGCCGGCTGGTAGGATGATCAAGGGCATCCAGTGAAACCCCATCGCGGCCGGAGGCCGCTCCCACGGCAAACTTGCAGGTTGCGGGATACCGGCGGCTTGCTTCCGGCACTCACTGCCGAACTGCTGCCGCGGCCGGGGTCGACTCCGGATCGCCTTGCCGTCGGCGGATTACCTCGTAGAGCAGTTGCTCCACCCCGCCCAGCACCCGCTCCCAACTCATATTGAGCGCGGTACGGCGGGCGGCCTCGCCCACTGCGCGCAACCGGCCGCGATCCTGGATGGCGCTCAGCCCGGCGGCCACGAAGCCGGCGCGGTCCCCCATGGGCGCCGTCACCCCGTTGACCCCGGACACGATCGCCGCATGCGCCGCGGCATAATCGAAAGCGACCACCGGCAGCGCACTCGCCATCGCCTCGGTCACCACGTTGCCGAAGGTCTCGGTCAGACTGGGGAACAGAAACAAGTCGCCGCTCGCGTAGTGGGCGGCCAATTCCTCGCCGACCCTGGCCCCGGTGCAGATGAAGCGGGGATAGTCACGGTGCAGACCGGCGAGTGCCGGCCCGTCCCCGACCAGCACGAAGCGCGCCGACGGTTGCTGCAACTCGATTGCCGCAAAGGTCTCGCGTGCGAGCTCCAGATTCTTTTCCGCGGCGACCCGCCCGACATAGAGCACCGCCAGATCGTCCGGGCCGCAGCCCCAGGAGGCGCGCAACGCTTCCAGCCGCCGGGTCGGCGCGAACAAGGTCACATCCACACCCCGCCCGAACACCTGCACGTTGGTAAAGCCGGCCGCGGTAAGCTCCGCCCGCAATTCCGCCGTCGGCACCAGGGTGGCGTCCGAGCGGTTATGAAAATGCCGCAAGGTGTTGCTGATCTGCCGGGTCAGAAAGCCCAGCCCGTAATGCCGGCTGTACTGCTGAAACTGGGTGTGAAAACCGGTCACGGCGGGGACCCCCAACGCGACCGCGGCAGCCAAGGCCGCATGTCCGAGCGGACCCTGGGTAGCGATATAGATCAGATCCGGCCGTTGGCGACCCCAGAGTCGGCGCAGTCGCCAATAGACCGGCAATCCCAGGCGCAGCCCCCGGTAACCAGGGATGGGAACCCCGGGCACCAGGGTCTGTTCGATCGGCGCGGCGAGATGCCCGACGCGCTCTCCCGCTTGTCGCGGCCGCACCAGATGCAACTGGTGACCGCGGTCCCGGAATCCCTCGACCAGATGGCGCATGGTATTGGCGACACCGTTGATCTCGGGCGGGTAGGTCTCGGTGACCACCGTCAATCGCAAGGGGAGATGCGACGCGTGCTCATCCATGGGACGAATCCGCACTGATCCGGGCGGCCGTCTCAGCCTGCAAACCGCCGGCACGTGCACCGGGACGGGGCGGCGCATCCAAACCAGCCGCCTCCGGCAAGCCCAGGGCGGTGACGATCCGGCGCCGCGCAAGCGCCGACAGCGTGCGTCGCTGGTCCTCGACACGCGGCCAAATGGGCGGCAGGAACTGCACCTCGCAGACCAATCCGGGATGACGCAGCACGCGCCACAGGTTGGTTAACAGGGCCTCGTCATCGACAAAGGCGATGTCCTGATCCGGCGTCGGATCGGCCCCGCGGTGATACAGGATGGCCACCGGCTGCACCCCCAGCCCCGGTTGCTGGGCAATGGCGAACAGCCGTGGGTAGAACCGGCGCACCCCCAGGCCGCGGCTGGTGGTGCCCTCGGGAAAGATGGCCAAGGTCTCCCCGCGCGCGATGCGCTCGCTGATCTGCGCGGTCACCGACTCGACCTGATGGGCACCCCGCGCGATGAACAACGTGCCGACCAGGTCGGACATCCACCCGATCAGCGGCCAGCCGCGGATCTCCGCCTTGGCCAAGAACGCCATGTGTCCCGCGGCACCCAAGACCATCGGGTCCAGCCAAGAGACATGGTTACACACCAAGAGGCAGCGGTCCGCGACCGCGCCCACGGTGCTCACCCGCACTCCCAGCGCCCGGCTCATCCGCCCGTACCACCATTGCACCACCCCGGGCAGCCAGGCCGGCCGGTGACCCGCGCGGGACGTCAGTCCGACCACGCACAGGATCAACACGCCGGTGATCACGTGCTCAAGAAAGCGCAAACCCCGCCACAGCGAACGGACTATCCCAGCACGTGCCGTCATGTGTCTAGTACCCCGATCCACCTGAAGTTGCACCGTCACTCCGGCAGGATGCCGAAATCCAGCGCCATCGATGGTACCTTGCCGCAAGCACGGACCTGCAAGAGAAGATGGAACGCCCAACTAGGTCCCCGCCACCCGCTCAAAAAAATGGCGCGCATACGACGGATTGAGATCCTCCATACGCAGCAACATCAGCACATCGGCCACCTGGAAATCCGGATCGCGACAGGCCTCGCCGCAGACCTGGGCACCCAGCCGCACATAGGCGCGCAACAGGGCCGGCAGGGGTGCGTCGAGAATCGTATCGGCGACTGAGGTCGTCAACAACGGCGCCCGCGGCGTCACCCGCAGCGACTCCGGGGCCAGCGCCTGACGACGCAGCCGGTTCATGATCGCCGCCGCCTGCACATCCCCCTCACCCAAGGGAAAACTGGCGCAACCGAACAGAAAATCGAACCCATGGAGTTGCACATAACCGGCCAGCCCCGACCACAGCACGGCGATGGCCGACCCCTGGCGGTGCGCGGCGGCGATACAGGTCCGCCCCACCTCGAGCTTGCGGCCCGGCAGCCCGGGGATGGCACCCAAGTCGAACTCGCTCGCGGAGTAGAACCGCCCCAGGCGGGCGGCCTGATCGTCGGTCAGGATGCGCGTGCAGCCCACCACCTGCCCAGTCCCGGAATCCCGCACCAGCAGATGCTGGCAATAGGGATCCAAACCATCCACGTCGAGACCAGCCCGCGCGGAATGCAGTTGCGCGCCCAACTCCTGCGCAAAGACCTGGTACCGCAAGGCTTGAGCCTCGCGCACCTCGTGCTCGCTCGCGGCGAGTTCCACATACAAGCGATCACCACGCTTGGCGGCCAGGGCAGACGCGGACGCAACCATCTCACACCCTCGGGGCTGACGAAAGACACCAGATCAAGAGACGAGCAGGATAGTTCGCAACTATTGCACGAACATGTTCGGACGATGACGATGTGGTGACAAACCGCGGGCGCCATGGGCATCAGCGTTCGCTGACCCAGGTTCGGAACGACGGCGAACCTTTGTCAAGCGACATCAAGCGCATCGGGCACGCGAGCGCGGGCGAACCGTCGCTTGGGCGATAAAGTGGCTGGACCGGCCTAAATCCCCGCGAGCGCGGGGGAACCCGCTGGCAGGACGCGGCCGACTACGCCAATTGGGGCCTATCCCCGCGAGCGCGGGGGAACCCTGGCGCCGCTGGAGGGCACGGCACTCACGGAGGGCCTATTCCCCGCGAGCGCGGGGGAACCGCTGACGCTGCGCCCCTGGATCTCGGCGGCACGGGCCTATCCCCGCGAGCGCGGGGGAACCGCCCTGGACACCATGCCAGTCGGCCCCGGTGCGGGCCTAAATCCCCGCGAGCGCGGGGGAACCCAGGTGTTCCTGGCCCACTGCTGTAGTAGTTCGGGCCTATCCCCGCGAGCGCGGGGGAACCGCGGGCGGTGACGTTGATGCCGGGGGCGTTGCGGGCCTATCCCCGCGAGCGCGGGGGAACCTTCGGCAGCCCCAAGCACGACACATGCGGCGAGGGCCTATCCCCGCGAGCGCGGGGGAACCTTGTGCCGGAAGACCCCGCGTTGTTACAGGATGGGCCTATCCCCGCGAGCGCGGGGGAACCGTAATTTCCTGCACGACGCGTTCGGACCAGAGGGGCCTATCCCCGCGAGCGCGGGGGAACCTCCTGGCCCCCGAGCAGATCTCCGCGGGTGCCGGGCCTAATCCCCGCGAGCGCGGGGGAACCGCAAAACCGCCATCCGACGCGCCGCCGAGCAAGGGCCTATCCCCGCGAGCGCGGGGGAACCCATCGATCACCTCGAACTCGGTTGTCAGGTCGGGGCCTATCCCCGCGAGCGCGGGGGAACCGGAAATCCTGTCTTTGTATCGGAGTTGAACATGGGCCTAATCCCCGCGAGCGCGGGGGAACCGGTCTGGCGGCGACTACGCCCGGCGCGTACTGGGGCCTATCCCCGCGAGCGCGGGGGAACCCACTGCATTCCGGGTTCGTCCTGGGGCGCGGTGTGCCTATCCCCGCGAGCGCGGGGGAACCCGATCGGAGCCGAGGACAGCCACGACTCGATCGGGCCTATCCCCGCGAGCGCGGGGGAACCCACAGGGTGTCAGATTTAACGGCACGGCTGACGGGCCTATCCCCGCGAGCGCGGGGGAACCTGGTGCTGGTTCTTGGGTTGGCGGTGGTCGTGGGGCCTAACCCCGCGAGCGCGGGGGAACCAAGCCGTCACTGATCGATGCGAACGTGCGGGCGGGCCTATCCCCGCGAGCGCGGGGGAACCCGCTGTTCTTCGGTCATGATCAAAAAATCCTCGGGCCTATCCCCGCGAGCGCGGGGGAACCCGGCCTGCCCTTATGCGTCTCTTTCCGGACCAGGGCCTATCCCCGCGAGCGCGGGGGAACCAAACTAACCGACCGCATGGCCGAGTATCATGAGGGCCTATCCCCGCGAGCGCGGGGGAACCTCTGACCAACGCCAAAGCCTCACGGGTCGCAGGGGCCTATCCCCGCGAGCGCGGGGGAACCCAGTCCCCTGTGCGCGGACGGTAGCGATAGCTGGGCCTATCCCCGCGAGCGCGGGGGAACCGGAGTCCTTGCCCCAGTCGGACAGACCGATGAGGGCCTATCCCCGCGAGCGCGGGGGAACCCCTGACCAGTGCACCTTCTCTGAGGGTGCAGCGGGCCTATCCCCGCGAGCGCGGGGGAACCTACAGATTCCCGCGGCAGTCCAGTCTTTCATCGGGCCTATCCCCGCGAGCGCGGGGGAACCCATGTGGCGGCAGCAATCGCTCGCTTTGATTCGGGCCTATCCCCGCGAGCGCGGGGGAACCGTTGAGTCGCAGCCTGTGCAGCGGAGGTTGCTGGGCCTATCCCCGCGAGCGCGGGGGAACCCCCAATTTGGGAGTGTGGCAACGAGCGAATCAGGGCCTATCCCCGCGAGCGCGGGGGGAACCTCAATCTCCCCCTGTGCATCGAATCCCCAGACGGGCCTATCCCCGCGAGCGCGGGGGAACCTTAAGTCCTCGCTGGACGAGACAGACACTGGGGGGGCCTATCCCCGCGAGCGCGGGGGAACCGGAGATAGGGTAATGCCACTAAGGCAGCTTCAGGGCCTATCCCCGCGAGCGCGGGGGAACCGTTGATGAGATGCCCGCGCAATAATATGGCCGGGGCCTATCCCCGCGAGCGCGGGGGAACCTCTGAGAGATGCTCATCGGTTTTCCAGGTACAGGGCCTATCCCCGCGAGCGCGGGGGAACCGGCAAGCTGGTGACCCCGGCACTCCTCCTGGAGGGCCTATCCCCGCGAGCGCGGGGGAACCACAGACCGCGGAGGATGGCATTGCCCCCGGAACGGCCTATCCCCGCGAGCGCGGGGGAACCGAGACCCTGATCACCGCCGACCGCGCCCTGGAGGGCCTATCCCCGCGAGC
Organism: Chromatiaceae bacterium; assembly: GCA_013426805.1. Classification (GTDB taxonomy): domain Bacteria; phylum Pseudomonadota; class Gammaproteobacteria; order Chromatiales; family Chromatiaceae; genus Thiodictyon. The sequence goes on from JACDZG010000029.1 coordinate 11,384, forward strand.
GCGGGGGAACCAAGACCGACAACCTCCAGCAGACGCTGCGTCAGGGCCTATCCCCGCGAGCGCGGGGGAACCCATCAAGACTAAAGCGGCCCGGCCCACTGACGGGGCCTATCCCCGCGAGCGCGGGGGAACCCGGACCACGATCGCGCCCGGTTGCTTCGCCGTGGGCCTATCCCCGCGAGCGCGGGGGAACCGAGGCTGCTTGGGTCGCGGTCGCACGGGAAGGGGGCCTATCCCCGCGAGCGCGGGGGAACCCGTGATTCACGCCCTCGAAGATGATCTCGATGGGGCCTATCCCCGCGAGCGCGGGGGAACCACTGTTGTGTCACTTTCGTTTGATTCCCCCCCGGGCCTATCCCCGCGAGCGCGGGGGAACCTCGCCCTTGAAGGCGATCACCGACCGCAGGACGGGCCTATCCCCGCGAGCGCGGGGGAACCCGAAAATTCCCGTCGTAGAAGGTGGTCTCGCCGGGCCTATCCCCGCGAGCGCGGGGGAACCACCTTGACGCACTCCAGGGCGGCGGGCGTCGGCGGCCTATCCCCGCGAGCGCGGGGGAACCGGTGTGATCCGTCGCAAGTGCATTCGCCGAGTGGGCCTATCCCCGCGAGCGCGGGGGAACCTGAAATACTGGGTATTTCCAGGCTCACCAACAGGGCCTATCCCCGCGAGCGCGGGGGAACCGGGCCGTCTGTGCGAGGGCGCCATCGTGCCAGGGGCCTATCCCCGCGAGCGCGGGGGAACCCCTCTTCTTCGCTGGTCACCGTCTCCGCCGTCGGGCCTATCCCCGCGAGCGCGGGGGAACCGTGCAGATTGGTGTTGGCAGCCACGATGCGCGGGGCCTATCCCCGCGAGCGCGGGGGAACCGGACAGCGACACGCTTCCCCCATCCGTCAGCAGGGCCTATCCCCGCGAGCGCGGGGGAACCTGCATTTCGCCATCTCTTTTCGGGACAATCTCGGGCCTATCCCCGCGAGCGCGGGGGAACCGAGCCACCAGAACCACCGGCCGTGATTCCAGGGGGCCTATCCCCGCGAGCGCGGGGGAACCGCAGACGACGACTTACGACGTGCCGGTGGCGACGGCCTATCCCCGCGAGCGCGGGGGAACCAGCGTCAATGGAGCGCGCCATACTGGTACTGGGGGCCTATCCCCGCGAGCGCGGGGGAACCTCTCTACGTCGATCCTGAAGCAAATGTCGCCTGGGCCTATCCCCGCGAGCGCGGGGGAACCGCGCCCACTGACCGCCGCTACCACTTCGCCCACGGCCTATCCCCGCGAGCGCGGGGGAACCTGCGCTTGAGGCCGAGCTAGAAGAAGATGAGCGGGCCTATCCCCGCGAGCGCGGGGGAACCCTTGAAGAAGATCGGGCTTCTGTAACCGTGCGGGGCCTATCCCCGCGAGCGCGGGGGAACCGTAATCACACCGAACCCAATAGCGGCCAGCGCCGGCCTATCCCCGCGAGCGCGGGGGAACCGTCATCGGTGGGACGTGCCAGCTAGCGCCCAAGGGCCTATCCCCGCGAGCGCGGGGGAACCGATTCGTAAGGCGCTCTGATCATCATGGGTGCGGGCCTATCCCCGCGAGCGCGGGGGAACCTAGACCGCCATAGCTCAATCACGCGCCGCTCGGGGCCTATCCCCGCGAGCGCGGGGGAACCATGCCTGAAGATCCACTGGCCTTGGTCGATTCGGGCCTATCCCCGCGAGCGCGGGGGAACCCGGGCGGTGATGAGGGTGGCGAGGCAGTCCGGGGGCCTATCCCCGCGAGCGCGGGGGAACCGGCCGTGACACGCTGGCGCAGTTGGTGGCGACGGGCCTATCCCCGCGAGCGCGGGGGAACCGGCTACCTTCAGGCCAAGTCCAAGATGGAACTGGGCCTATCCCCGCGAGCGCGGGGGAACCGTTATCCCAGATCGCTTTCCACTTCGCCTCGACGGCCTATCCCCGCGAGCGCGGGGGAACCCGTTGCTCAAAGCAACTGAGGTTCATGCAGTAGGGCCTATCCCCGCGAGCGCGGGGGAACCGTCCGGACCGATTCGACGCCCTTAAGTGTTACGGGCCTATCCCCGCGAGCGCGGGGGAACCACGATCCGACAGCCGGGCGGGCGCTGGTGCGGGGGCCTATCCCCGCGAGCGCGGGGGAACCCAACAGGCCCAGATTTCCCCGGACGGGACTTCGGGCCTATCCCCGCGAGCGCGGGGGAACCGAGCGCACGGGTTGGTTACTCGTCCATTCAAGGGGCCTATCCCCGCGAGCGCGGGGGAACCCAGTGAGCTTGATCCTGAAATGGGGATAGCGGGGGCCTATCCCCGCGAGCGCGGGGGAACCGATCGCAGTCGGTGTCGGGGTCCAGATCGCCGGGGCCTATCCCCGCGAGCGCGGGGGAACCAGCGTCAGCGGCCGTTCGCGCCCGCCGCCTGATGGCCTATCCCCGCGAGCGCGGGGGAACCTCTGACCCCTATTTCCGGACCCCTATTTCCGAGGGCCTATCCCCGCGAGCGCGGGGGAACCGTCCTCGGCCGGGCGCAGGCCGCGGCGGTCGAGGGCCTATCCCCGCGAGCGCGGGGGAACCGTACCTAAAATAATCGGTGTTTAGGGCTTGACGGGCCTATCCCCGCGAGCGCGGGGGAACCAACTGAGTCGGGGCCAGGAATGCGCCTACTGCGGGCCTATCCCCGCGAGCGCGGGGGAACCGCTGGAGTGACGACAGCAAACACAGCAAGCCAGGGCCTATCCCCGCGAGCGCGGGGGAACCGGGACCGCCATCCCGCTGGCCCCCGGAGTCGCGGGCCTATCCCCGCGAGCGCGGGGGAACCCAGAGAATCGCTTGCTGCTGGCGGGTCGGCACGGGCCTATCCCCGCGAGCGCGGGGGAACCGATGAGCGCCCGATTGGCGAGCGCGGATTGCAGGGCCTATCCCCGCGAGCGCGGGGGAACCTCGACCGATAGCGCGAAGCAGGATACCCATGTGGGCCTATCCCCGCGAGCGCGGGGGAACCAGTCCCACCCAGCCGGGCGACGCCCGCCTCGACGGCCTATCCCCGCGAGCGCGGGGGAACCATCAGCGAGCAGGTCCGGTTCCAGCATGGCTGGGGCCTATCCCCGCGAGCGCGGGGGAACCGGTCAGCACCAGGGTGCGATTCGCCGTGATCAGGGCCTATCCCCGCGAGCGCGGGGGAACCAGGCTGACCCCATGCCGGCGTGGGACCCGCCAGGGCCTATCCCCGCGAGCGCGGGGGAACCGATAGGAATTGGCGTCGCCGAATGTCATGGCGGGGCCTATCCCCGCGAGCGCGGGGGAACCTGTCACCAAGACTCTTAATCCATCGGTCGTAGGGGCCTATCCCCGCGAGCGCGGGGGAACCCGGCGGATGGGCGCGCCGCCTTGGCTTTGTTCGGGCCTATCCCCGCGAGCGCGGGGGAACCTTTCGCGCCGCCCTTCGCTTCGGCCCAGACCAGGGCCTATCCCCGCGAGCGCGGGGGAACCTCTTCGGTCGTCACCAGGCCGCGCTCGGCAGCGGGCCTATCCCCGCGAGCGCGGGGGAACCGGCGACCTGTCGGGCCGCATGATCCAGACGCGGGGCCTATCCCCGCGAGCGCGGGGGAACCCAGGTCCTCGCGCTCTTTCGCGCGGGCTTCGGCGGCCTATCCCCGCGAGCGCGGGGGAACCGTATCGCAAAAGTCACCCATCGTCTTATCTCCGGGCCTATCCCCGCGAGCGCGGGGGAACCCGGCCTGGATGCGATGGACTATCTGGTCGCCAGGGCCTATCCCCGCGAGCGCGGGGGAACCTTCATGAACCATGATCAGCCAGTCCTGAGCTTGGGCCTATCCCCGCGAGCGCGGGGGAACCAAGGGATGGAACTGGGGGCGGCGATTTCTGTGGGGCCTATCCCCGCGAGCGCGGGGGAACCCCGGAAGCGTGCGAGGGCGGCTTGGTGGGCTGGGGCCTATCCCCGCGAGCGCGGGGGAACCTAGCTCGGCCGAAAGGACGGGCGCCACACCCGGGGCCTATCCCCGCGAGCGCGGGGGAACCTACATGTCCGGCACGATCAGATACTCCGAGAGGGGCCTATCCCCGCGAGCGCGGGGGAACCCAGGTGTAGCCCTCCGGGAGGGTGATCCGCAGGGGCCTATCCCCGCGAGCGCGGGGGAACCGCCAACACGATCAACACTTCGATTACCGTCACGGGCCTATCCCCGCGAGCGCGGGGGAACCATGCTGGCCGCGAGGGGTAGCCCCACCATGGCGGGCCTATCCCCGCGAGCGCGGGGGAACCAACAAATGCCTTAACGCACTGACTTCCGATAGGGGCCTATCCCCGCGAGCGCGGGGGAACCGGTTCGAGGCGGAAGCGCCGCAGATCGAAGTCGGGCCTATCCCCGCGAGCGCGGGGGAACCGAGAGACCCGGCGCCCGGCCGGTGCGGCTGGGGGGCCTATCCCCGCGAGCGCGGGGGAACCGGCAGCCGGACCTTGCATGCGAACTCTGGGCAGGGCCTATCCCCGCGAGCGCGGGGGAACCGACGCTCTTGACGCAAGCGCGGCAGAAATCGCGGGCCTATCCCCGCGAGCGCGGGGGAACCGGATCGAAGATATGCGCAACCGCCTATGAAGGGGGCCTATCCCCGCGAGCGCGGGGGAACCACCGGGAAGCTGCTCGCCTCGCCTTCAAGCTCGGGCCTATCCCCGCGAGCGCGGGGGAACCTCTTTCGGGTGAATGCGGACGGTCGGTTTTAGGGGCCTATCCCCGCGAGCGCGGGGGAACCAACAAATGCCTTAACGCACTGACTTCCGATAGGGGCCTATCCCCGCGAGCGCGGGGGAACCTCCGCGCCTGACTCCACGCCAGCGGACAGCACAGGCCTATCCCCGCGAGCGCGGGGGAACCACCCACACCGTGGTGCCGACCGGCAGCGTCAAGGGCCTATCCCCGCGAGCGCGGGGGAACCCCGCGGCGCAGCGGTCCTTGATCACGCGCGCCGGGCCTATCCCCGCGAGCGCGGGGGAACCCGGTGGTCGGGGACGGGTGTACCCAAGATCGGGGGCCTATCCCCGCGAGCGCGGGGGAACCCATCACGCACAAAGGCAACGGCCTGGACATCCGGGCCTATCCCCGCGAGCGCGGGGGAACCATGCGCATCGCGCGAAAACGTAACGCCTTGAAGGGCCTATCCCCGCGAGCGCGGGGGAACCATCAAGACAGCAATTCTCGCTTTCATCGGCCCGGGCCTATCCCCGCGAGCGCGGGGGAACCGCTGTATGCTCTGCGTCCCCATTTACAACAGAGGGCCTATCCCCGCGAGCGCGGGGGAACCCAAACCCGCGGTGAGATCGGCCTTGACCCCAAGGGCCTATCCCCGCGAGCGCGGGGGAACCTTCTAGCTGGGAGTAATCTGGGGAGAACAGGCGGGCCTATCCCCGCGAGCGCGGGGGAACCGAACCCCTGATCTCCACGGCCCCATATATCGCGGGCCTATCCCCGCGAGCGCGGGGGAACCGGCAGGCACAGGGTTATGATCGGGGTCGATGGGGGCCTATCCCCGCGAGCGCGGGGGAACCATCAGCACCTGAACCGGTGTTGAGCGATCGGCGGGCCTATCCCCGCGAGCGCGGGGGAACCGGTGACGCCATGACCAAAGACGAAATGATCCGGGGCCTATCCCCGCGAGCGCGGGGGAACCCAGGGGGAGCGAATGCGGACCATGCTGCTGTTGGGCCTATCCCCGCGAGCGCGGGGGAACCTCAAAGCCACCGTTTCCTAGTTGGCCGTCTGCGGGCCTATCCCCGCGAGCGCGGGGGAACCAATAGCCCCTGTTGCGATGAAGAATTAGCGAGGGGCCTATCCCCGCGAGCGCGGGGGAACCCCCACAGGTCGCGCGTGTTGGCCGCGCCCGTGGGGCCTATCCCCGCGAGCGCGGGGGAACCGTTGACCCCGGCCGAGTGGGAGTTGTTCGCGCCGGCCTATCCCCGCGAGCGCGGGGGAACCATCCTGATCGGGACCGCCGCGCCAACGTGATCGGGCCTATCCCCGCGAGCGCGGGGGAACCTGGGCGTGGGACGGTGGGGGCGAAGTCATCGGGGGCCTATCCCCGCGAGCGCGGGGGAACCAAGGGGAGAGGCGAGTTCCCCAAGGGGGCGCAGGGCCTATCCCCGCGAGCGCGGGGGAACCTCGTATGTGGGGGTAACTCTTTGCTCTCCCTGGGGCCTATCCCCGCGAGCGCGGGGGAACCATGCAGTGGTTTGAGCCACGACCGGATGGTCGGGGCCTATCCCCGCGAGCGCGGGGGAACCCGCACCCGATGTACTCGTACCCGCGGAAAGAGGGGCCTATCCCCGCGAGCGCGGGGGAACCAAGGGCCGCCTCTAAGCTCTCCTGTATCCCGCGGGCCTATCCCCGCGAGCGCGGGGGAACCTTCAGCGAGAACACGGCGCCGTCCTGGTCGCGGGGCCTATCCCCGCGAGCGCGGGGGAACCCGCAAAGCCTCTCACTTCAATTCACGGCGGATGGGCCTATCCCCGCGAGCGCGGGGGAACCCGACGGGCCTATGCTGCTGGGGCGCGGGCGCCGGGCCTATCCCCGCGAGCGCGGGGGAACCGTGATGAACACGGAAATCCGCCATTTTCACTTGGGCCTATCCCCGCGAGCGCGGGGGAACCCTCATCCGGCGGTATTTGTTCCCCTTCTACCAGGGCCTATCCCCGCGAGCGCGGGGGAACCCCTCTTGGCGTCCGTTGAGGTTGTAACCGGTGGGGCCTATCCCCGCGAGCGCGGGGGAACCTCTTGGAGGTAAGCCCATACCCTACAAGGGGAAAACAGTAAACAGACTAAATTATTAAAGAGCGGTTCACAACGACTTTCGGACGAGCCAGAGCCCGTCGACATCGACCAATGCTCTTGGCGGAGAGCCCAAGGTCGCGATGCCGACACCGCCGGTCTCGTTGACATCGCGCCATACCATGACGACACTTCCATGCGGCTCTGCGGCGTACCACTCGGCCATCACACCCCAGGTGCGCGACCGCACACCCGGATTCATCCGCGGGGAGACGTACACTGTCGGCGCCACTTCAAGCATGAGCGATCCGAGGAATCCGCGAAAGCGATCAGCGACATCACGCGTCACGATCATGACCAGCGGCATCGGTTTCCTCCATCCGGATCACTTTCTTGATACTGTCGATCATTGTAGGAATCACGCTCTGCTTACGAAACACGGTGGCCGCTTCGCGCCGGATCAAACGATCAATCGTCTGAGTGTTGGTTTCGGCCTTCTTGGCGACCGTGAACGCAATTTGTAACGTGATGGTGTCACGAAACAGGTCGGCGATATCGAGTATGAACGACTGACCTGAATCTTCGTGGATGAAGCCCAGTTGCGGGATCGCAGCCACCGCCTGCACCGCAATCGCCGCCGCGGCCTCGACGGCAGTGGCCGCGTGATTGATCGCCTGGTTGGGAATGTCCGTTGCATTCGGATTAGCCCGATCATAATGGCGCCCTTTCCACTGGATGCCGTAGCGTTGCGCCATCAATTGATAGGTGGCTTTGACCCTTGCACCTTCGATGCCGCGCAAGGTGTCCAGGTCACGGTGAGGCAATATTTCTCCCAGGCGCAGGGCGTACATGTGACGGGCCACGCTGATGCGACGGCGCGGATTACCCCACAGTTCGGCTTGGCGACGGGCAATATCGGAGCGGTCAGGCAACAGCGCCGGAGCGGTGTAGCACCGCACACCGTCCTCGCCCACCGCGGCCATCAGTGTACCGTGCCGAGCTAACAGGCGCAGCGCATCATGCGTCACACTGCTGCCGGGACCCAGCAGGATCATCGAAACGGTCTGATGCGGGATCTGCACCGCGGACGGGGTGAGCGAATCTTTGCCTTGGAAAAAATGCAGACAACCGTCGATGACGCACAACTCGCCACGGTCGAACCAGACCAGGCCATGCCGATCGGCATGCGGCATCCGTGCGGTTTCCAGACCGAGCCGTCCTTTCAGCATGATCGGGCCGGTTTGAGCAACAGCATCCCGAAGCCGAATGCCCGGTGCCGGCCGACCCCGCGCGCCAGCAGACGGGTAAAGGCGTCACTGTCGCCAACCTGCAACTGACCCTTGAAGACGGCATCGGGACCAGACGGGGCGCGTGGCCTGCGCTGACCGGTTGCGTCGACCGGTCCGCGTCGAATGACGCGACTGAGCCGAAATGATTCCATACCGACATGAACAACCCGGGCCGCCTCCTGTTCGTTCAACTGTTCGCGCAGCCACTCGGAATAGACGGTTTCGCGGCCCAGACCGGTGGATGCCGGTACGGTTTCGACGGCATGTAGGAACAGATCCCGCTCGCGTCCATCCTTGGTCCGGATGACCGGTCGCACCCGAACCTCGAACGCGAAGGACTGTCCCTTGCGCCAGGCACTCGGAAACATCCGTATTCCCAGATGATCCAGTCCAAGCGCCCGCGCAACGTCCGGCGTCGCCAGTGCGGCGTGGTCGCGCAAAGCATCAGGGGACTGCCCGGTATAGGCCAGGAGACCTTGAGGGGCGCCAAGGTAGCGAAACGGTTTGGGGGATTGCCCAAACGCGGCGGCGAGCAAGGCGTGCAGGGCGTAGCCGTCATCCCCATCGGGAGACAACAGACGATGGCGCGTCGCCCAGGTCATCAAGGCCGCCGGATCGGGCTGGCATTGCAGCAGATGGAGGCTCATGCCGAGCGCCCCGGCGCGCCGAGACGGCTTTCCCGGATCGGCCGCCAACCGCCATGCACACCGCTGGTCCAGTTGCGTTCATCGCACAGATCGAGCGCACGATCACCCGGCAAGGTCCCCTCGCCTTCCGGCCATTGCAACCGCGCACCCTCGCGCAGATCCATCGGCAATGGCACCGATTGGAGGACCTGCAAAATGGTCTCGCCCTCGTGCCAGCCCGCGTAGATCCGCCGGCTGGGCAGACAGGGTTTGCGCCCGATGAAGAGCGGCCGAGCCGGATGATCGAGGGCGGCGGCCAGGTCATCCAGGGTCGGCGGCTCCGCGGCGGGTTCCAGGCGCAGTGCGATCAGTATGGAAAGATCGGCATGGTAGTCACGGTAACGCTGTAATGTGAGCGCCTTTCGCCCATCCGGCTGCATCGCGTAACTCGGACTCTTGGCCCGTCCTTCCGGCGTGCCGAGGGTCGTCCATCCCTGGTCGCTCTCGTATAACAAAGCGGTCTGGTAATCGCGCAAGCCGGTCCCTTGGCGCTCATACCGCGCCCCCATGACGAGACGCTCCTGCAAACGGTTGTGCCGTTGCGCCTCCTCGCGCCGCCAACCCAAGGCATTCGCCAGCAAGCCCGTCACCATCGACAAGGCGGGGAAGTCGCGAATGACGCCGTAGTTGTCGATCGTCTCCCCGCCGAAGGCGATCAGCGGCGCTTCCAGCCGCAGCAGCAGGTGACGAAGCATGTCAGCAGACCCCTTGCACGACGGCTTGCGCCACCCACTGCGCCAGGTCGTTCAGATTGAGGCGCTGGGCATTGGGAATCTCGACCGGATCGAGCGCCATGACGCGACGGACCAGAGGGGCGCCGTAAGCCTCATCCATCTTGGCGATTTCGTCCCTCAGATAGCCGACGGCACGCTCGCGGATCGGCTGGCGATCCGGGGCAGACAGCGGCAGTGCATCGTGGAAGGCGCCCGCCAGGCTGCGCGGCTGCCAATCGCCCGCCTCCACCAGCATGAACTTGGCCCAATCGAAGGGTGCCGTAGAGCCGCGTTTGGCGCCGGGGCTGACGGTCGCAATCAGATGGACCAGGTGCTCGATGACTTTGCCGGCCAGTTCCCGCCGCTCGGGTGGTGTGGCGGCGGAGAAGCAGTCCGGAGCGGCGATGCCTTCCAAATTCTCGACCAGTTGGCGGACATCGATCACCACATAGCCATAGTACAAACCCGAGGCCAGTTCGGTATCGAAGATGCCCGCCGAGCCCAGTTCCCCGGTCTCTTGGAGCAAGTCATCAACCACGGTAAAGTAATCACTCTCGACCTGCGCCTCATGCACCGTGAAGGCATGGGCGACATAGACCGCGGCGTCGCGGCCGGCGAGCACGTCCGAGGTGACCATCCGACCAAACAGCGCCGACTCCAAACCACTGCCGTGTTTGAGCGCGGTGATATTCTGTTTCTCGTCCTTTAGCATCTTGAGCACGGCCGTCTTCAGTGCCGCCTCGGCGGGGTTTTCCTGGGCCAATGCGCTACAGCGCTGGACCAGATAATCGATCTCGGCCCTTCCCATCAAGACGGCTTGCCCGGTTTTCAGCGCGTCTTCTCCCTTTTTCTCCTTACCCGCCTTATCGACCAGGCCGCCATCACGCAGGGCCTCCGCCGCCGCTTGCGCCAACGGCTCGGCGATACCGCCTTCAACGATCCGCTGGCGGATCAGCTCCAACGTGCCGCGCGAGCGAATGGCCATCGGCACCGCCAATTCCGACAAAGCGAAGCGGTCATCGGCAATCCGCCAATGACGTTTGAGGCACTGCGAGGAGATCCGGGTCCGCACGGTGTCGCCCAATGGGAGGCGCTTGGCCAGCCCGGCATCATCCCGGTTGATCAGCGCGGCGGGATAGGTGTGCAGGGTGTGAATCTGGATGAAACGGGGTTCGGTGGTCATGGCGCGGCGATTCCTTGTGGAGTGATTCAAGCAGCCTGTTTATCGGCCGCGGCGAGCGCGGAGAAATAACGCCCGGCGATTCTCAAACGGATGGCATCGGCTTTGACTTCATCGCCTTCAGTGAGGATCAAACTGCCAAGTTCATACCAGTTCGGGGCGACCTCCTTGGAGGCCAACAAGCGCAGCAGACGCGGCAGGATCTGGCGAAAGGCATCGCCTCGCGAGGTCAGGAGCTTGGTCACCCGGGATTCCGCTATGCCGGCGTCGCAGAGTTGCCGTCCCAGCGGCCCGATCGCGTGTCCGGCCAACGCGATGCCATGGGCGATCAAGGCCCAGCGGCGCCAGGTTTGCGGGGTCCAGCGTTCGGGTTCCAGGTCGGCGTGAATGAAGGCGCGCGCCAAGGCCGCCACCTGATGCGGGCGTAGTTCTCCATCCGGGTCCAGGCGTGCGAGCGCTGCCCGCTCGCCCTTGCCCAAACCGTATAGGTCGCCGCTGAAACGTGCCGCCTGGCCGATGAGGTTGGCCAGTTTGCCGATTGACGAGCCTTCGCGCTCCACGGGGGTCGCCGATTCCGAATCAGGGTTGGTCATGGGCGGTCTCCTTGGCATCCTTTTGGTCTTTGTAGTAGCGCGCCAGCGTGGGCAGTACTTTATCGCTGCGCAGGCCGCCATGAAAGCGGCTCAAGGCAGCGGCGCGGGCGCGGTAACGCTGTTCGCCGCTGCGCGGGCCGGCGGTGAAGGCGTCAAGCAGGATGGCCTCGCCCCGCTCAGCCATCGCCAAATACCAGCGCAGACGGACATCGTCCGGATGAGGGGATTCGAGCTCTTCGTTCAGACCCAGCGGGCCGTCGAAAAAGCGGGCGTCTTCGCCCTGTTCAAAGGGTTTGGCGAAGCGGTTGGCCTTGTCCTTGGCACCGTCGCTGAACTTGTCTTTCGGGGCACCGTTCTCGATCAGGGTGGCGAGGGCGGTCCAGAGCACGCCACGAATCCTGCTGATGGCATCGACACGCTCTTCGGCGATCTTTGCCAGGACATCGGTCTTTTTCTGGGCCATGAATCGCCGAACTGTCGGGGAGATCGGAATGCGCCGCTCATGATAACCGTCGGTCGTGCTTTGACCTCCCGCAATTGCGCGGGCAATGACCGTCAATCCCGTGGCAGCGTCGTCCACACGGATGACTTGGGTAGGTGATCTACGGTAATTGGCGCCGAACAGCAACTCGACCATGCGTTTGTAATGAAAGCCAGTGCCTGAGACCCCCAGGGATTTACCAGATGCGATTTCGACCGGCGTCCATAAGTCACCGGTATTGCCTTTACGTTCATGGGATTCATCCTTGGCAATCCGCGCCGTTGCACTGGTGGTTCGCCGTGCCCGGATGCAACCTCCCGTGTCCGTTAAGCGGATGCGGCGGCTGATCTCGATAAAAAAGGGATCGAGAGCAGCGAAGGATTTGCCGCTCTTACCATCCCAAGGCTCCAACCAGAGAAGACCGCTCCCGCCCGAGTCTGCGTATCCGAATTGTTCGACCAATCGGGGCCGCTCCGCGAGCGCAATGCGAACATCACGTAGCCAGCGCTGGCCTGGCCCGCCCGGCGGGTCGATACCGATCCCCGGGCGGCTCGATGATCCTCCATTCATGCGGCAAACGCCGAAATTACCGCGACCGGGATAGGGTGCCGCGGTTTGCAGACTTACGAGAGCAAACATCCAGTCGTCCGCCGCGGCGCTGCCGATGCGCTGCTGTTTCAGATCGTGATTCTTCGATGTGACCAAGACGTCCAAACTATCAGGAGTAGGTCGGTCATCGTCCCAGTCGTCGATTCTGTCACCCGAGACAGGTGATTGCAGCAATGCCGGCCGCTCGGGTGGCGTCACTAGACACCAGGCCGCCCCGTCCGCATTATCCGGCGTCAACGCCAACAGTGTCGCTTGCCATTCCGCTTCATTAGCGAACGGCTCGGTTTGTCCGGCCCGATGCAGCACCAGCGCCGCGAGTTGCACCAGAAAGGCGTGCCAGGGGTGGCGCTGGTGCGGACGCAGCGCCGGAAAGTCACGGATGCGATCCGAAGCCAGGGCGGCGAACAGCCCCGGCAGACTGAACTGAGCCCGGCGACCATCGGCGGCCAGGCGGACGCCGATCAAAGGCTCGTCGAGCAGTGAATAACGCAGCGGCAACGTCATGTTGATCCTGTCGGACTCTGACGAACATCGTTCAGTTGTGATGAGTGTAGATCAGTAAACGATGTAGGGCAAGTTGCCAAGTATATGCACCTTACGAGCGGTCGAACTCGCCTGATCCCCGCGAGCGCGGGGGAAATAAAGCAGCTCACGCTGCGCCTTGCCCCACATCGGGCCTATCCCCGCGAGCGCGGGGGAAATGTCAGCGTTTTTCCAGTCCAACACGGCTGTAGCGAAAGCGCACCGCTCCAAGGTTGAAGACAATCGCTCCATCCAGGGTGGTCACCGCCGTCGGCTGGGCATCCTGATCCAGACTCTCAGGCACCAGAAAGTGCCGGATCGGCAACTGGCACAGGGGTTCGCCGAAGGGTCCGGTCGGCGCCGGGTTGAAGGTCAACAGGCGATCACGCACGCCCAGGCGGGTGGCAATGTCGAGATCGGTCGGAAAGGCTTGTTGCTTGTCGAAGGCCAGGTCGATCTCCAAGCCGTGCAGTTGGGCGATGGTGCGCTTGGCACCGGTCTGCCCTTGGATCTGCTGGCCGAGCTTCTGCCAGTCCTCGCCCAACGCCTCGATATCGGTCAACCGCGTGGGAAACGTCGCGCCCTCGACCAGGGCGCGGTTGTCATCCGGGATCGTGACCGTGGGGCGCTCGGCAATCAGGCGGCGCGTCGCCTCGACCGACCGAAGATCGGCATAAACGCCACCGCCGTTGTGGAACTGCCCCAGACCGTGCCGCGAGGCCTTTAACAGCGGTGTCAGATCGTGGCTCGGAGGCGTCAGGATCCAGGCTTGGGGCGAGCGGTACACCACAGGGCGCTGCTCCGGCGGGCGCGGATGACGATGCAGGCGGCCGATTCGCTGCAAGAGCACATCCATCGGGCAAAGGTCGGTGATCAGCAGATCGGCATCGAGATCCAGGCTCTGCTCGAGGGTCTGGGTGCCGACGACGATGCGCGGGCCGGGCGGCCGATCCTTGCCAAGCTGGGCTTGAATCGCCGCATCCAGCCGCGGGCGGTCCTGGCGGCTGAAACGGCTGTGGTGCAGCGTGGCGACCCCATCCACGTTGAACAGCCAGCCTCGATCGGAAAGCTGGTCCTCCAGTGCCTGGAAAACGGCCAGCGCCGTGGGCACGGTGTTGCGGATCACCAGCACCTTGGCCCCGGTGGCAGCGGCATCAATGGCCAGACGGGCAATCTGTTGGGCGTCGTCGATCAGGTCTAGCGCCGACCAGGACACCGTCTTGGGGCGCAGTGTCGAGGCGATGGCGCCAACCCCGCGGTGGTCCGAGACCGCCGGATAGGGTGTGTCACAGGCGGCTTGAAAATCCAGAATCCCAGGCCTTGCGCCTTGGCCTATTGCCAGGTAACGCGCGCGGGCACTGGAACCGAGGGTGGCGGACAGCAGGAGCGCATGCCCGCCGCACCCCAGATGCGCCTGTAACAGGCGCTCCAGCAACACGGTCATGTAAGGATCGGATGCATGGACCTCGTCGACTACCAGCAGACTGCGCGCCAATAGAGCATGGCGCAGGTGGGCATGGCGCACCTGCAACGCTCCGAGAAGGGCCTGATCGATGGTGCCGACGGCCAGCGGTGCGGCGAGAAAGCGCTTGGGCGATTCCGCCGCCCAGCGTCGATGGGCCTCGACATCCGCCGGCTCATCTGGCCAATGGACCTTGAAATCGGGGAGTGCGATCGGCTCTTGACCATCGGCACTGGCATAGCCCGGCAGGGCGCGTACGGTTAAGGGCGCGTCGGTCGGCCAGATGCGCGCGACCGCGGTGCGGACACGCGCGTAGACCTGGCTGGCGGAGACGCGGGTGGGAAGCGCGAAATAGAGGCTGTCGACCTCACCGCGCCGCAGCAGATGCACGAAGCGCCAGAGCGCCGCTTCGGTTTTGCCGCTGCCGGTCTCGGATTCCAGGATCACCAGCGGCCCCAGCCCGTGGTTATCCATGGCCGCCTGGATCGGATAGGGCGGATCGTTGAATATCTGGTCGAAGGTCGCGGCGCGCTGGTTCAAGTCCCTGCACCAAGCATCGGCATCCATCCCCAGGGCTGCCACCGCCTGATCGGCATAACCCGGCGCGGCCTGGGCACGCGCCCCAAGCCCGTTTGACAGGGGGAAGAACGCGGTATCGGAGCCGAGCCAGTCAGCCAACTGCACCAGTCCGGCAAACAGATGGCCGAACGCCGGCGCGTCCGGGAGCGGGGCGCCGCCGGGGACGAAGGCTTCCGGATACAGCATGAGCGCGCCTTGTCCGATCTGGGCGAGTACGGGGGCCGGGTCGTAAAGCGTCTGACCGTCGCGACCGGTAACCGGTTTCCAGATTGCCCGCGGCCAATCCGCCGGGCTCTCGATGATCGGGCGGCCATGATGGCTGATGCTGGCCTTGATGAGCGGTTCGACCGCCTCGCCCCAAGTGCAGAGCGCATCAATGGGCAACAGGGCGATCAAGGGCTGGAGAAAGGCGTCGTCACCAAACAGCTTCGTGGCTTCCAGCCCATGCCCGGCAGGATTCGGCCATTCTCTGGGATGTTCACCCTTAGGCCACCGCTTGGCCTGAAATCCGCTATTGGCCTTGCCGAGGTCATGGAGAAACACCAGGACCGCCAGGCGTGCAATGTCCCGCACACTGAGGGTCCGACCAGCCGCGCGCTCCAAGGCCCGCCGGATGGAGCGGCAACGACACAAGCGCACGAAACAGGCTGCAACATCAATGAGATGGTCCGTCAGCGGGTGCCAAGCGATGGTGTGCCCGTCCTTGTCGCGCTCCAGCTTTCCAAACGCAGCAGGGAGAGTGTTGTACATGAGTCCTCTGTTCACGACGGGGCGCGCTTGCCGGTCCACCTCCCACCCCAAATCGCCGATACGTAAGACAGCGGAGGCGTCAGAGGATGTAGATAATAGGTATCGGCTTGAAGCGCTTGCGCGATTGTACAAAAACGAGGCGCACCACGATGTCCAAATGTACATTCCTGAGCTCGTCATGCGCGCGGACTTGCACCGCAGCTTGACCGCGGCGCCGGGCAGCCTGGCCGCGAACTGCAATGAGTTGCGCACTGGCGTACCGCCCAGGTCGACAAGACCCTCGCTGCCGCGCCTGAGCGCCTGAGCGGGGAGATCGCCTATTGGCCGGACCGGTGGCTGAAACTCAAGGATGGCGGCGAAGCGGACCAGGCTGTCCGGATCACTCTCGAAAACGCGCGCCGCACCATTGCCGACTTTGAAAGCCGCCTGGAGGGCCGCAGGTCTCTCCTATCCTCCGCCCCACGATGGTTAACCGCTTAATCGGCTGCACACAGTTGCAACCTCAAGTAACCAGGAGCAACCTCTGTGAGTATCGACATCAAAGAAGCGGTCAAAGCGGCTCGAGAAAGTGCCCGTGCGCTGTTTGACCAGGAACCGCTGGACAATCTAGCGCTCGAAGAGGTCGTGTTTGATGACGCGAGAAATCAATGGCTTGTGACGCTGGGGTATGATTCGCCGCACAAGCTCATAAGAAGGACAAGCGGATCAGGCCTTTTTCCAACGGTCGAAGAAGAAACACTGCGGGAATACCAGATATTCCGAATCGATCCTAGTGACGGCCATCTGGTCTCCATCAGCATAAGGAAGCTTTGATGTGCCCCATCACCACCTTGCGTCACCGCGGCAAGGCATTCTGATCGATGCAAATCTGTTGACCGACTTCAATCCTATCAGGGAGCAGTGGCTGAGTCGCTGACCCAAATTAGGCGATTGCCGGGTTCCGGCCAGCGATGCGCAGGTGGAGTCCAAGGCTTCAGCCAGCTAGCCGCAAGCATGACCAAGGACGCCCTGCCCTCACCCCCGCAACGACAAGATGTCCCAACCGCGCGCCAGTGCCGCCTCGCGCAAGACCGCATCCGGGTCGACCGCCACCGGCCGATCCACCCGCTCCAACAGCGGCAAATCGTTGTGCGAATCGCTGTAGAAACTGCTGCCCGCCAGGGATTCGCCCTGGGCTGCGAGCCAGACCTCCAACCGGGCGACCTTGCCGGCCTGGAAGGACGGGATGCCGGACACCGCACCGGTGAAGCGGCCCTCGTGCACTTCCGGGTCGGTCGCGATCAGGTGCGGGACGCCGAACAGCGCCGCGGTCGGCGCGGTGATGAAGGTGTTGCTGGCGGTGATGATCAGCAGGGTGTCCCCGGCCGCGCGATGACGGTCAACCAACTCCCGGGCAGCGGGCAGCATCAGCGGCGCGATGCATTCGCGCACGAAACGGGCACGTAGCGACTCCAAGAGTTCCGGCGGATGATCGCGTAACGGGCGCAGGGAGAAGCGCAGGAAGGCATCAATGTCCAGATTTCCTTCCTGGTAGTCGCGATAGAAGGCGTCGTTGGTGCGCGCGAACTCGGTGCCGTCTTCCAGCCCCTGGGCGACCAGGAATTGGCCCCACAGGTGGTCGGAGTCCCCGGCGAGCAGGGTGTTGTCGAGATCGAAGATCGCCAAAGCCATACTGTGATTCCTGTTCCGGTTCGTGCCCGGACGCCGGCACGACGCGTCGTTGGCCGCATTGTGCCTGATCTGACCAAGGGTTCAACCCGAAGAAGCGCCATCCGCCCCGCGCGGCGCGGATGAGCAACGAACAGCGTTGGCGCGAGCGCGTGGTTCGCTGGCCGCGCACAGGCGATCGGGCCGGCAGCCGCCGAATCCTGGAACGATGACTGATTCCATTAGTTTTTCCGACTATTTTCACAGACAGATCGGCCATTGTGGGGGCACGCGCCGGACGCGGAACGCGAGCCGTCCGGACCCGCGACATGAGACGGTCGGCAGCGCCGCCGCCCGAACGCGCCCGCGCAACGCAGCGCGACCCGTGGAAAGCTGTGCAACGGCAATCGCTTATGCAAATCTCTTGCTTGCCCGCCCTAATCCGAATGTGGAAGAATGAAAGCCACAACAAGGCGGGGTACGGTTCCTTGATCGACCACGACGGTTTCCGCCCCAACGTGGGCATTATTCTGACGAACCAGGAACGCCGCCTTTTTTGGGGCCGGCGGGTAGGTCAGAACGCCTGGCAGTTTCCCCAGGGGGGGATCAACTGCGACGAAACCCCGGCACAGGCTATGTTTCGGGAGCTTGAGGAGGAAGTCGGCCTCCAGTCTCAGCATGTCACGATCCTCGGTTGCACCCAAGGCTGGCTGCGGTATCACCTGCCCAAGCGTTATATCCGCCGCCATTGCGGACCGACCTGCATCGGCCAGAAGCAGATCTGGTTCATGTTGCGGGTCGACTGCGGCGAGGATGCGTTCTGCCTCGACAAGACCGAGAAACCGGAGTTCGACGCCTGGCGCTGGGTGCGTTATTGGCAACCGCTGCACGAGGTGGTCTACTTCAAACGCCGGGTCTACGAGCTGGCGCTTGAGGAACTGGCGCCCTTGCTGTACCCGGACGGGGTGCCGGACCGCAACGAACTGTCGCCCCATGCCACTGGTTTCCTGCGTCAGCGGCGCCGCTGATC
Source organism: Chromatiaceae bacterium (assembly GCA_013426805.1). Taxonomy (GTDB): domain Bacteria; phylum Pseudomonadota; class Gammaproteobacteria; order Chromatiales; family Chromatiaceae; genus Thiodictyon. The sequence continues at coordinate 29,703 of JACDZG010000029.1, forward strand.
CGGAACTGCTTTTTCTCGGTTAAAGGAAGGCCCGCTCGACCATGATCCGCATGCTCGAATCCCTGCGTCGCATCGTCCACGAGGTCGATAACGCCCCCGACCTGGAGCAGGCGTTGGCGATCATCGTCCGCCGCGTCAAGGAGGCCGTGGGCGCCGACGTCTGTTCCGTCTATCTGAACGACTACGACAACCGCCGCCACATTCTCCAGGCCACCGACGGTCTGCGGCAGGCCGCGGTGGGTCGGGTCCGCATCGAAATGGGGCGTGGCCTGGTTGGGCTGGTCAGCGAGCGCGCGGAGCCCATCAACTTGGACGACGCCGCCGCCCATCCGCGCTATCTGTGCATTACCGACACGGGTGAACAGCGGTTTCACGGCTTTCTGGGGGCACCGATCATCCAGAACCGCAAGGTCCTGGGGGTGCTGGTGCTGCGCCAAGAGGAGCAGCGGCACTACCAAGAGGAAGAAGTCACCTTTGTCGTCACCCTCGCCTCGCAACTCGCGGGCGCCATCACCTATGCCCGCATCAATGGCGAACTGGCACGCCTGCAGGACGAGGGCATCCCACAGCGCTTCCTGCCCGGGCTCCCCGCCGCGCCCGGCATCGGCATCGGCACCGCGGTGGTGGTCTACCCGCCGGCCGATCTGGACGCCATCCCCGACCGGCGCATCGACAACCCCGAGATCGAGGAGGAGAGCTTCCGGAACGCGGTACAGGACGTGGCCGAAGACCTGGACCGCATGGCCCTGCGGACTGCGACCAATCTCAGCGCCGAGGACATGGCCCTGTTCGACGCCTGGCGCCTGATGCTGGAAAGCGACACCCTGATCGACGGCACTCTGACGCGCATCCGCGCCGGCAACTGGGCGCCGGGGGCACTGCGGGCGACCATCGCCGAACATGCCCGGGTCTTCGATGCAATGGAAGATGCCTACCTGCGCGAGCGCGGCACGGACGTGCGGGACCTGGGCCGCTGCATCCTCACACGGCTGCAGAACCTCACCGCCGCGCCCATTCAATATCCGCTCAAGACCATCCTGGTGGGTGAGGAGATCTCGGCGATGCAAATCGCCGACGTGCCGCGCGAGCGCTTCGTCGGCATGGTCTCCACCGGCGGCTCCGGGTCATCGCACGTCGCCATCCTGGCACGCGGCATGGGTGTTCCCGCCGCCATGGGCGTGGCGGACCTACCGGTGGGGCGGGTCGAAGGCCGTGACATGGTGGTGGACGGCTACCGCGGCCGGGTCTATGTCGCCCCGGGCCCCGCGGTGCGCGCCGAGTATCAGCGCATGGCCGAGGACGATCGGGCGATGACGCATGAACTCCAGTCCCTGCGCCATCTGCCGGCCGAGACCACCGACGGATATCTGCTGCCGCTGTACCTGAACACCGGTCTGGTGTCGGAGAGCCGCCCGCTGGGGATCGAGGAATCCGCCGGCGTGGGGCTCTACCGCACCGAATTACCGTTCATCGTGCGCGACAGCTTCCCCAGCGAGGCGGCACAGATGTCCAACTACCGGCGGGTGCTGGAACTTTTCGCCCCGCGGCCGGTGACCATCCGCACGCTGGACATCGGCGGCGACAAGCCCCTGCCCTATTTCCCGATGCACGAGGCCAACCCGTTCCTGGGCTGGCGCGGCATCCGCATCACCCTCGACCATCCGGAAATCTTCATCACCCAGATCCGCGCCATCCTGCGGGCCGCCATCGGGCTCGACAATCTGCAATTGCTGTTCCCGATGATCAGCACCGTGGGCGAGATCGACGAATCCCTGACCCTGGTGCAGCGCGCCCACGATGAACTGCTGGAAGAAGGCTATCAGGTGAAGATGCCGCCGATCGGAGCCATGATCGAGGTTCCCGCCGCGGTCTACCAATCCGAGGCCATCGCTCGGCGGGTGGACTTCCTCTCGGTGGGCACCAACGATCTGACCCAGTATCTGCTCGCGGTCGACCGCAACAATCCGCATGTTGCCAAGCTGTTCGACGATCTTCACCCCGCCGTGCTGCGCGCCCTGATGCAGGTGCTGGTGGGCGCCCGGGTGCATGGCCGCGAGGTGAGCATCTGCGGCGAGATGGCCGGTGACCCGATGGCCTCGATCTTGTTGCTCGGCATGGGCGTGAACAGCCTCAGCATGGGCGCGAGCAGCCTGCTGCGGGTCAAGCGGGTCATCCGCAGCATCAGCCGCGGGCGCGCGCGCGAAGTCCTCAAAGCCGCGCTCCAATGCGAAGATGCGGCCTCCGTACGCCGGCTGCTGTTCAATACCCTCGACACCCTGGGCCTGGCGGGCTTGGTGCGGCCGGGACGGTGATGCTGGGGCTCTGGCTCGAAGACCGGCAACTCACCCTGCGCGGCGACCTCCCCGAGCCCGTGCCCGGCCCCGGCGAGTGCCTGCTGAAACCGATCCTGCGCGGCATCTGCAGCACCGACCATCAGCTCGTGCAGGGGCTCTACCCCTTCACCGGCATCCCCGGTCATGAGTTCGTCGGCGTGGTCGCGTCCGGTCCGCCGCACCTGCTCGGCCGTACCGTCGTCGCCGAGATCAACCTGGCCTGCGGACACTGCGCGCGCTGCCTGAACGGACTCGCCAAACACTGCGCCAACCGGCAGGTCATCGGCATCCGCGGTCGCCCCGGCGCCTTCGCCGAACGGCTGGCCGTTCCCATCGCCAATTTGCATCCGGTCCCGAACAGCGTCGCCCCCGCACAGGCAGTCTTCACCGAACCCCTGGCCGCGGCCCTGGAGATCCAGGAGCAGATGCAGATCGGCCCGGACGATCGGGTCCTGGTAGTCGGCGACGGCAAACTCGGCCAACTCATCGCCCAGTCACTGCGGCCCACCGGTTGCCGACTGACCGTACTCGGCCGCCATCCGCACAAACTCGCCCATCTGGAACGGCTCGGCATCGCCACCCGCTGCCAACCAGACCAGACACCGACCGACTGCGACATCGTCATCGAATGCACCGGTTCAGCCGCCGGCTTCGCCCTCGCCCGCCAGGCGGTGCGCCCGCGCGGCACGCTCGTCCTCAAGAGCACCTATCAGGGCACCGCGGCGATCGACCTCAGCAGCATTGTGGTCGACGAAATCCGCATCCTGGGCTCGCGCTGCGGCCCCTTCCCCGCGGCCCTGGCGCTGCTGGCCTCCGGCCCCATCGACTTGGGTTATCTGATCGACGCCGTCTACCCGCTTGCGGACGGGCTCGCCGCCTTTGCGCGCAGCGGCGAGCGGGGGGTGCTGAAGGTGCTGATCGGGGACCAGGGCGACAAGGGCCATGATCGTTGCGGCCAAAGCGACCGCTCGGATTTGTCCACAGATGTCACAGATGTTCACAGATGAAGAAAAAACATTCGTGTTCATCCGTGCTCACCCGTGTTCATCTGCAGATCAATTTTCCGCACCAGGATCTCTGCGGAAGGTCTGGCCGGAACGATGATCAAGGCACGGTTTAGAATGCAGCAAACGAAGGAGACTCTGGTTGATCATGCCCGACCCAACTGACCTTTCTGCGATCACACGCCTCTACCAAGTCTGCGAGCCATCGAAGTCCCTACACCCAACCGACCCGCGGTGGGTGAACTTCGACGATGTGCGCGGTGACGAGAACGTGGTCCAAGTCTACGCACGCAGTCTGCGGCGGGCGACGCCCGAGCGAGCGGACTTCAAGCTGTTCACCGGTCACCGCGGCGTGGGTAAGACCAGCGAACTCTACCGTCTCAAGGATCTGCTCGAAGAGGCTGTCGGCGGCAAACCCGGCTTTCTTGTGGTGTTCTGCGACGTCAGCGACCGACTCGACGTGAACGACCTGGATTTCCCCGACCTGCTTGTTTTCGTCGCTTCGCAGTTGCAGGAACAGCTCGGTAAACTGCAATTGCCTGGCTTCAGCGCTGTCACCACCTATCTCAGTCGCGTCTGGGATGAGATCCGCAGTCTGCTGGGTAGCCAAGTGGAATTGAAAGGCGTCGAGGTGGAAACCGGCTTCGCCAAACTGGCCATCGAATTGCGCAACCGCCCCAACTCTCGAGAACTGCTACGTGCAGCCGTGGAACAGCACAGTACGTCACTGCTCGATGCAGTGAACGACCTTCTGAACTCGGCGGAGGCCTCTGCCCGCAACGCTGACTATGCCGGTTTAGTGCTCATCATTGATGGCTTGGATAAATTGGTGCGCCGCGACCTCGGCAACGGCAACAATACGCACGACCGCCTGTTCATCGACCGCAGCGAGCAACTCGCCTCATTGCGCGTGCATACCGTCTACACGGTGCCCATTTCGCTGATCTACACGCCGCGCTTCAGCCAAGTCCAGCAGTCCATCGGTGAACACAACGCGCCGGTGTCCATGATCCGCCTCAGGCCGAAGCGCGATGCTCCACTGTGCCCGAATTCGCCCGGCATGATGAAAATGCGGGAGATGGTCGAAAAACGTTGCATCCACGCCGGCACGTCGCATCAAGACGCCTTTGACAGCGGAGACACTCTGAACTACCTCTGTGAGATGAGTGGCGGTCACCCGCGGCATCTGATGATGTTTCTGCAGGCGGCCTGCAGCGAGCTGGACGACTTGCCGATCACGCGCAAAGCAGCCGAAAAGGCTGTGCGCAAGCACGGCAACGGACTGCTGCGCGAGGTTCCGGACGCGGCCTGGGATGCGTTGAAGCACTTTGCCCAGCCACAGCGCGACATCCTCAAGGACGATCTCCACCAGCAAATGCTCTTCCTTTTGTTCGTGTTCGAGTACACGAACGGCGAAATCTGGTACGAGATCAACCCGGTGCTGCGAACCCTTGAACGCTTCAATCGCTGAGTCCGCGGTCGAGCAGGCCGGGGAGTCCTTCCGTGCGCTTCGACGCGGAATCACCCGCAGCCGCGGGTTCTCGCTGCATGTCTGCACCTGCGACTCGCCAGCCACCCGCGACCAGCTCATTCGCAACCTCGCCGCGTCGATGCCGGCGGTGCCGATTCATCGCTATGAGCTGGCAGACACTGATGACGACGTCCTCGAGGCGACGGCCACCGTGCTGGCGGACGCCGCGCCCGGTCCTGTCATGGTCGTGGGAGTCGAGCGGGTACTCGGCGACGACGCACATGCGCAACGGTTCCTGAGCGGCCTCAACCTCCGCCGCGGCGAGTGGCCGACGCGGATTCCCTATCCTGTCGTCTTCTGGCTGTCTCGTCGGATGCTGGGGCGACTGACCGCCGGTGCACCCGATTTTTTCGATTGGCGTAGCGACACCATCGAATTTCCCGAACTCAGCAGCGTCGAGTCGCACCCCTTCGCGACCCGAGAATGGCAGTTCGGCGTCAGCCCGCGGGTTTCGAAGGAGGAACAGCAGGAACGGGTCAAGGAACTGGAGGCTCGCATCGCGGCAGTGCGCCAGTCGGATGACGAGCGAGTCATCCGGAACCGCGCGGAGTGGTGGGATGAACTTGCGGTCCTGAAGTGGGTACGGGGGGATGTCGATGAGGCGCTGCGCATCTACACCGAGGAGCAAATTCCAGTCTACGAGCGCCTTGGCGATCTACGCGCCAAAGCTGTTACCCAGGGAAAGATCGCCGGCATCCTCCAAGGCCGCGGCCAGCTCGACGAGGCGATGCGTATCCGTATCGAGGAGGAACTCCCGGTCTTCGAGCGCCTCGGCGACCTGCGTGCCAAGGCCGTTACCCAAAGCAAGATCGCCAACATCCTCAAGACCCGCGGTCAACTGGATGAGGCCCTGCGTCTCCTGAACGACGAAGTGCTCACGGTCCATTCTCTCTTCGGCGCCGCTCACCAGAAAGCCGTCACGCTGGGGGAGATCGCCAACATCCTCCAGGACCGCGGCCAGTTCGACGAGGCGCTGCGCATCTACACCGAGGAACAACTCCCGGTCTACGAGCGCCTTGGCGACCTGCGCGAGAAGGCCGTCACCCAGGGCAGGATCGCCGACATCCTCCAAACCCGCGGCCAGCTCGACGAGGCCATGCGTATCCGTACCGAGGAAGAACTCCCGGTCTTCGAGCACCTCGGCGACCTGCGCTCCAAGGCGGTCACCTGGGGCCAGATCGCTGACATCCTCAAAGCCCGTGGTCAGCTCGACGAGGCCATGCGCATCTATACCGAGGAGCAACTCCCGGTCTACGAGCGCATCGGCGACATTCGCCAGAAAGCCATCACTCTGGCCATGATCGCCGATATCCTGAAAGCCCGTGGCCAGCTCGACGCGGCGCTACACATCCTGACCGATGAGGTGCTCGCGACCTTCGCGCGCCTCGGCGACCTACGTTCCAAAGCGGTCACCTGGGGCAAGATCGCTGACCTCCTCAAAGCACGTGGTCAGCTCGACGAGGCCATGCGCATCCGCACCATGGAGCAACTGCCGGTCTACGAACGCCTTGGCGACGTGCGCCAGAAAGCCATCACCCAGGGTAAGATCGCCGACATCCTCCAGGACCGCGGCCAACTCGACGAAGCACTGCGCGTCCGCACCGAGGAGGAACTGCCGGTCTACGAGCGCCTTGGCGACCTGCGCGAGAAGGCTGTCACCCTGGGCAAGATTGCAGACTTCCTCCAGGCTCGCGGCCAGCTCGACGAAGCACTGCGCATCTGCACCGAGGAGGAACTGCCGGTCTACGAGCGTCTCGGCGACCTACACGGAAAAGCTGCCACCCAGGGCCGTATTGCCGACATCCTTCAAACCCGCGGCCAGTTCGACGAGGCCCTGCGCATCTATACCGAGGAGCAACTCCCGATCTACGAGCGCCTTGGCGAGCCACACGAGAAGGCTATCACCCAGGGCCGTATCGCCGACATCCTCCGAACCCGCGGCCAGTTCGACGAGGCCCTGCGCCTCCTGAGCGATGAAGTGCTCCCGGTCTTTGAGCGCCTCGGCGACCTGAGATCGCTGCTATTCTGCCGTATCGACATCGCGCTGACGTTGCTGGCCCGCGGCCGGACCGACGACCATGCACAGGCAAATGCGCTGCTGTGCCAGGCGCTGGCCGCCCCCAACCACCTGCGCATCCCGGAGGTCGGCCAGATCGAGCAGATGCTTCAACACGTCGGCATGGTCTGTGACAGCATGACATGATCCGATTCGCCATCCTCGGCTGCGGCGCCCACGGCGAGCGCTACCTGCGACACCTGGCGGCGGGCGATGTGCCCGGCGCGCGGCCCACGGCACTCTGGCGGCAGGACCAGACCGCCGCGGCGGCGCTGGCCGGGCGCTATGGCGCGCGCGCCCACCGCGACTGGTCCGCGCTGATCGCGGACCCGACAGTCGACGCGGTCATCGTCGCCACCCCGCCGGGCGCCCACGCCGCGCCGATTCTGGCGGCGGCGCGGGCGGGTAAGCCGGTGCTCACCGAGAAGCCGCTGACGGCGAACCTGGCGGACGCTTTGACCCTGGCCGCCGCGCTGCCGGCGGACGCGCGCGTGATGGTCGCCCACACCCTGCGTTACGCTCCGGCGTTGCTGGCCGCCCGCGCGCGGCTACCGGACCTGGGCGAGATCTACCGCATCCGCGTCGCGCAGCGGCTGGAGCCGAACGCCATTGCCTGGCAGCGCGACCGGACGCTGGCCGGCGGCGGTTCGGTGATCCTGACCGGGGTCCACGGGTTCGATCTAGTCCGCTGGTTCACCGGGGCGACGCCGGACCGGGTCAATGCCTGCACCCGTGTGCTGCTCGGGCACCCGTTCGAGGACTTGTTCGAGGCCCGCTTCGAGTATGCCGACCGGCCGCTCATCGCCACTTGCGAGGTCGCCAAGTTCTCGCATAGCCGCAGCGCCCTGCTGGAGCTGGTCGGGACTCGGGGTCAATGTTGGGTGGATTATCTGGCCGGCCGGGTAGAGTGGATCGCAGGGCGGGAGCGGCGAGTCATCGCCGAGCCGGGCGATCAGCCGACCCTGCCGCCGACCCTAACTGCCTTCTGCCGCTGGCTCGATGAGGGCGGCGCCTGCCCGATTCCGCTCGCGGATGGAATTGCCGCGCTCAGGATGGCGGAGGCCTGCTACCGGTCCGCCGCGACCGGGGATCCGGCCAGGCTCAATGAACCTTGATTGAGCGCGGTGATCGTTGAAGCACGGTCCGAGTCAGTTGCTCAGCCTGTTTCGCCGCGATCCCGTGGGAGCGGCCTCCGGCCGCGATGGGGCCGCGCGGGATTGCGACCATCGGCGTTCACCACATCCTCCCATCGCGGCCAGAGGCCGCTCCCACAGAAGACTTGCATCTCGCGAATCCCGCAATCGCCGAGTCTGCCGGGGCCGATCCGATCCAAAAACATCGCGTACCGCGCTGGGCGCGATTTAAAAGGGGATATCGTCGTCGAACGGCATGCCGCCGCCTTGCTCGGGGGCCCCTGGAGCGGGTGCCGCCGGGCGAGCGCCGCCCGCTGCCGGCTGGGCGCGGGGGGCATCGTCGTAGGGAACTGACGAGCCGCCGCCGGAACGACTGTCGAGCATCTGCATGGTGCCGCCGACGCCGACAATGACCTCGGTCGTATAGCGATCATGCCCCTCCTTATCCTGCCACTTCTTGGTGCGCAATTGGCCCTCGACATAGATCTTGGAGCCCTTGTGGAGATACTGCTTGACGATCTCGGCGAGCTTGCCGAAGAACACGACCCGATGCCACTCGGTGCGCTCCTGCGTCTCGCCGGTGTTCTTGTCCTTCCAGGACTCGCTGGTGGCAATGCTGACATTGGCGACCGCGTCGCCACTCTGCATGTAGCGCACGTCCGGCTCGTTGCCTAGGTTGCCGATCAGGATGACTTTGTTGACGCCTCTGGACATGATCTCCTCGCACCCGCCCAAACGGGTAAAAAATAACAGATCGATTCGCCGCGGCCCTCAGGCCGCGGCAAAGGCTTGTAATCTTGCCGAATCGAGCGCCCGGCTGTCCACTTTGAGATAGGCAACCCCCTCCTCCGGCACCACCACCGCATCGCGCACCCCCGGCACGGCCAGCAATTGCTGCTCCAGGGCCAGGATCCCGTCCGTGTCGATCGACCCCAGGCGGATCATCTGGTTGCTCACCCGCTCCGGCGCGGCCATGGTTGCGGCGACCAGGATCCAGGCCAGGGCCGAGACCGCGGCGAACAGGAACACCGCCGGCGTTCCGAAGGTCTGATGGACCAGCCCCCCGGTCATGCCGCCCAGGAAGGCGCCGATGAACTGGGAGGTGGAGTAGACGCCCATGGCGGTGCCCTTGGCCCCGGCGCGGGCGATCTTGGAGATGATGGACGGCAGCAGCGCTTCAAGCACATTCACGGCCGTGAAGAACAGCGCCAGCAGCATCAAGAGCGGGACCAGGCTGGTCGCCCAGAACGAGAAACCGAGCGCGGTCAGCCCGACCGCGGCGATGGCGCCGAGAAAGACCTGCTTCACCCGTCCCTGCCCTTCCGCGATGATGATAAAAGGCACCATCGCGCCCAGACCGACCAGCAGCACCGGCAGATAGACCTCCCAATGATCGGCGGCGGCCACGCCGGCCGCGACGATGGACGGGGGGATGACCAGGAACATGGCGGTCATCATCAGGTGCAGCGAGAAAATGCCGAAGTTCAGCCGCAGCAACTGGCCGTCGCGCAGCACTCCGCCGAGTTGGCTCGCGACCGGCTCCGCGTCGCAGTGGACGGAACGGCGCCGCGGATTGGGCACCACCAACCACAGGACCAGGATGCCGCCGAAGGCCAGCACCGCGGTCGCCCAGAAGACGCCGGCCAGCCCCCAGATTTGCGCGATGGCCGGCCCCAGGATGAAGGCGAGCCCGAACGCAATGCCGATGCTCGCCCCGACCCCGGCCATGGCGCGCGTGCGCACCTCATCGCGGGTCAGGTCGGCGGCCAGCGCGGTCACCGCCGCCGAGACCGCCCCGGCCCCCTGGATCACCCGCCCGATGATGATCCCTTCGATGGTGGTGGACAGGGCGGCGATGACGCTCCCCAGGACGAAAATCGCCAGCCCGCCGAAAATCACCGGCTTGCGCCCGATGCGGTCGGACAGCATCCCGAAGGGGATCTGCAGGAGCGCCTGCGTCAGTCCATAGGCCCCGATGGCGAGCCCGATCAGCAAGGGTGTCGCCCCGCTGACCCCGCCCGCATAGAGCGCGAAGACCGGCAGGATCAGGAACAGGCCCAACATGCGCAGGCCATAGATACCAGCCAGGCCGACCGCGGCGCGGCGCTCGTCTGGAGTCAGGGGAAGGATCTCGGGTTTGGCTGGCTTCACGGGCAACGCAACAGAGCGCGGAAATGACAGAGGCTGGCATGATACCAGTTTTGCGTCGGCCGGCCGCCGCTCCGCCATAATAGGAATCCCCGCCCTCCGACTAGCCGATCGAGCCCCGTCATGGACAGTATCCGCATCCGCGGCGCCCGCACCCACAATCTCAAGAACCTGGACCTGGACCTGCCGCGCGGCCGGCTGATCGTACTCACCGGGCTCTCTGGCTCGGGCAAGTCTTCGCTCGCCTTCGACACCATCTACGCCGAGGGCCAGCGCCGCTATGTGGAGTCGCTCTCGGCCTACGCGCGCCAGTTCCTGTCGGTGATGGAGAAGCCCGATGTGGACCACATCGAGGGCCTGTCCCCCGCCATCTCCATCGAGCAGAAGACCACCTCACACAATCCGCGCTCCACCGTCGGCACCATCACCGAGGTCTACGACTACCTGCGCCTGCTGTTCGCCCGGGTCGGCATCCCGCGCTGCCCGCAGCACGGCGAGCCACTCCAGGCGCAGACGGTCTCGCAGATGGTCGATCAAGTGCTCGCCTTGCCGGAAGGGGAGAAGCTGATGCTCCTGGCCCCGGTGGTGTCGGCGCGCAAAGGCGAATACCAGCGCCTGATCGCCGAACTGCACGCCCAGGGGTTCGTGCGGGCGCGCATCGACGGCGCCCTCTATGAACTGGACAGCCCGCCCGACCTGGATCTGAAGAAGAAGCACGACATCGAGGTCGTCATCGACCGCTTCCGGGTCCGCGCCGACCTGCAACTGCGCCTGACCGAGTCATTCGAGACCGCGCTCGCCCTCTCCGGCGGCACCGCGCGGGTGGCGGCCATGGACGCCGACGGCGCCGCACCGGAGATCACCTTCTCCGCCAACTATGCCTGCCCGGTCTGCGACTACAGCATCGCCGAACTGGAACCGCGCACCTTCTCGTTCAATAACCCGGCCGGGGCCTGTCCGAGCTGCGACGGACTCGGGGTCGAACAGTTCTTCGATCCGGCCAAGGTGGTCGCCCAACCGGCCCGGAGCCTGACCGACGGCGCGGTGCGCGGCTGGGACCGGCGTAACAGCTACTATTTCCAGATGCTCAGCGCCCTGGCCGATCACTCTGGGTTCGACCTGGAGGCGGCCTGGGTCGACCTGCCGGAGCAGGCACGCCAGGTGGTGCTCTTCGGTTCCGGCACCGACAAGCTCAAACTCAAGCTGCCCCATGAGCACGGCAGCGGCAAGCTGCGCTCCTTCGAGGGAATCATCCCCAACCTGGAGCGGCGCTATCGCGAGACCGACTCCAGCGCGGTGCGCGAGGAACTGGCCCGCTACATTTCGCACCAGCCCTGTCCGGCCTGCGGCGGCGCCCGGCTGAACGAATCGGCGCGCCATGTCTTCGTCGCCGACCGGAACCTTCCAAGCCTCTCGGCGCTGCCGCTCGGCGACGCCCTGACCTGGTTCGAGACCCTGGCCCTGCCCGGCAGCCGCGGCGAGATCGGCGCCCGCATCACCCGCGAGATCGCCACCCGCCTGCGCTTCCTCACCGACGTGGGCCTGGATTATCTGACCCTGGAGCGCAGCGCCGAGACGCTCTCCGGCGGCGAGGCCCAGCGCATCCGGCTCGCCAGCCAGATCGGCGCCGGCCTGGTCGGCGTCATGTATATCCTGGACGAGCCCTCCATCGGCCTGCACCAGCGCGACAACGCGCGACTGCTCAAGACACTCACCCACCTGCGCGACATCGGCAACACGGTGATCGTCGTCGAACATGATGAGGAAGCGATCCGCGCCGCCGATCTGGTGGTGGACCTGGGGCCGGGCGCCGGAGTCCATGGCGGCGCGGTGGTCGCCCAAGGTACGGCCGCGCAGATCGCCGCCAATCCCCAGTCGCTGACCGGACGCTACCTGTCCGGAGACCTGCGCATCCGCATCCCGTCACCGCGGACTGCGCCGGACCCCGCGCGCCAGTTGCGCATCCTGGGCGCCGCCGGCAACAACCTGAAGTGCGTGGATGCAGCCATCCCGGTCGGTACCTTCTGTTGTGTCACCGGGGTCTCGGGGTCCGGCAAGTCCACGCTGATCAACGACACCCTGTTCCCGGCCGCCGCCCGGCTGTTCAACGGCGCCAGCGCGAGCCCCGCACCCCATCGGGCGATCGAGGGCCTTGACCACTTCGATAAGATCGTCGACATCGACCAAAGCCCCATCGGCCGCACGCCGCGCTCCAACCCGGCGACCTACACGGGGCTCTTCGGCATGGTCCGGGACCTCTTCACCGCGGTCCCGGAGGCGCGTTCGCGCGGCTACGGCCCCGGCCGCTTCAGCTTCAACGTCAAGGGCGGACGCTGCGAAGCCTGCAAGGGCGACGGACTGATCCGGGTCGAGATGCACTTTCTGCCGGACATCTATGTGCAGTGCGACACCTGCAAGGGCCGCCGCTACAACCGCGAAACCCTGGAAATCCGCTACAAGGGCAAGACCATCGACGAGGTGCTGAACCTCACCATCGAAGACGCCCTCGCCTTCTTCGCCCCGGTGCCGCTCATCCACCGCAAGCTTCAGACCCTGGTCGACGTGGGCCTGTCCTACGTCACCCTCGGCCAAAGCGCCACCACCCTCTCCGGCGGCGAGGCCCAGCGGGTCAAGCTCAGCCGTGAACTCAGCAAGCGCGATACCGGTCGCACCCTCTACATCCTGGACGAGCCGACCACCGGCCTGCACTTCCACGACGTGAAGCAATTGCTCGACGTCCTGCACCGCCTGCGCGACCACGGCAACACCATTATCGTCATCGAGCACAACCTGGACGTCATCAAGACCGCCGACTGGATCATCGACCTGGGGCCGGAGGGCGGGGACAAGGGCGGTGAAATCATCGCGGTGGGTACGCCGGAGCAGATTGCCGCCGATTCGCGGTCACATACGGGGCGGTTCTTGAAGCCGTTATTGGAGCGGGGGTGGTGAGGCCGGTGACAGGGGAACGCTGAGGATTCGTGATTGTTATCAAAATAACGATATACTCCCGATCATGAAGCCGCTTCGTTTCGTTGGATCGAGCCTGGATGACCTGCAGAATTTTCCTGCGGAAGCACGGCGGGACGCGGGTTTTGAACTGGATGCCGTGCAACGTGGCCTGATGCCGTCGGACTTTAAGCCCATGCTCAACGTCGGCCAGGGCGCCTATGAGATCCGCATCCATGCCCAAGGAGAGTGGCGCGTTATCTACGTGGCGAAAGTTGAGTCGGCGGTTTACGTTCTCCATGCCTTCCACAAGACGACCACCAAGACCAGCAAATCCGACATCGCCCTCGCGGCAAGCCGGTACCGACAGATTGCGAGTTAGAGACCATGACATCGGAACCCATCGTCGAATCCAGCGGCAACGTCTTTGCGGACTTGGGCTTTCCACCGGACGAGGCCGCCATCCTCGCCCTACGCGCCGAGTTGATGGCGCGGTTGCGCGAGATCCTCCTCGAACGAGGCTGGACCCAAACCGAAGCGGCCGAGCAACTGGGAATCGGCCAATCGCGGGTGTCCGACCTGGTCCGAGGCAAGTACGACAAGTTCAGCCTGGACATGCTCGTACGGCTGACCGCGAGGACCGGCGGCCGGGTCGAGCTTGCCGTACGTTGACGAGTGGTCGGGATCTTGCCCTGATGGGTGCCTGCCTGGCCAATAATGGGGTCAACCCGGTCACCGGGGTGCGCGCGCTGCCGGAGGCCCAGCGGGACGCCTCTTGTCAGTTATAACTTGCAAAATGACCCCTTTCGTCAAAAACTGTAAGCTATGACTGACACGATACGCCTGCCTGATGAGCTTGGCGTGCAGATACGCGCACGGCGTCAAGCGCTCGGCCTGTCAAAATCAGATCTCGCGCAGCGTGCCGGCAAAGTGCGTGAAGTGATCTATCGCCTCGAGAGCGGGGAAGACATCACCCTCTCCTCGCTGATGGCGGTGCTGGCGGCGCTGGGTCTCGCGATGCGGCTGGAAAAAGCGGGTCTCCCGACCATGCAGGAGGTTGCCGACCGGTTCAGGCTGGACGAGGACGACGAGGATGCTGCCTGACAAAATTCCGCTGCTGGAGGTTGCCATCGGCGACAACCGCAGTGCCGGCCAGTTGCTGAAGCGCTCCCTCTACGAGTTCCGGTATCTCTCGCCCGCGGTGCATCAGCCCTCCGTCGCCCTGCTGATGCCCGCCGACACGCGGCTCACCTGGCAGGATGGCGACTTGTTCCCGAGCATGGATCAGAACCTGCCTGAAGGCGACCTGTTCATGCGCATCCGGGCGCTGTTCCCGAAACAGCCGACCACGCCCATGCACTTGCTGGCGCTCATTGGCCGCAATGGGATCGGTCGTCTGGGCTACACCCTGCCGGAACATCCCCAGGCTCCGCCCGCACCGCCGATCGCACGCGAAGCGTTGCTGCAACTGCCTTTTACGCCTCAGGTGTTCGCTGAGCTGATCAGCGCTTATCTGAGCACGGGTGCCGGGATCGCCGGCGTACAGCCTAAGATTATGGTGCCTGATCGCGCGGCGATTCCGCTGCCATCGCTGATCGTCAAAGCGGCTGGGCCAGCCTATCCAGAGCTGGCCGCCAACGAGTATCTCTGCTTGAGCGCCGCCAAGAAAGCCGGCATCAAGACGCCAAACTTCGCGCTTTCCGACGATGGCCAACTGCTGGTACTCGATCGATTCGACTTCATCGAACATGAAGACGGACGCATCGAACGGCTCGGGTTCGAGGACATCGCCGCACTTGCCGGCTTACGGGTCAGAGACACCCTATCCGATCGCAAGTATCAGGGGAGCTACCAGGCGATCGCCGAACTGCTGAAACAACTGCAACTGCCCCGCGAAAACCTGCTTCGGTTCTTCGAGCAGGTCGCCTTTTCGGTGATGGTGCGCAATGGCGATGCTCATTTGAAAAACTTTGGGCTGTTGTATCGCTCAGCCCGCGATGCCTGGCTGGCGCCCATGTTTGATGTCGTCACCACCGCCATTTACCGTTACACCCGCTACGCAGGCGGTCCCGAGTTGGAAGACAGGACCATGGCGCTGAAACTGCTGCGCGGTCGTCATCACACCAGAGCCTATCCGACCAACGAAGCGCTCATGGCGTTCGGACGGGGCGTTTGCGGCGTTGCCAACCCAGCGGTTGTCGTTCAGAACATCGCCCAAGCCATGACCGAAACGTTGCAGCAAGCCAAGAACGATGACCGCATCGCATCAACGCTGCGTGCGAAGATCAGCGCCACGTGGGAAACCGGCTTAGCATACGCCAGGACGGGCACGCGGCCATCAGCCTGATCCAGACCATACCGACCCTCTGTTTACGCTCAGTTTGTATCCATGAACTTACGCATCATCAGCGCCAGCCGCCGCACCGACATTCCGGCGTTCTACGGCCAGTGGTTCATGCGCCGGGTACACGCCGGCTGGTGCTCCGTGCCCAATCCATTCAACAGCAAGCAGGTGTCGCGGGTCGAGTTGAGTCCGGACCGGACACTGCTGGTCTTCTGGACACGCTGGGCCGCTCCTTTCCTGAAGGCGGTCGCTGAATTGAAGGAACGCGGCTATCGCTTCTACTTCCAGTACACTCTGGTCAACTATCCCGCGGCCATCGAGCCCAAGTCGCCGCCGCTGGACAGAGCCGTCGTTGCCTTTCGCCGTCTTGCTGAAGCAATCGGCCCAGAGCGGGTGGTCTGGCGTTATGATCCGATCCTGTTGTCCGGCGCAACGGATCACGCCTTTCATCTGGAGAACTTCGCACGCATTGCGAAGGCGCTGGACGGCGCGACCCGCGGTGTCGTGATCAGTATTCTCGATCCCTATGCCAAGGCGGCCCGGCGACTGGACCGCTTGGGAGCAGAACAGCCTGAATTCAAGTACCGGGCTTACGATGCCGAACGGGAGGGACCACTGATGCAGCAACTGGCCCGGATCGCGCTAGCACACTCATTGCGCATTCAGAGCTGCGCCGAAACCATTGATCTGACCGCGGCCGGTATTGCGCCCGGCAAGTGTGTTGACGATCAGTTGATCCGAGAAGTATTCGGAATCGATGTCAGCCACACGAAGGACAAGGGCCAACGCCAGGCCTGCGGTTGTATCGCAAGCCGTGATATCGGGATGTACGACTCCTGCCTCTTCGGCTGCACCTATTGTTATGCCACGTGCAGCTTCAAGGCTGCCGGGGCAAATCACGCGGCTCGGGATCCGGAATCGGCATCAATGATTGGTCAACATCGGGTCGTGCCAGAGTCACGCCTTGGTCGGTAGGGTCCGCTGGGCGGACCCTCGACCGACCTGCAACGATGATCAAGACCCCGATACGCGCATCCGCAGCCGCGCCAACTCCGCCTCGGCATCGCGGGCACGGGCCTCGGCCGCCGCCGCGCGCTCAGCCTCGGCGTCGAGTTGGCGGACAGCGGTTGCGGCCTGCGACTTGGCCGCTTGGGCTTCCAACTTGGCAGCTTCGGCCGCTGAGTTGGCGGCTTCAGCCTCCGACTTTGCCACTTCGGCCTCCAACTTCGCCAATTCGGCCTCCGACTGCGCCACTTCGGCCTTCGACCTCTCCACTTCGGCCGCTGATTTAGCCGCATCAGCTTCCAACCGGGCCGCTTCAGCCGCGGCTATGGCGGCCTCGGCCGCGGTCGGCAGCAGTTGACCATCCGGCGTGGACCAACGAATCCAGCGGGTCTCGACACCGCCGTAACTGCCGTCCCACCAGCACAGGTCGAGCCCCAGCAGCGGACTGGGTATCCGCCCCACGGTGCGCGGCAGCAGTGGTCGGTACCGCCCGTCCGTGAGTGTGAAGCCGGCGAAGTCCTCCGGATTCCAGGGGTCGTACCAGAAATACTCGGCGACGCGCAGGCGGTCCTGATAGACGCGCTTTTTCTCGGTCTTGTCGGTGTGCGCGGTGCTCTCGGAGAGCAGTTCGACGATCAGGTCCGGCCCTTTCTCTTCATCCCAGACCACCCAGCTCTTCCGTTCGCGGGGAGACACGCCGAGCACGACGAAAAAGTCCGGGCCGCGAAAGTCCTTGCCGCGCACTTGCTCGCTGCTGAAATAGAGAAACATGTTGCCGCCGACGAAACAGTCGCCGCGGGCGCTGGCCCAAGGATCGATAGAGTGAATCAGGAGTTCCATCTGCAACCGGTGGCGCAAGGTCTCCATGGGCTCTCCGTCGTCGCAGGGCAGGTCGTCCTCGGTGGGCAGGCTCGGCATCCGCAGGGCAGTGTTGGACATTGCGTGCTCCAGTGAGGTCCGGGCGCCGCGCCGACGACTTGGTGTTCACGTCGGCGGTCAGGCGATTTTCGTCGAATCCTATACCATCTCGCGCGTCTTTTCCCCCGCCTTCCCACTTCAGTATTCCGGTCACTTGGGCGCGCCGTGTGCGTAGTCAGGCCATCCTGGCCTGACACCGTCAGGGCTGGAAGCCCTGACTACGCATTCCGCCGGCCAGGATTACGATCAAGGCCCTCGGTGGCCGTACACCGCAGCGGCTGCGGGTCCAGGCTTTAAGGAATCTTTCAGCTTCCAAGGCGTATGATGCCTCATCCACTACCCCTAACTGCATCGACCCCGACCCCATGACCCGCTTGAGTGACATTCCGGTACAGGCCGATCCTGGCGAAAGCCGGGGCAACGCGTCGCCCCTGGTGACAGCAGTTCTGAATAACGTTGCGGACACCCTCGCGCAATTCCTTGAATCAAGACTCGCTACCGTCATCGACCTGCGAGCGATGCCGCAGATGGACGCGGCCACTTACCAGTCCCTCAAAAATGCGTTATCGGTGGGCGAGGTCAGCGCCAAAGTTGAGGCCGACGTTACCGTTGAGATCAGAGAAACGCAATATGCCGGGGTTTGGTGGGTAACGCATCGCAACGAGCAGGGCGGTATCGTGACGGAACTGATCGAAATCACGGAAATTCCGGACATCCTGAAAGCCCATGCTATCGACATGCGCGCCGGATTACAGCGTCTTCGACAGGCGCTCGCGGAACCCTCACCGGTGTAGGGGATGGCGATGTCATCGACAGGACCTGTCCGGCCATCCAGGGACTGAGCCTGGCAGGCCGACGGCGGGGGTGGGCAGTCATCACCTCCGCGCAAAACACAAAATGCGGAGATACGACCATGAGCACCGATTTACCGAGCAGATCGGATTACTCACACATGCCGGCGGATTCGAGCGACGGCGTCACGTTCGACGAAGCAACGGTGGAGCGGCTATTGCAGCTCGGCATCAGCCGGCGACGCTTCATGTCCTATTGCGCGGGACTGGCGTCACTGCTTGCGCTGCCGCAATCGATGGTGCCGCGACTGGCACAGGCCGCCACTTCGACGACCTTGCCTGCGGTCGTCTACATGTCATTTCAGGAATGCACGGGCTGCCTGGAGTCCATGGTCAACTCGTTTGCCTTCAGCGGCGGCACGACCATCGACAATCTGATTCTGAATATGATTTCGCTGGATTACCAGGAAACGCTGATGGCGGCGGCAGGCGATCAGGCGGAGGAACGACTCCTGTCGGTCACCGCCCAGTCAGGTTATGTCCTGGTCGTGGATGGGTCCATTCCTGCCCGCTGGGATAGCGGCTACTTTATCAGTGGCGAACGCAGCGGCGTCGCCCGCTTTCGCGATGCCGCCAAGAATGCGGCTTTGCTCGTCGCCGTCGGGACCTGTGCGAGTTTTGGCGGTCTGCCCAAGGCCGATCCCAATCCGACTGACGCGCTTTCGATCGGCGAGCTGATGGCTGACCTCGGAATTTCCAAGCCATTGATCAACGTCTCGGGGTGCCCGCCGATTCCCGAGGTGATTACCGGCGTCATTCTGTATTACCTGAGTCAAGGGATGCCGACGCTTGACTCACTGCGCCGTCCCACCGTGTTCTATGGCGATACGGTTCATGAGGATTGCTATCGCAAAGAATCCTTTGAGGAGGGTCCGTTGGCACGGGCCTTCGACGATCCCAACTCCCGCAAGGGTAAGTGCCTGTATATGCTTGGGTGCAAAGGTCCGGTCACGCATAACGCCTGCTCACGTGTCCGCTGGAACCAGGGCATCAGCTTCCCGATGATGTCCGGACATGGGTGCATCGGGTGCGCAGAGCCGGATTTCTGGGATCGTCTCAACCGGAATAACGAAAAAGGGTTCTACATCCCGATCGCCGCAGGCTCGGGCCATAGTCGCGGCCTTCCGTGCGACACCTGTCATGACGATAACGGTGGTGATGACGACTAGAGCGACCGCCAGAGGCCATCCGGCGGATGGGTCCCCTATCATTCCTACCGCGACCACACAGACACGCAATGCCAGGAGAACGCAAATGGCTGCCACCCCGAACGTCATCATCGATCCCGTTACCCGCATCGAGGGTCATTTGCGCATCCAAGCGCATGCCGTGCCGGACGGCATGGGCGGCGGCACCATTACGGATCCCGGACTCAGCGCCAGTACGATGGTAAGAGGGCTGGAGAAAATCCTCCAGGGCCGCGACCCGCGGGATGCCTGGGCCTTCACCCAGCGGATCTGCGGCGTCTGTACCGTCGTACATGGGTTGACCTCGGTGCGCGCCGTAGAGCACGCGATCGGTATCAAGGTGTCCAAGAATGCCGACTACATCCGCAACATGATGATCGGCGCACAGTATGTCCACGATCATGTGATGCACTTTTACCATCTCCACGCGCTGGACTGGGTGGATGTGGTCAGTGCGATGAAAGCGAATCCGACCAGGACCGCCGCCTTGGCCAGGATCAACAATGGCACTTATAAGCCGAACAACGGCGCACTCCCGAACGCCGCCTATTTTCAGACTGTCCTGAACAAGCTGAACAACCTGGTGAGCCGGGGTCAGCTTGGCCTCTTCGCCAATGGGTATTGGGGTCACTCCGCGTACAAACTGAGCCCGGAAGAAAACCTGTTGCTCGTCTCCCACTATCTCGAGGCGCTGGCCTGGGCACGGGAGGTGGTCAAGCTGCATTCGGTCTTCGGCGGTAAGGACCCCCATCCCAATCTGGTGGTAGGCGGCATGCCCTGCACCCTCAGCAGCAATACCGGGACGATCAATGACGACAAGGGTGGTACCTCGCTCAACACCGCGGGCTTGGCGACCATCAAGACCGCCGTGGCGAGGATGAAGGCCTTTGTCGATCAGGTCTATCTGCCCGACGTGCTCTTGGTGGCGAAGCGGTATAAGGAGTGGGCTGATTTTGGCGCAACCGCGGGGAATTTTTTGTGCTATGGCGAATTCCCGGACCCGGCACTGGTGAAGCGGGAGTTCACTGATGGCGCGATCGACTATCCTGCCGGTTACATTATTCCCCAAGGCGTGATCTGGGCAGATGCGCCGACGACGTTGGTCCCCTTCGATGAGAAAATGGTGACCGAGAATGTCGCCCATGCCTGGTATTTGGGCTCGGATACCGGTGAGCATCCGTCCGTTGGCGAGACCGAGCTGTATTATGACGGACCCTTGCCTGATCAAGGCCGTAATCCCGATGGCACCTCTAAATACATGCTTGATGAAAATGCCAGGTATTCCTGGATCAAGTCACCCCGCTACGACAGTCAGCCGATGGAAGTCGGGCCGCTGGCGCATATTTTGACGATGCACGCACGGGGCGGCACCGCGAACGCGCAACCCACGGACAAGCTGGTCCGCGGATATGTTCAGCAATTCTGGATCAATCCAACGGCGCAGGGCGGTTTGGGGCTCACCTTCACGCAGCTGAATTCCACCCTGGGGCGAATCTTCTGCCGCGTGCTGGAGACCAAGATTATCGCCGATCAGATCGCCGGTCGGGCAGCCGACAGGACCCTGGGCACCGCGGCCTACGCCGGATGGTATCAGCTCTACTACAACAACAAAGCGGGTGCCTATTGGAATCCCAACACCTTTACGCGCCTTCAACAACCTAATCTGTGGCCCGTGCAGGTGGGGTTCGGTTTCACCGAAGCACCGCGCGGGGCTCTGGGTCACTGGGTGAAGCTCAA
The DNA here is from genome assembly GCA_013426805.1 of Chromatiaceae bacterium. Classification (GTDB taxonomy): domain Bacteria; phylum Pseudomonadota; class Gammaproteobacteria; order Chromatiales; family Chromatiaceae; genus Thiodictyon. Next base: position 50,899 of record JACDZG010000029.1, read on the forward strand.
TCGTGTCTCAGGCCTGATCGATAACTACCAATGTGTCGTTGCCAGCCAATGGAACGCCGGACCGCGTGATCTCGTCGGCGCGCCCGGGCCTTATGAAGAGGCCTTGCGCGGCCATGTCCTGGCCGACCTCAAGCAGCCGCTGGAAGTGCTGCGGACGATTCACAGTTTTGACCCCTGCATCGGCTGCGCCGTCCATATCGTCGACCCAGACGGCAAGCCGTTGGTCCAGGTGGATGTGAATCATGGTGTCTGTTCGACCACCCGAGTGTCGGACATGCGTTGCGCTTCCTAGGATCACGCCTTCGCGCGCGGCGGCAGCGGCGCGAAATAGCCGACCACCAGGAGCAGTACACCCACCGACAGGAAGGCGACGATACGTGCCAGGGTGCCTGAACTGGACAGGTCGACCAGGAACAGTTTGAGCACCACCACGCCCATGAGCGCGGCGCCCGCGAACCAGGCCCGGCGTTGCGCCAGACGGTGGCCCAGGACCATGCAAATCAGCCCGGCCAAGGCCCAGAGCACGGCCAGTCCCGCCTGTACGGTCTGGGAACCGAGCATGGCCGCGGGTGAGAAACCCACACCCAGCCAGTGATAGGCAGTCCGGAACCAGGCGCTGTTGAGCCAGAGAAACAGCGTGAGTCCCAGTGCCCAGGGGGCGAAGGACCAACGCCAGACCGGCCGGTCCGGCGCCGCGGCGTTGCCGTCCAGGTCGACCCGATAGAGCCAATCGACCAGCACCAGCAAGGCGAGCCCGATGCCCATATCCAGCGGGTTCAGCAGCGGCAGATAGGCCAAGGGGGTGGAGTCGCCCCGACTGACCAGACAGGACACCAGGACCCAGCCCCAGAGGAAGCACCCGACCGGCACCAGGGCCTGCTCCCGATACAGCCGCGGGTACGCCGATACCGGCCAGGGGAGGCGTCCGCCCAGCTGCCGCAAGACGAGCATCCCGGCCGCCGGAATCAGTGCCCAGGCCAGGGACGGCCAGGTGTCGGCGCCCTGTATCCAGTGATCCAGCCGCCAGGCGGACTCCCAGGCGAGCAGCATCAGGACCAGCCAGAGCCCGGCCTGATGCAGCAGGGCGAGCAGCGCGGATTCGGACACCATCCCGTCCTCCTCGCGGCGGAGCAGGTAGAGATGGCCCAACAATCCCGCCCCCCAGCCGGCCAGTGTCCAGCCCGCGAATGGATGTTCGAGCAACCAGCCGGCCAGCGGCAACAGCAGATAGAGCAGGGGCAGCAGTGCGCGGGCCGGCCAACGCAGGTCCGGCCAGGGAAGCGTCCGGCGCAGTCGATCGGCGAGCAGCGCGGACGCGCTGAAGCAGAGCGCCAGCGCGGTGACCAACCGCGGTGTCTGGCCCACCTGGTCGGCGATCTCGGTGATCCAGGCGCCGTACCACCACAGCAGTCCCCACACCAGGAAGGGCCGATACAGCAGCGCCTCCCACGCAACCGCGTCCTGGTGACGCTGGCGGTGCCACGCGGTGTAGAGCCCGGCAAGCGCGACGCAGAGTGCGCCAAGGAAAAGGCCGTTCAGCATGGGCAAATCCGGCGGCGCCTCCCGGACCGCCAGGAGCAAGGCCAGTGCCGCCCCGATCTGCAACAGATAGCCGAACAGACGGGGTGCGACCCGGCCCTGACGACCGCCCACCCACACCATGGCCGCCCCCTCCAAGGCCCACAGACCCGCGGTCCAGCGGGCATCCAGGGCCAAGGGCACGATCAGCGTGGCGAAGACTACCCCGATGGCGAGAAAGATCTCGGTCAGCGGTCGCGGCACGACGCCGCGGCGTACGAACCCGAGGCCGGCCAGACCGATGTAGAAGACCGCCGCGGCGAACGCGCTCCAGGCCAGACCGTACTCATACTGCTGCACCAGTCCCGCCTGGAGCGCGAACCCCACCAGCGGGACACCGAACACCAGGCTCGCATCCACCTGCTCACGCGAGTCCTGCGGTTGGCGGCGCGCGAACAGCAGAGCCACGGCCACATACAGAACCGCAAAGGCGATCAGGAAGGGCTCGGTGCCGGCGAACTGGTCCGGCCGATAGAACCGGTAGCCCCACAAGGAGGCGATGACGAAGGTGAAAACGAAGCCCACCCGGTTCAGCGCTGGCCAGGGGCGGAACCAGGCAATCACCAGGATGCCGAGATTGAGCACCAAATAGTAGGAAAAGAGACCGACATGGCTGTCCGTCCCCGCGGCGGTCAGCACCGGTGCCAGAAAGCCGCCGACGGCGCCGAGCACTGCCAGCACCTGGGCGTTCTGGAGCACGGCCAGGGCGGCGGCACCGGCGGCCACCACCGCCAGGACCGCGAAGGCGGGGCCGGGCGGAATCAGGGCATAGAGTCGCAGGGCCGCGAACACCGTGAGATAGAACAGCCCCACCCCGCCGCCCTGCAGCGCCAGCCCGTAGCGCGGCCGGGACTGCCGCAGGCGCCAGCCGAGCGACAGCAACACGAGTCCGCCGACGGCGACCGCGCTCAACCGCAACTCGATGGGCAGCAAAGCGTGTTCCGCGGCGAGCTTGAGCAGAAAGGCGACGCCGAAGAACAACACGACCACGCCGGCCCGCACCATGAGGTTGCCGCCCAGGAGCCAGTCGCGGGCAAAGACCCACCAGGGCTCAGCCGCGTCGGCGACAGCGACGGCGGCGCGCGCTGATTCGGGCCGATCGGTGGGCCTGTCCCACTCCGCGCGGATGTCGATCTCCGGCGCGGCGCCGGCCGCCGCGACCGCGACTGTGCGAGTCGGCGGCGCGGACCGCGAAAACCGCAGTGGCGCCTCCGGTTCAATCGTCCGTTCAGTCGTCGACCGCGGCGCCGGCACACCCTCGCGCACGCGTCCGAGCGCGCGCTCCAGGACGGCCACGCGCCGACGCAGGTCGAGGATCAGGCCAAGGGCAAGTCCGGCAAGCGCGGAGGCGAACCAATCACCGAACAGCGGCCCGCCGATCGCGATCCCGAGCAAGGCAAACAGGAGGGGCAGCATCGCGAGTCACTCCAGTTCCGACAGACGGCACCAGCGGGCTGACGAAACGCAGGAAAAACCAACTAAACTAAAGTGTTGTCGGAACCAAAACGGTCACACCGACACTTGGCAGCACGCTGAACCGAAAATGTGCCCTCGCGCGCATTATCAGACTACGGAAGCCTTGACAAGTGCACCGGTATATAAGAAACTGTTGATGTACTGAAGCGAACGCGCTTCAGTGCACTCCTCCATCCTCCTTTGGTGGTAACTTTAAGGCGCGACTCAGGTCGCGCTTTTTTTTGGTGCGGCGCTGACCCCTCAGGGAATATCGAACCGCAGAAACTCCATGCTGAACTGGCCGCGTCCCTGGGTCTGACTGCGTAGCGTCGTGGTATACCCGAGCAACGCGGCAAGCGGCGCCTCGGCACGAATCGCGGCGTTGCCGTCGGCGGTGTCGCCGGTGCGGGTGTCGAGGATCAGGGCGGCCCGCGCCTGCAGATCGCCCAGAACCGCCCCCAGGTTGGCCTCCGGGATAATGACCTCCAGCGCCATCACCGGCTGCATCAGAACCGGCTGAGCCTCCTCCAGCGCCTTGCGCAATGCCTTGCCGGCGGCCGCCGCCAATGCCTCCGGGGTCGAGCCCGCGCCGAACAACTCGGCCTCGCGGACCTGAACGGCCAGATCCATGAGCGCGGCGCCTTGCAGCGGGCCTGATTCGAGCGCGCCGCGCAGACCCGACGCGATGGCCCGGCGCTGCTCGTCACTCAGGACAGCGCCCCCGGGCAGCACCCGTGGCGTCACGTCCACGCGCGTACCGGCACCGCGCGCCAGCGGCTCCACCGCCAGCGCGACCCGCGCCATGAGGTCCAGGTGTTTGCTGTCGGGCAGCGGCGGCGTCGTAAACAAGGCGTCGGCCGCCGCGCCGCGACGAATGGTCTCGCGCACCGCCACGGCCGGGCGCCCGCTGCGCACCTGCACCCCGAACTCACGCCCCAACCGCTCCAGAACCATCTGCAGGTGCAGTTCGCCCATCCCCTTGAGCAGGCGCTGGCCGGTCTCCGGGTCCTCTTCCACGGCCAGGGTGGGATCCTCCTGGGTGACCTTGTCCAGGACCTCCAGCAGGCGTTCCTCATCGGTCCCGGCGCCCGGTTCGATGGCCAGGCCCAACACCGGGGCGCGCGCCTCGATCCGTTCCAGGCCGATCAGGTGTCCGGGAGCACACAGGGTATCTCCGGTCGTGGCGAAGCGCAGACCGGCGATCAGGACGATCTGACCCGGCTCGGCCTGATCGACCTTGGTTTTTTTGCCGGCGTCGACCTCGAACAGGCGGGCGGCCTGCTCATGGCGGGTCTGACCGTCCGGTCCGACGAATTCCACCGGGTCGCCTGCTTTCAGGGTATTGCGATAAATCCGGGCGAACACATGGCGCCGTCCATCCCAGAGCTGCACCTTGAAGGCCAGGGCGACCAGGGGACCGTCCCCGCCCAGCACCACCTCCTCGCTGCTGCCGTCGGGGCGGCGGCCGATGGCGGGCGGACGGTCGGGGGGGGCCGGCAGGAAGTCGACTATCCCGTCCAGCACCGGCTGGACACCGAGATTGCGCAAGGCACTGCCGCCGTAACAGGGAAACAAGCGCCCGGCCAGGGTCCCGCGGCGGATGGCGGCGCGCAGGGCCGCGGGCTCCGGCGTCTCGCCGGCCAGCACCGGCTCGATCAGGGACTCATCGAACTCGGCAGCGGCCAGGCCCAGGGCCTCCCGGTCGGCGGCCAGGTGCGCCCACAGGGCGTCGGGGCAGGGTTGCGTCTCCAGCAACTCGCCTTGCTCGCCCATGAAACGAATCAGCGTCCGGTCGATCAAATGAACCACGGCCTGTGCGTCGGGCAGCGGGACTGTGATCGGCGCGGGTTCACCCTTGAGACGCTGCCTGATGGCGGCCAATGCCTGCCGATAGTCGGCACCGGGGCGATCCATCTTATTGATGAAAAAGAGCGCCGGAAGATTGAAGCGGGCCCGCTGGCGCCACACCGTCTCGGTCTGGGGTTCGACGGCGCGCACCCCGTCCAGGACCAGGATGCAGCCATCCTGCACCCGCATGGCACGCTCCACCTCGATGGTGAAGTCGACATGACCGGGGGTATCCACCACCTGGATCAGGTGTTCGCGCCACGGCGCCTTGGTGACCGCCGCGGTGATGGTGATGCCGTGACGCTGCTCCTCGGCCAGATAATCCATGTGAGCGGCCCCATCATGGACCTCACCGATCTTATAGGAAGCGCCGGTGTAAAACAGGATGCGCTCGGTCAGCGTGGTCTTGCCGGCATCCACATGGGCCGCGACCCCGATATTGCGGACGTGCGACAATCGCGACAATTTCTTCATCATGCTTACGAGGTAACAGAGTGAAAAATCTGACTATAAACAAACACCCCGACCGGGATCGACCACGTGCCGCGGCGCCCGCCAGGACCCGGGGCGGGCGCTGGCTGGCCGCCGCGGCGGCCCTGGGTCTCGGCCTCGGCCACGGCTGGGCACCCGCGGTTCAGGCCGATACCTTCCGGCTGGCGCACCCGGGTGATAGCGTGATCGGCGTGCCCTTCTATGTAAAGAGCCGCAACCACGACACTCTGCTGGACATCGGACGGCAGAACCAGTTGGGTTATCAGGATATGGACCAGGCGAACCCCAAGGTCGACATCTGGGTACCCGGCGACGGCAGCGATGTATTGATTCCGACCTTCTTCGTGCTGCCCAACACCCCGCGCCGCGGTCTGGTGCTGAACCGGCCGGAGATGCGCCTGTACTACTATCCGCCCGGCAACCCGGACGAAATCCAGAGCTACCCGATCAGCATCGGGCGTGAGGGCTGGAGTACGCCGCTCGGGACTTTCTCCATCACCAAGAAGGTCAAAGACCCGACCTGGACGCCACCGGCCTCGATTCGGGCCGAGCATGCGGCCAGTGGTGACATCCTGCCGGCGGTGGTGCCCGCCGGTCCCGACAATCCGTTGGGACAGTTCGCCATGCGGCTGTCGGTTCCCGGCTATCTGATCCACGGCACCAACAAACCCTGGGGTCTGGGGATGCAGGTCAGCCACGGCTGTATCCGCATGAACAACGAGGGGATCGAGGAATTGTTCCCGCAGGTGAGCGAGGGTACGGTGGTGACGATCGTCGACCAACCCTACAAACTCGGCTGGCTGGGGAATGACCTCTATCTGGAGGTCCACATTGACAATGAATCGAAACGCAAGGCGGCGCGCGCGGTGATACCGGAGTCGGTGGCGAACGCGGATGGGTTGACGATGGACTGGCAGGCGGTGGAACGCGCGGTCAAGGAAAACACCGGCCTCCCGCAACTTGTGGGAAGCCGGCGCAGTTCAGCCGACAGGCTTCACTTGGACATGATTTTCTGATACATGCGGTCCAGGCGCTCGGTGTTCGCGTCGCAGCAGGCCTGGGCGCCCTTGGCGGCGTCCAGGGCTTGCTGAGCCATATCACGAGCGGTGGAGTCGGTGCAGGCGCTCAGCAGGGAGGCGCCAATCAGGGCAGCGGCGGACAGGGAAGCGAGCTTGACGATCTTGGTCATCGGTAGAATCTCCAAAGGTTGAGCCAATCGGCTCTCTTTTTATACCACAGGTTCGGGTTTTTCCGAATCCCCCACACTGCATCCGTTACATCGCAACGCTGCGACAGACACCCGGTGGAAGCAAGATCCGATTGTACGCTCCTGGCCAACCGCGAACGGTTTGACCGAAAGAGTCGGACCCGGTGTGTAAGCTTGCGTGAAAAACACGCGAACTGCAACATCCGAGATGGTAAAACCACGCGGAACTTCAGTAATCACCCACACGGGACACTTATTTGTAATGAAAACACGTTCACGCACGGCAAGCCAAGCGCAGGGCCAGTGGATTTCGCTGGCCCACCGGGTTGCGCTTGGGCACAGTCTTGGTCCACGCTGGTGATCCAGGCCCACGATCCGGGCCGGTCTTTTGCCGAGGTCCAAACGCTAATGCGCCGCTACTATGGTCGTCCGCTGGACGACCCGTCGATGTCGCCGTTCCGCTGTGATGGCTACGTCGCGGAAGGTCAGATCCGCGACGACCGGGGTGAGTCGATCCCGCTCGCCGCCCTGCCGCCGTTCCTGCGCGCCCTCCTGGTCACCGACGGGACCGTCACCAAGATCCTGGAAGCCTATTTTTGGGAACCAGTGGCCGTCGACACCCTGGAGCAACGCTTCGAGACGGCGCAGGCCGCGGTGCCCTGGATCGGTCTGACACCGGGATCCCAGTGCCTGGTTCGCGATGCCCGCTTGCGCGGCGTCCAGAGCGGGCGCGCCTTTGCCGAAGCCTTGTCGCTGATCCGCACGGAGTTGATTCCCGAAGACTTTCGCCGCCGCCTGATCAACCGCGAGATCGGCATTGGCGCACTGATCCGCGACAGCGGGCTGGAGAGCTATCGGGAGGTCCTGGACGTCGGTGTCGACCGGGACGCCGACGGTGATGTCGGCGAATCGGTGTTCCGCACCTATCGGATCATCATCGGCGGGCACCCCGTGATCCTCATCACTGAACGCTTCGCATTGGCGTTGTTTCAGAGCGACACGGAACGCTCGCCGCTGGTTCAACCAGCAAACACCCGGCAGCCGCCCGCCTGAACAGCGTGTTTACTGGATCACCAAATACCCCGTTCAACCTGAAGGCGCGAGCACACCACCCCTCGTCATTCCGGCAGGATGCCGCAATCCAGGGCCAGGGATGGCACCTTTCAGCAACAACGGATTCGCAGGATGAGACGCAACGCCCGACCAGCGCGCGCTTCGTCACGCGCGGCCGCCCAAGACCTGCCGACGGGGCGCCCTGTGATACCGTCCGTCTGAACGAGACCCCGGAAGGTGTCGACCTGGGCCTGCGCCCGGCCGGCCCGACGGCGCGCGCCCTGGCACTGGCCGTCGACGGCGGCATTCGACTCCTGGTCTACCTGGCCCTCACCCCGCTGGCGGCCTTCGCCGGTCTCGGGGCCGGGATGATCCTGATCGGCGGCTTCCTGCTCGAATGGTTCTATCCGGTGGTGTTCGAAGTCTGGGCCGGGGCCACCCCCGGCAAACGCGCGCTGGGATTACTGGTGGTCCACGACGACGGCACCCCGGTGGGGCTGCCCGCGTCGCTGATCCGCAACCTCTTACGCGTCGTCGATTTTCTGCCGCTGTTTTACGGTGTCGGCTTGGTTTGCACCCTGGCCGACCGGGATTTTCGCCGACTCGGCGATCTGGCGGCCGGCACCCTGGTCGTCCATGCGGACGACCCCGTAGCCCGCCCCGCGGCCCTTGCCGCAGCCCTCGCCGCAGCCCTCGCCGCACACCGCGACACGGCCCCCCGACCGCCGCCCGCCGGCTTGTCGCTGACCGCCGCACAGGCGATCCTCGCCTTCGACGAACGGGCGGCGCGGCTGTCGGCGGCGCGACGGATCGAACTGGCCGAAACCCTGCTCGCCCGGTTCCCCCCCGCCGCGGATGGCCAGACCTGGCCGCGTGGACCAGCCGCCGTTGCGCTGGTGGCCGGTTACGCAAGCTGGCTGACCAGAGGCCGCTGAACCGTGCGACAACAACCCTTCGTAGCGGACCGGGCCGGCATGTGGGAGGAGTACCGGCAACTCCTCGACACACTGGAAAGCCGCGATCACCGCCGGCCAGACCCCATGCCGGTGCGTTTTCCGGGGCTTTACCGCCGCCTCTGTGCCGACTACGCCCTGGCCCGCGCCCGCCATTACAGCCCGGGGCTGATCGCCGAACTGCACGCTCTGGTCCGGCGCGGCTACCGTCATCTTTACCAGCGTCGACCGCGGTTGCTGGGGCCGACCCTGGCCTTCATGGCGGCCGGTTTTCCCCGCACCCTGCGCCGTCATGCGCCGGTTTTCTGGCTGGCCGCGGCCCTGCTGTTCCTGCCGATGGCGATCATGGGCGTTGCCTGCCATCAGGATGGTGAACTGATTTACAGCCTCATGGACAGCAGTGAGGTGACCGATCTGGAAGCACTGTACGACCCGGCGAACCGCAAGGTCGGACGCGCCGCGCAGCGCCAGGCGGACACTGATTTTCAGATGTTCGGCTATTACGTGATGAACAACATCGGGATCGGGTTCCGCACCTTTGCCGGCGGGCTGCTGCTGGGGCTCGGCAGCGTGACCATTCTGCTGTTCAACGGGCTCGCGATCGGCGCTGCGGCCGGCCACCTGACCCGACTGGGCTTCGAGTCGACCTTCTGGCCCTTTGTCAGCAGTCACGCACCCTATGAGCTGACGGCCATCGCCATCAGCGGGGCGGCCGGACTCCTGCTCGGCCAGGCGCTGCTCGCTCCCGGACGCCGCACCCGTCTGGCCGCCCTGCGCGCCAATGCGCGGGACGCGGTGGTGCTGGTGGGCGGCGCCGCGCTGATGCTGCTGCTGGCCGCGGTGGTGGAGGCCTTCTGGTCCGCCGGCGGCGCGCCGGCCGAAGTCAAGTACGGGGTCGGCGCCGTGGGCTGGATACTGGTGGCCGGCTATCTGAGCCTGGCCGGCAGGGGTGACCGTCATGGAGCTTGACCGGGCCGCCGCGGTCCTGCGCCCGCGCCGCCCCTGGGAGGGCGTGGATCTGGGGTTCACTCTGGCGCGTCAGTGGTTTCCGACCCTCTGGCTGTTGTGGTGGCTGGGGGCACTGCCGCCGGCTCTCCTCGCACTGGCCCTGGTCGGCGGGAAGGCCGACTGGTGGCTCGTACTGGTCTGGTGGTTCAAGCCGCTCTACGAGGCCCCGCTGGTATACTGGAGCAGCCGCGCGCTGTTCGGCGAGCCCGTGGCGCTGCGCAATGCCGGTGCCATCTTCAGATCCGCCTGGACCCGCCGCCTGCTCCCCTCGCTGCTCTGGCGCCGGCTGAGTGTCAGCCGCTCGTTCAACCTGCCCATCGTCCTGCTGGAAGGGCTGCACGGGGCGGCCGTGCACCGCCGCCGTCGGGTGCTGAGCGAGGGCGACGGAACCGCCGCCTGGCTGACCCTGATCTGCTATCACTTCGAGGCCATCCTGTGGGGCGGGCTGCTGCTCGGCCTGTATTTTCTGATCCCCGCGGGCCTGCCGAACATCGACTTGGCGGCCGCCGTGACCGACGGGCACTCCTGGCCCTACCGGCTGAGCAGCACGCTCTACCTGCTCGCCGCCTCGGTGATCGCACCCTTCTATGTCTGTGGCGGCTTCGCGCTCTATATCGGCCGCCGCACCGAACTGGAAGCCTGGGATCTGGAACTCGCCTTTCGCCAGGCGGGAACCACCGGATCGGCACCCCGGGCCGGAACACCAGGCCGACGGGAGCGACATCCCGGACCTGGCCGACCCTTGACCATGGCCCTGGTCGGCGCCCTGCTGATCGGCTTGGCGACGACCTGGCCAGGCGGCGGACTGCAGGCCGCGACGCCCGCGACACCCTGGCCGGACGCTGCCGGGGCGCGCGCGATCATCGCCGACGTCCTCGCCGACGAGACCTTCGGCCGCACCCGTGAACTCACCTTCTGGGCGCCCATCACCGAACCGGATGAGGTGCCCACCGAGACACCATCCTGGCTGCGGTGGCTGGGCGAGCTGGCGCTGCTCCTCGGACCGCTGTTCAAGTGGCTGCTGGTCATCTGCGCCGTCGCCGCGGTTGCGCTGCTGGCACGCCGCATCCTGCGCGACTGGCAGCCCGCGGCACGACGGCGACGGCAGCCGTCGACGGTCATCCGCGCGGCAGCCGCGGCCGCGGACCCTCACCCAACCCCGGTCGACCTGGCCACCGCGGTGCGCGCGCACCTCGCCGCCGGGGACGCACGCGGTGCACTGGCGCTGCTCTATCGCGGCAGCATCGCGCACCTGTCGCGGTGCACTGTCACGATCCCGGAGGGCGCCACCGAAGGCGAGGTCCTGCGCCTGGCGGCCCATCATCTGGAGGCCGCGGAGTTGGCGCCATTACGACTCCTGACGCGCGATTGGGAGGCGCTGGCCTACGCGCGGCGGGCGCCGGACCCGGACCGGATCAGCGCGCACCTCGCCGCCTGGCTGCGCTGGACCGGCACGATCGCGCCGCGACCGGACGGAGCCGACCATGGCGCCTGAACGACGCCCCCTGGCGCTGGTGCTGACCGGTCTGATCCTGATCGGCATGGCGGCCTTCACCGCCTGGTTTCTGACCAACTTCGAGCGTCGGACCCAGCAGATCCCGATCGGTGCCGCCGCGGCAGCCCGCCGCAATCCCATGCTCGCGGCCGAGCGCTTCCTCACCCGCCTGGGAATCCCGGCGGAAAGCAGTGCCGGTCGTGCTTTGCTGCGGCAACTCCCACCCGTCACCGACACCCTGGTCGTCAATGGCCTGGGGCCGCTCAGCACGGCACGCCAGGCGGCACTGCGCGCCTGGCTCCAGGACGGCGGCCGACTGGTGGTGGAAGCGGTCGACCTGTGGGACGATGGAGACGACGACGCGCAGGCGTCGTCCGATGATGCAGCTCCGGCTGCCGCCCCGGATCCGGACGACCTGCCGGGCGCCTTCGGGATCAGGCTGCGGGAGACCGCAGAGGACGCCGACGCGACCTCCGGCAAGGACCGGGATCAGGTCCTGGCCAAGGCGCCCTGGCTGCCGGGCGGCGAACCGCTGAGCGTCGCCTTTCATCCGGACTGGTACCTGGAAGCCGCGGGTGTCGCGGGTACGACCGAGATCATTGCCGGGGGGCGAACGCGCATGGTGCGACTGCCGGTCGGCGCGGGGATGCTCACGGTGTCCAGCGACCACCTGTTCCTCACCAACAACCGGATCGGACGCCACGATCATGCCCTGTTTCTCGCCTATCTGGTCGAACCGGCCCCCGGCGGCAAGGTCTGGCTGCTCTATGACAGCGCGGTTCCCTGGCTCGGGACCCTACTGTGGACCGCGGCACCGGCAGGCATCAGCGCGGCGGCGATCCTGGTGCTGGTGTGGGTCTGGTCGTTGGGCGCGCGGCTGGGACCGCTGGAGCAGGCCCCGGACCGGCGGCGGCGCGATCTGATCGAGCACCTGGATGCCGCCGGGGCCTTCCTCTGGCGTCATGGGCGCGCCGCCGGACTGGTCGAGGCGACACGGCGGCAGGTCTTCGCGGTCTGGCAACGGCGCCGCCCGGAACTGCACCAACTGGCGCAGCACGATCAGATCGACGGCATCGCCGCGGCCAGCGGATTATTGCCGCAACAGGTGCGTGCCGCCCTGACGACCAAGGCCGATGACACCCATGAGTTCATCGAGCAGACCAAGGTCCTCAAGGCGCTCCGGCACGGGGCCGGGCGGCGGCGAGTGGTTAGTGGTTAGTGGCAGATTGTGCTGGACCTCCAGCAGACTCAAGCCGGCGGCTTGATCCATCGGACAAATGTGACGGGACATCGCCTGAGGTGGCGTGAATGAGCGAATCGGACACTGGACTGGATGAGGCGGTCGCCCAGGCCGCCGCGCACCTGCAAAGCCTGGAGGCCGCGGTTGGGCGAGCGCTGGTAGGACAGCGCCAGGTGCTCCGGGAGTCGGTCGTGGCCCTGGCGGCGGCCGGACATTGTCTGCTCGAAGGCGTGCCGGGCGTCGGCAAGACGCTCCTGGTGCGCGGCCTGGCACAGGCCGTGGGCGGCCGTTTCGCGCGCATCCAGTTCACGCCCGACCTGATGCCGAGCGACGTTACCGGACACGCCCTATTCGACATGAAGACCGAGGAGTTCCGCATCCGCCGCGGCCCCATCTTCTGCAACCTGCTGCTCGGCGACGAGATCAACCGCGCCCCGGCCAAGACCCAGGCGGCTCTGCTCGAAGCGATGCAGGAGCAGCAGGTGACCATCGAGGGCCAGCCGCTGCCCCTGCCCGCGCCCTTCCTGGTCTATGCCACCCAGAATCCGATCGAGCAGGAGGGCACCTATCCCTTGCCCCAGGCCCAACTCGACCGCTTCCTGCTCAAGATCTTCATCGACTACCCGGGCGAGCAGGAGGAACTCGACCTGGTGCGCCAGGTCACCAACGGACAGATCGGCGACCAACTCGACACCTCGCGGGTGGGCCGGGTGCTGAACACCCAGGACATCACCGCGGTACAAGTGGTTGCGGCGCGCCTGCGCCTGGACGACAGCGTGCTGCACTACGCGGTGCGCCTGATCCGGGCCGCGCGCGCCTGGCAGGGCATCGACACCGGCCCCGGACCGCGCGCCGGCATCGCCCTGGTCCGGGCCGCCCGCGGCCACGCGCTGGCCGAGGGCAACGCCTTCGTGACTCCCGACGATGTCAAAGCGATGGCGCCGGCCGTCCTGCGCCATCGCCTCAAACTCACCGCCGATCTGGAAATCGAAGGCTACCGACCGGACGATGTCCTCGGCGACCTGCTGGCGGCCGTGCCGGCGCCCCGTTCGTAGGGTCCGCTGCGCGGACCGCCCCTCTGCCCACTCGCCACTCGCTACTCTCCACTCTCCACTACCCCCATGACCCCCCGCCCCCCCCTCGTCATCGCCCTCGCCGCCTGGACCGCCGTCGGCATCGCCGCCGCCTGGCAGCCCTGGGCCTGGACCCTCTGGCACTGGGGCGGGGTGCTGATCGCCGGGGTCGCGCTGGCCGACCTGTTCGCCCTGCGACGCTTGCCGGACCCGCTGCTGCGCCGACGCATGGGCCGCACCCTGCCGCTGGGCGTCTGGAGCCCGGTGCGGCTGGAAGTCGGCAACCCGTCCGCGCAGACGCTGCGACTGCGCGTCCACGACCTCCACCCGGCCGAGTTCGATGCACAGGGACTGCCCGTTGATCTGCGCCTGCCACCCGGCGGACAGGCCGAGGTCCAGTACCGCCTGTGCCCACCCGAGCGCGGCGACTTCCCCGTCACGGGATGCGCGGTCGCCACCCGCTCACCCCTGGGGCTGTGGGTCCGCACACGCTGCCTGCCGCCGGCGCAAACGCTGCGGGTCTTTCCTAACTTCGCCGAGATCAGCCGCTACACCCTGCTTGCCGCCAATGATCAACTGGCTCAACTCGGCGTGCGCCGCCTCCAGCGCCGCGGCAGCGGGGCCGAGTTCCACCAGTTGCGTGAATATCGCGAGGGGGATTCCCTGCGTCAGATCGACTGGAAAGCGACCTCGCGGATGCGTAAGGTCATTGCCCGTGAGTATCAGGATGAGCGCGATCAACGCCTGCTGTTCCTGCTCGACTGCGGCCGGCGGATGCGCCACCGCGACGCCGGACAAGGCCGCGGCCACCTGGACGAGGCGCTGAACGCCCTGCTGCTGCTCGCCTATGTCGCGGTCCGCCAGGGGGACGCGGTCGGACTCATGACCTATGGCGGACCGCGCCGCTGGTTCGCCCCGCGCAAGGAGCCCGCCACGGTCAACCGGCTGCTGGAGGCGGTCTACGACCTGCAACCCAGCCTGGAAGCCGCGGACCCGCTGGCCGCGGCCCGCACCCTGCTGGCCGCCATGCCGCGGCGTGCCCTGGTGGTGATCCTCACCAACAGTCGGGACGAGGATCAGGAGGGCCTGGAGCAGGCCGCCCAACTCCTGCGCCGCCGCCATCTGGTGGTGGTCGCCGACCTGCGCGAGGCCGCCCTGGATCGGGCACTGGAGGCACCGATCGGCAACCTTGAGGAGGCCTTACGCTTCCACAGCGTCCACGGCTGGCTCGCCCAGCGGCAGCGGCACCAGGAGCGCCTGCAGCACCTGGGCATCCAATCGCTGGATCTGCTTCCGGCGCAACTGCCTATCGCGCTGGTGAACCGCTATACCCTAAATAGGAATAATTTGCGATTTTCTAATACGTTGAAATTTTAATGT